>JBAVFD010000088.1:0-11597 GCA_049588075.1 Thiobacillus sp.
GCAACCAGGGTGACCACCCCACCTTGATAGGCGGTCGATAGGGCCAGGCATTGCGCGTATTCCACATCCTTATAGGGCGTATTCGCCGGGATGATGCGATGAGCGAGTGCGCTGAGAGCGAACAGGGGGACCAACAGGGTCGTGACATTCATGCCATACTGAGGCAGATCTGCTGGGACGAAGAAGACCCCCTGAGTCAATAATCCGAGCGCCAAGCCGATTGCTGCCGGCGCGGCGCCAAACATGAGAAAGAGGGTCGAGCCCAGAATCAGGTGCACCTCCGACACCCCGACCGGGTAATGGGGAAATATCTGGAAAAAGGCGAACACAAGGGCGGACGCGATCAGGCTGCGCACGCCGAGCGGAATCATTCCATCCTGCTTGATCGAGTCCCATGCCAGCTTGGCCGTATAGGTCAACACCGTTACCGCCGTCGCGGAGCCCAAGGCCATTTTGGCGCCATCAACAATACCTGGTTCAATGTGCATAATCGTTTGCTCCTGTTTCGTACTTGCTATGGATCATGTCGACCGACCGGAGTGGGTCGACGGTTTGGAAAGCGCCGGTAAAATACGTTGCACTACCAGTAAATAAACATCCCTAATTTGCTCACGCCCATTACTTGACGTCTTAACTGATGGCGTAAAGCACTTGCTCATGTTCAGCCACCTTGCATGAGTGAGCAGTTCAAGCCACTGTGAGCGGAACTATGTATCATGCGAACATTGTTTTCCAAGACTAAATTCCGATCAGTTCTATAGGGATTGACTATGGATCGAAACATCATCTTCCCGCGTTCGATCCGCTATCTGCTCGCGGTGGCGGAGCACCATAGCTTCACGCGCGCGGCCGAGGTTCTGTGCGTCTCGCAGCCGACGTTGTCGCAGCAGATCAAGCAATTGGAAGATTTGCTGGACGTGCAGTTGCTGGACCGGACCGGGCGAACCGTGCGGCTGACCGCTGCCGGCGAAGTCTATTTGCACTATGCACGCCGCGCCCTGGGGGAGTTGAATACGGCAACGCGGGCCATTCATGAGTTGCAGGATCTAAGTCGCGGTTCGCTCCGCTTGGGGATGACGCCGATCACCGATTTCCTGACCACCCCATTACTGGAGCAATTCAACGCCCGCTATCCAGGTATTACCGTGAGCACGCTGGAGATGCCACAGGATGACATCAAGGGTGCGCTGGCAGAAAATCGTGTTGACCTCGGAATTGCTTTCAGCGGCACGCTCTCGACCGAGGAAAGCTCGGACGATATCGACAGCCATATCCTGTTCATCGAAACGCTCAGCCTCGCAGTGGGTAAAGACCACCACCTTGCGGGGCAGCAAGGGCCGTTGAGCAAGCATGCGCTGGAGCAGGAACCGCTGGTGATGTTCAATACCGATTATGCGTTGCGCCGCCACATTGATCTGTATTGCCTTGAACATGGCATCACGCCGCCCATCGCGATGGAAGCCACGTCACTTAGCGTGATCGTCGAAATCGTTCGTCTCGGCCGGCTCGCCACCATACTTCCCGATACCATTGCCTGCTCGCAGCACGGACTTTACTCAATCCCCCTGCTGCCAGAATTGCCTCGCCATACGATCACCCTGATCTGCCGCAAAGGTTCGCACAAGAGTCCGGCCTGTCAGGCCTTTGCGGAGTTGGCGGCGGAATGGACCACTGGCAGATGCAAGTTGAAGACCTGTCACAGATTCAGGCCCTGTCCCTTGACCGATGCGTGCGCACGTGACAAATCCAGGGCAGCCATCGATGTCATCTTCGACGAGGCGCCAGAGGTTGCGTCTGGGCCGGGCAAGTGACCTGGCGGCAGCATTCCCGGACGAATCCGCTGACGGCAGGTGTGTGACGCCGTGGGGTCAGTCAGGGCCGCTGCCCGCGCATCTTCAATCACGGTAAGCGGGTCGCTTCATCCGTTGCCGTAATCGCTTCATGGCGCGCATGAATACGCCGGGATCGTCCTGAGCCCGAGCCAACACCAGAGCGCCCTGAATGCCCGCGATGACATCTTCGGCCGCCTCGCGCGCAGCCTTCGCGTCGTACCCGCTGCGTTTCAGGGCGGCGGCGAGTCCCTTGGTCCAGACGGCGAAGTAGGATTGGACCTCTGAGGCGAAGCGATCGCGCGTATCGTCCAAGGCGAAGGTACCCACCAGACAGACCCGCCTGCCGGATTGGAAAAATCGGACGACGGCCTTGAACATGTGGTCAATTCCCGCGTCCGGATCCGCGCTCTCGCGCAACGGCTTGAAGACATTTGTCTCGAACCAGCCCGCTACATCGTCCAGGACCGCTCTGGCCATCTCCTCCTTTCCGTTGGGAAAGAAGTGATACAGGCTGCCCTTGCCCAGCCCTGTTCTGTCGGAGATCTCGGACAGACTGGTACCCGCAAAGCCGTGCTCGCGGAAAATCTCCCCCAGCAGCGGGATCACATCGCCACGCTCGGCGATCTTGCGAACCACGGACTAGAAGCCCATCTCGGTGAGGCCGGGATAGTCTGCGGGCCGGGGGCCCTGCTCCCAGTGGAACTTCCGCTCGGACGCCAGGATGGGGACATCGTTGATGCTGGCCTCGCGCCGGCGCATCAGACCACCCTCGTCGAATTCCCAGAGTTCGTTGCCGTGTGCGCGGTACCAGTTGCCGGAATCGTCGTGCCATTCGTATTTGAACCTGACCGCAATGCGATTCTCGCGGAAGTCCCACAGTTCCTTGATCAGGCGATAGTCGAGTTCATGCGCCCACTTGCGCTGGAGGAACGCTACGATGGCTGCGCGCCCTTGCAGGAACTCACCGCGGTTGCGCCAGCGGCTGTCCTCAGTGTAGGCGAGGGAAACTTTTTCCGGGTCACGTGTGTTCCAGGCGTTCTCGGCCATGCGGACCTTTTGTACCGCGGTATCCAGGGTAAATGGGGGCAGGGGCGGGCGTTCGGACATGGTCATTTCTCCGCGTTGTGTACCAACTGGTACAGCGTAGTCTGGGGTACACATGATTGCAAGGGGATTGCCAAGGCTGCGGCAATCCGGCCCCGCGTCAGGGTGTTTAATTGCGTCGGGATTTGCCGGTGTGGCCACTAAAAGCAGACGGAGATGCCTTTGAGTCGCATGCACGAAAACCATAAGCTATTACTATCAATGTAATCGGAATAAGGTCTTGGACAACGATCTTTGTCCGAACCATAGTGTGGCGCAACAACGGTTGGTCGAGGTGTCTCGAACACTATCGAAGTGGATCACCACGTTTCTACCTGGGACTGTTACATGCATATCGAGCTGGCCGAAAACTACCGCGATACCGATCTGGGTCACGAAGCGGAAGCGCTTCTGCAACCATGCGTGATATGTGGTCAATGCGAGCCCGTCTGCCCCACCTTCCGGCTGCTCAATGAGGGGTGGGACGGACCGCGCGGTCGAATTTATCTGATCAAGCTCATGCTGGAGGGAAAAGAACCCAACCCTTCTTCATTGCCGCCTGCCTTTTCCATCAACACGCTTGAGGGAAGAACGTTCGGCGCCAACCTGCAGCTGCATCTTGATCGGTGCCTCAGCTGTCGGTCCTGCGAAACCAGTTGCCCGCAAGGAGTTCGCTATGGCCGCCTGCTCGATATCGGGCGGGAACTGGTCGAAAAGGACGTGCAACGTCCGCTGAAGGAGAAACTGACACGACGGGCGGTGCGTGCCGTGGTGCCCCACCGTTACCGTTTCACCGCATTGCTGCGCACCGGCCAGGCCCTGCGTCGATTCCTGCCGGCCGATCTGCGTGCCAGGATTCCGCAGCGACGACTGGCCGGTGTCTGGCCGGACCGCGCGCATGCCCGGAGCATGGTGGTCTGGCAGGGGTGCGTCCAACCGGCCTTGGCGCCAGATATCAATGCGGCCGCGGCACGTGTGTTGGATCGTTTCGGCATTCGGCTGATTGCGGCGAGCGACGGCTGCTGCGGCGTCTTGAGCCACCATATGGCCGCGACGGACGAGGCGCGTGCCTTCATGCGCAAGAATATCGATGCCTTGTGGCCGCACATCGAGGCGGGTGTCGAAGCCCTCGTCCTCACCGCCAGCGGCTGTGGCATGCACTTTCGCGATTACGGCCAGTTGCTGCAAGATGATCCCCAGTATCGCGACAAGGCAAAACGCGTCTCGGAACTGACCAAGGACATCGCGGAGGTTGTCGCCGAGGAGTGGAAGGAGGACGCACTTCACGATTGTCCTGCGCCACAGCGCCCGCGGCGCATCGCCTTCCAGTCATCCTGCAGCCTGCAGCATGGCGAAAAACTAAACGGTGTGGTCGAGAAACTGCTGAAGCGCGCCGGATTCAAGCTGGTGCCGGTTACCTATCCGTTCATGTGCTGCGGGTCGGCCGGCGCTTATTCGATCCTGCAACCGACACTCGCGCAATCACTGCGCGCGCGCAAGATGGACACTCTGCTGGCAAGCCGTCCGGAGGCCATTGCGACGGCCAATATCGGCTGCCTGACGCACTTGGCAGCCGCCTCGCCGGTTCCGGTCAATCACTGGATCGAGTTGCTGGATGGAGCTTTCCCTGCCGCGGGTTCTAAATGACATCCCAAGTCTGAATGCCGAAGTGGCCTGTCCCCAGTTGGGTGCACCAACTTAAGCTGTTTGAGCCTGGTGCGCCAAGTCAATCGGGCTGACGTATCCCGGCGCCAAGTGCCTGCGAAAGGAATTTCAGAGGTGCGCTCATTTTCCGGGATCGGATTCAACGAGCTAACCGTGGATTGGCGGTTATGATACAAATGTCGCCCGTTTTCTTTGATCAAACTGTTCTCCATGTGTCTGGGCCTTATCCCGCATTCCGTCCAGCATGGACGCCACGGAGCATCGTAAGACCATGACGCACAGCCTGTACATTGTGGATGTGTTCGCCGAGCGACGCTACGCCGGGAACCCGTTGGCGGTGGTGGTCGGTGCAGACACCCTGTCCGACGAAACGATGCAGCAAATCGCAGCAGAGACGAACTATTCGGAAACGACATTTGTGACGCCGACGCCAGCGCCGGATGGGGGATACGACGTCCGACTGTTCACTCCGGCGCGGGAAATCGACTTTGCCGGGCACCCGATTCTGGGTACTGCCTGGGTTATCCGTCGTCACCTTGCCCAGAAGGAGCCTGGACCGATACAGCTCAATCTGGCTGTGGGACCGATATCCGTTTCATTCGAGGTCGCCGTCGATGGAGAAGAGGTATTGTGGTTTCTGGCACCAACGATGTCGTTTGGAGCCCGCTGTGAGCGTGAGCCGATGGCCCTGGCACTTGGAATATTGCCGGAGGACATCGATACCATGGCTCCGGTTCAGCAAGTCTCGGCCGGCACCTCGGCCATGATCGTTCCCTTGCGCAGTCTCGATGCGCTTCGCCGCAGCCGGCTTGATCTGGCGGCGTTCGCCCCTCTGGCCGCCCAGGGCTTCCCTTCTCTCGCCTACGTGTTCTGCCGCGAAACCCGTGACCCGAAGAACGACCTCTGTGCAAGATTCTTCTTTGAAGCCCACGGGGTTCGCGAAGACCCGGCCACAGGAAATGGGGCCGCTTTCCTCGGCACCTATCTCCTGGAGCATCGGGTTTTTCCCGGGGCGAGTCTGTCGCTGCAGATCGAGCAGGGACACGAGTTGAATCGACCTTCCAAGGTGATGCTGCGCGCCCAATCGGTAGCCGGGACACGTAAGGTGAGCGTGGGAGGGCGAGTGATTCCGGTCATCAAGGGTGAACTGCTTTGATCCGGGGATTCTGGCCGCCCGACATCAGGCATACTCACATTCCCCCCACTGGATCATGTCCTGATCAGATTTCACCACGTGTTCGTTGCCTTCGCCGGTGCTGCGAACGCAGTCCTGCCGGGCAAAATGTGCCTGGTGACAGGCTTGGGATCGCGCATAAATCGGATATGCTGGATAGCAGCCTCTTCATCGTATCGCCATGAAAGACAACATTCATCCACTGATCCAGCACACACCGACTGACTCGGGCAATGTCAGCATTCCGGCGTTGCGGGTGTTGTCGGAAATCACCACCAGCCTGTCGACCGATGCCAATGTCGAACAGCTGCTGGGACGGTTTCTCTCGACCATGATCCGCCTGGCGGGGGCGCAGGCGGGGGCGGTGCGCGTCATCACCGACGACCGCACCCATCTGCGGCTGATCGGTTCGCTCGGCCTGCCGCCCGAACTGGTCGAGCACGAAACCATGGTCAGCGTCGATTGCGGCGTCTGCGGCAAGGCCGCGCGCGAGGTGACGGTGAGCAGCTGGAACAACGTCGCCTTCTGCAAACGCCAGGCCAACGACGCCTATTTCAGCGGCACCTGCAACACCGTGGTGGCGGTGCCGCTGATGCACAAGAACCAGGTGATGGGCGTCTACAACCTGTTCCTGGAAGAAGGCCACGTCGTTCCGGAAGATGTGCGCCTGCTGTTCCGCTCGATCAGCGAGCACCTCGGCATCGCGCTGGAAAACGCGCGGCTGACGCGCGAGAACATGCGCATCTCGCTGATGAACGAACGCCAGATGCTGGCCAACCAGATTCACGATTCGCTGGCGCAGACGCTGGCCTACGCCAAGATGCGGCTCACCGTCCTGAGCGACGCGATGCGCCACGAGGACTACCCCAAGGCCAACCGCTACCTCGGTGACGTCGAGGAAGCCGTCGATCTCGCCTACGCCGACCTGCGCGACCTCATCACTCAGTACCGCGACCGCATCAACCCGCGTGGCCTGGTGCCGGCGATCCAGGAGCTCGCCAAGAGCTTCCGCAAAAAGGCCAGCGCCGATGTCGATTTCCTCAATCTGGTGCAGGACGTGTCGCTCACCCCGGACGAAGAGATCCAGGTTTTCCACATCATCCAGGAATCGCTCTACAACATCGCCAAGCACGCGCGCGCGCGCCACGTGGTCATTACCTTCGATCTGGAAAACGGCCAGTACCTCGTCAATGTCGCCGACGACGGCGTCGGGGTGCAGAAGAAAAACGATGAATCGTCCACCATGGGGAAAAGCTTCGGCCTCACCATCATGCGCGAACGCGCCGCCAAGCTGAACGGCAAGCTCAGCGTGGAGTCCCGCCCGGCCGGCGGCACCGTCATCCGCCTCACCTTCCCGCAGCGCCCATCCAGTCACAGCCAGCCGGCAGCCGATCCATCCGGGCAGCGCGCATGAGCCTCACCCGCATCATTCTGGTCGACGACCACACCCTGTTCCGCAAGGGGCTGGCGGAGCTGCTCGAACAAAGTGGCCAGATCGAGGTCACCGCCTTTACCGGCAAGCCGGATGAAGTCGCCATGCTGCTGGCTGCGCATCGCCCGGATGTGCTGCTGCTCGACCTCAACATGCCCGGCACCGACGGCATCACCCTGATGCAGCAACTGCGCGCCGAAGGCTTCAAGTTGCCGGTACTGATCCTCACCCTGAGTGAAGCCGAAGACGACCTCGCCCGCGCCCTGCGCGCCGGGGCCAACGGCTACCTGCTGAAAAGCATGGAACCCGACGAAGTGGTCGATGCCATCCTGCGCGCCCAGCGCGGCGAAACCGTCGTCGCCCTGGCCATGACCGCCAAGCTGGTCAAGCTGTACGACCAGAAAGGCCAGGATGCGGGCTCGCTGCTTGACGCGCTGACCCCGCGCGAACGCGAAATCCTCACCCACCTGTCGCGCGGCGAAAGCAACAAGGCCATCGCCCGTACCCTCGACATCAGCCACGACACCGTCAAGCTGCACGTGCGGCATATTCTCGCCAAGCTGAATTTGTCGTCGCGGGTGGAGGCAGCGGTATTCGCGGTGGAACACAAAATGGCGCCGGGCGGGCGCGGCGAGGGGCGGTAAGCTTCGCACAAGACTGCGGCGTTGGGCGCATCACGCGGCGATGCGCAAAAAAACGGAGCCATCTGGCTCCGTTTTTCATTCAGGCAAAACCCGCTTGCCTGCACGTGCCCTGAGGGGCATCCCTCCCTTACTTGTTCTTGTTCGCGATCATGTCCTGGATGATCGGCGCCAGGATCAGTTCCATGGCGAAGCCCATCTTGGCGCCGGGCACCACGATGGTGTTGCGGCGCGACATGAAGGAATTCGGGATCATGTTCAGCAGGTAGGGGAAATCGACCCCCTTGGGCTCGCGGAAGCGGATGACGATGAAGCTCTCATCGGGCGTCGGGATGTCGCGCGTGATGAAGGGGTTGGAGGTGTCGACGGTGGAGACGCGCTGGAAGTTGATGTCGGTGCGCGAGAACTGCGGCGTGATGTAGTTCACGTAGTCCGGCATGCGGCGCAGGATGGTGTCGACGATGACGTCGGCGGAATAACCGCGCTCGGCGCCGTCACGGTGGATTTTCTGGATCCATTCGAGGTTGACGATGGGCACCACGCCGATGCCGAGGTCCACATGCCTGGAGACATCGATGTCGTCGGTTTTCACCAGGCCGTGCAGGCCTTCATAAAACAGCACATCGGAGCCGGCGGGTACGTCTTCCCACGGGGTGAATTCGCCGGGGTTGAGGCTGGTGTTGAGGCGCTGGTTGTGCTCGGCGGCTTCTTCGTCGCTGTGGATGTAGTAGCGCTTTTTGCCGCCGCCGGTCTTGCCGTAGGTTTCGAACAGTTCGGCCAGCTTGTCGAAGCGGTTGGCGGCCGGACCGAAGTGGCTGAACGACATGTTGCCTTCAGCCTCGGCTTTCTTCACCGCTTCCTTGAACTCGACGCGGGACAGGCCGTGGAAGCTGTCGCCTTCGATCACGGCGGCGTTGATTTTTTCGCGAAAGAAAATGTGTTCGAACGCGCGCTTGACGGTGGTGGTGCCGGCGCCGGACGAACCCGTGACCGCGATGACGGGATGCTTCTTGGACATTCTTGGACTCCCTGAAGGATGGGTAAAAATTAAGCGAAAACGCTGCATTTTACCCGCAAGGGGCAGGCCGTGGTAGTAGAGGCGCTAAAGCGCCAACAACCACGCACTACCCGCGCGGGGGGCGGCTTGTCACCCGCACCCCGGAGTTGGGGCGCGGGCGGTTTACTGCGCGAATTCCAGCCGTTCCTCCACCCTTTTCAGGGCGGCGGCGGCGCAGGCGGCGTCTTTATCGCCAGTCGGTGCGCCGGAGACCCCCACCGCGCCGATCAGGCTGCCGGCTGCACGAATCGGCAGGCCGCCTTCGATCATGATCAGTCCGGTTATGTGGTTGAGTTCAGGGCGAATGTCGCTACGCACCGACAGGAATTCGCCGGAGTCGATCCCCGACATGATGGAGGCGCCGGCCTTGCGTTCGGCGATTTCCAGGGTGTGGCGTACCGCCAGCGTGTCACGCAGCGCGGCCTGCACGTTGCCGGCGCGGTCGAGCACCACGGCGGAAACGTTATAGCCCGTCTTGCGGCAGGCCTCGACCGCGTCCATGGCGATGTCGCGGGCGAGTTCCAGGCTGATCTGCTTGACCGGCAGCATGTCGGGCTGGGCGGCCAGGGCGGCAAACAGGGTGAGTGCAACGAGCGTTTTCATGAATTCTCCTTTGTGCGTTGGATAATGAACCGACCGGTTTGGGTTGCCTGAACTTATCAGCATAGAAAATCATGGCCGCGGATAGAAGGGCGGTGAATGAAACATGCGCCAGCGCAGGGCGGCGGCGGCGGGCGGGTATAATCAGCCGCCTTGATTTTGTGCGGTTTTTGCAATGCAGGAAAAATACCTTCCCTCGGAAATCGAACGCGCAGCACAGGCGCAATGGGCGGCCAGCCAGGCCTACCGCGCCAGCGAGGCTTCCGATCGCCCCAAATACTACTGCCTGTCGATGTTCCCCTATCCGTCGGGGAAACTGCACATGGGGCACGTGCGCAACTACACCATCGGCGACGTGCTGGCGCGCTACCACGCGCTGCGCGGCTTCAACGTGATGCAGCCGATGGGCTGGGACGCCTTCGGCCTGCCGGCGGAAAACGCGGCGATCGCCAACAACGTGCCGCCCGCGGCGTGGACCTACGCCAACATCGACCACATGCGCACGCAGCTGCAGGCGCTGGGTTTCGCCATCGACTGGTCGCGCGAGCTGGCCACCTGCAAGCCGGACTACTACCGCTGGGAGCAGTGGCTGTTCACCCGCCTGTTCGAGAAGGGCGTGATCTACAAGAAGATGGCGACCGTCAACTGGGATCCGGTCGACCAGACCGTGCTGGCCAACGAGCAGGTGATCGACGGGCGCGGCTGGCGCTCCGGCGCGCTGGTCGAAAAGCGCGACATCCCGATGTATTTCTTCCGCATCACCCAGTACGCCGACGAGTTGCTGTCCGGCCTCGACACGCTGCCGGGCTGGCCGGAGCGGGTGAAGACCATGCAGGCCAACTGGATCGGCAAGAGCGTGGGCGTGCGCTTCGCCTTTCCGTACACGCTCGACGGCCGCGATGAAAAATTGTGGGTGTTCACCACCCGCGCCGACACCATCATGGGCGTGACCTTTTGCGCCGTCGCCGCCGAACACCCGCTCGCCACCCGCGCGGCGCAGGACAATCCCGCACTCGCCGCCTTCATCGCCGAATGCAAGCAGGGCAGCGTGGCCGAAGCCGACATGGCGACGATGGAAAAGAAGGGCATGGACACCGGGCTGACCGTGACCCACCCGCTCACCGGCCAGGCGATTCCGGTGTGGGTCGGCAACTACGTGCTGATGAGCTACGGCGAAGGCGCCGTGATGGCGGTGCCGGCGCACGACGAGCGCGATTTCGGCTTTGCAAAGAAATATAACCTGCCGATCAGGCAGGTGATCGATGCGCAACAAAGCGCGAGGACGCTTCAGCAGGCCATCGCGGACACCAGGCCGAACCGGGCACTGAGCGCCGAGGAAGCCGACTATGCAGAGGAGTTTGCGGAACACGCCACGGTATTCAGCGATTTTGCCTGGCAGGAATGGTATGCGAGCAAGAGCGGGGTCTGCGTCAACTCCGGCAAATACGACGGCCTGGATTACGCGCAGGCGGTGGACGCGATCGCCGCCGACCTGGCCGCGCTGAACCTGGGCGAAAAGAAAACCCAGTTCCGCCTGCGCGACTGGGGCATTTCGCGCCAGCGCTACTGGGGCTGCCCGATCCCGATCATCCACTGCGACAGCTGCGGCGACGTGCCGGTACCGGCCGAACAGCTGCCGGTGGTGCTGCCGGAAGACGTGGTGCCGGACGGTTCCGGCAACCCGCTCAACAAGCGCGCCGACTTCGTCAACTGCGCTTGCCCCAAATGCGGCGGCGCGGCGCGGCGCGAGACCGACACCATGGACACCTTCGTCGAGTCGTCGTGGTATTACGCGCGCTACGCCTGCCCCGATTTCGCCGGTGGCATGCTCGATCAGCAGCGTGCGAAATATTGGCTGCCGGTCGACCAGTACATCGGCGGCATCGAGCACGCGATCCTGCACCTCTTGTATGCGCGCTTCTTCCACAAGCTGATGCGCGACGAAGGGTTGGTGCAAGGCAACGAACCGTTCCGGAACCTGCTCACCCAGGGCATGGTGGTTGCGCCGACGTTCTACCGCGAGGCGGAAGGCGGCAAGAAGCACTGGTTCAACCCGGCCGAGGTGGACGTGGAGCTGGATGCGAAGGCGCGCCCCCTGGGCGCGAATCTGAAG
>JBAVFD010000089.1:0-5171 GCA_049588075.1 Thiobacillus sp.
GTCATCGTCGGCGCCCATACGCATCACAATGTCTATACGCCCCCGGTCGTCGCGAACGCCGACGGCAGCCGGAATGTGATCGTGCTCCAGGCCGGTTCCCACGGGAAGTTTCTCGGCCAGCTGCAATTGTGGGTGCAGGATGGGAAGGTGACCAGTTACAGCAATAATCTGGTTCGTGTGACGGCCCAGACGCTTAATGACATGCATGCCACCCCTGATCCCACGGTCGAGGCGCTGGCGGAGCAGGCTTATGCCCCGTTTGCTTCGGTTCTGGATGAGGTGATCGGCCAGACCACCACGGTGCTCGAACGCCGCGGCGATACGCAGAGCACCATGACCAACTTCCTGACCGACGCACTGGCCGAGCGGTATGGCGTGGATGGAGCCCGGTTTCCCGGAATCCGCTACGGTTCGTCCATTATCGGTTCGTCCAGCAACCCCGGGCCGATCACCGTGGGCGATGTATGGAACATCGTTTCGCCGAATTTCGGTGACAACAAGGTGTACACCTTCACGCAGACGGGCGCGCAGATCCTGGGGGCACTCAACAACGGTCTGAACACGGAATACGGCTCGGATCCTTATCAGTGGAACGGCGGTGATGTGTTCCGCTTCAACGATCGCATCAAGTATTCCTTCAAGGTGACCAAGCCCAATAATCAGCATGTGTGGAATTTGTCGGCTACGAAATTGAACGGAACCGTCGTGAATCTGGTGACGAACGGTGTGCCGGTATCGGCAAACCTTGGAACGGTATTCACTTTTGCTTCCACGCTGCCAGGGGGCACAGCGGTGCCCAATGTCACGGCGGTCGATGAAATCGTCTCTTATATCAAGAGCAAGGGGACGATCGCACCCAAGATCGACAACAGGACGACGCAAATCGGCTCTGAGCCCACCAACGTTACAGACATCTATTAACTTCCTGTCCCGGGCTGCCAAGGAGAGTCCACGGATATGAAGCGTCCGCGGACTCTTTTTTTATGGGGCGAGAGTTCGTGTCTGCATCCGGGGTGCAAGCAGATGGAGAATCGTCGCCATGCGATGGAACCGACCACGCGCCAGCCATGTCAAGTCCCCGGCATGTCCTGATATGACGGTTGACGATTCGATCAGCCGGTCTGGACGGGACCCTGCAAACCGTCAGGGCAGCGTCATCTGCGGAGTCTCGAAATATGCATAACTATCTGGCTCGTCTGTTTGCTGCGGTTGCCTGTGTTTTCTTCCTGACGGCCGGTCTCCCGGCTGCTGCCCACGATCGCATCGGTTCTTTCAGTCACGCGGTCGTCATGGCGTCAGGGGACACGGTCAGCTATTACCTGAATCTGCCCCCCGCCGTTTTAACCCTGCTCCGTGAGAACGTGGGCGATGAAGTCAACGATCTGACCGATTTCTTCCGGGCAGAAATCAGGGTGGCCACGCGTGACCAAGCGTGCCCGCTCGCGCATGTGGACCTGTCTCCGCCCCTGAAATCCGGGAACCGGATCGTTGAACTGCTCTTCCGCTGTCCTGGCGAGGTCGCAGACCTGACCGTCACGTCGTCGCTCTTTCTGGATTTTGACGAATCGCACACGCAGTTTGTCCGCCTTGCGCCACCGGACGATCCCAAGCAACTCCTGCACGAAGCCGTCCTGAATGAGTCGAACATGACGTTTCATGTGGCGGACGTCAAAGCGGGCGGTTCGGCCTGGTTCGAGCGTGCCATCGCATTCGCCAAGCTCGGCATCGAGCATCTCCTGACCGGATACGACCACATCCTGTTTCTGCTCACGGTCGTCGTCGGCATATCCTTCATCGAATCGTTAAAGGCGGTGACGTCGTTCACGGTTGCCCACAGCCTGACCATGGCCCTGGCCTTCCTTGGCGCCATCTCGCTGCCGTCCAGCATCGTCGAGCCCCTGATCGCCGTCACCGTGATCTACGTGGCATTCGAGAACGTCATGCGCACGAATATTCGACGGCGGTGGATCTGGACTTTTTTCTTCGGCCTGATCCATGGCCTGGGATTCGTCGGTGCACTGAAAGCGATGACGATTTCCCGATCCGAACTGGTTCTGTCCCTGGTCTCGTTCAATGTGGGGATCGAGCTTGCCCAGTTGCTGGTCGTGGCCGTCGCCGTGCTCGCTTTGCGCTATGCCAGACGATATTCCTGGAGCGCAATCTTCAATCGCGGCTTCTCGACCTGTGTCGGATTGCTGGGTCTCGTCTGGCTGGGTCAGCGGCTGATGGTTACGTGAGCGGTTTCAGTGAACGGGTGAGAGGGGGCGTGCCGACCAGTCCCAAATGTGTCCTGGCATTCGTGATGTCGCTGTTGGGCGTATTCCTGATTTCCCAGCATGCGCAGGCGATGCGCTTCGATCAGATGAAGACGCTGGCTGGAACCGCGTTGCTTGACCTGCGCGTTGACGCGGTATTGAGCGATTGCGGGCTGCCCTCGGTTATTGCGGATGCGGCGGAGGGTTCGCCGCAACGACAGACACTTCGCTGGGGGGGGGTCGAGATGAAACTGTCTCCGATGAAGTGGGAACTGGTTTATTCCCGCCGGCGCGGCGCCGCCCATCCCGGAAACGGCTGGATCAATCCGGTTACTGCAAGTGCCGCCTGCCTGTCGGACCTGTCAGGGCTCGCCCTCCACGCCAAGGGCGATGCCGGCTTTCTCACGGTCAGGAAAAGGGCGGACAACCAAGGCTACCTCACGTCTTACCAGGTGCCCGAAGATTTGTACGTTGCCCATCAGGTGATTGGAATAACCGGGAGATGGAAACAGGCCATGCCCGTTTCGCGGATGCAGGAACAGTACGGCAAGCCGGACGAGATCCTGGATGGTGAAGGAGGAATGAAGCACTACCGCTACTGGGTTGTCGTCAAACAAAAAGAGATGCCTGCTTCTGTTTACGCGGTCGATTTTGAGGTGAAGGGGACGCAAAAAGCGTGCACCACCTATACCGTTCAGACGAATGGTTTCGAGTTCGTGCAGGAGAAGCTTGATGCATTGCAACGCCAGTGGGAAAGAGACTACGTGCTGGATTGATCCGCGCCACCCAACGGGTGACCGAAGCGTTTCGTCGCAAGCGGGCGAACCAACAAGCCGGTCGCCCATGCCGCCGGCACCCTCGGCATCCGGGGGCGGATCGTCAAGTCCCGACCCAGGCGGTAGAACATGTTCACCGCGTTGCAGGGCACAGCGAACGACCCCGCTGGCCCAAGCTGAAGAAATTCCCCCGAGCAGACACCCACCTGATCGCCGTCCCGCCGGGCAGGTCGCCCTGCAAGTTTTGTTGACGATTCTTGCATGCGCGGCACGCCTCCCCCGCGATGTCGGCCGACGGCGATTCACCTTGTCCCATGAAATCAACGCCTTGAACGATGCGGCGATGCTGGCATTCCTCTTGCTGATACCGGACGTCGGCGGCAGGGTCCGGGTTTACCGGGCCCTGTTCGGCGACCCAGCCCATTCACTTTCAGGAATATCAGATGAAACTACACCATTTGGCATCGCTCACATTGCTTGCCCTGTCCCCGACGGCATTCGCCGACGGATTCTACGGCTTGGGCGAGGTCACCCATTCGAGCGCTTCGCTCGACCACGCGCATTTCGACAGTTCGCTCATTGCCAATGGCGCGACCAGCCTGTCCAGCAGCGACTCGGGCAGCGGCAACCAGTGGCGCCTGCAGGGCGGCTATCGGTTCAACCCCTATCTGGCGGTGGAAGCCGGTTACATCGATTTCGGCAAGATCGACTACACGGCCAGCTACACGGGCGGCAGCGCCGAGGGCTCACTGAAAGCCGGCGGCGTGGATGCGGTGGCGCTGGTTGGCGTGCCGCTGGGCGACAGCTTTTCCGTCTTCGGCAAAGTGGGGGGAGTGGAGGCGAGCGTCAAATCCAGCCTGACGGCGAGTGCGCCGGCTGCCCTGGCCAGCGGCGACGCATCGACCCATGTCCTGCGTCCCCTGCTGGGGGTGGGCGCCATCTACAAGCTCACTGATAATGTCGACGTGCGTGGCGACTATGATTATGTGAGCGGCCTGGGCGATTCCGGCAAGACCGGGAAGATGGACGTCAACCTGTTCTCGCTGGGCCTGGCCTACAACTTCTGACCGTCCGCTTTCCTGACCGTGTCGTCCGGGTCAGGGGCGCGCCAGGCTGCCGTTTCAGGGAGCCTGGCGCGACGGCGCGCTGAACTTGGCGTAATAGATCGCGGCGAAAAAAAACACCCCTGACAGGATGATCTCGGCCACGGCCAGTTGCGCCGACAGCCCCTTGTCCGACCACGCGCGCACCACCCCCTCGGTGAAGTAGGCCAGCATCAGCATCGGCGCCCATTGGTAGGTGTAGCGGCGACCTTTCAGAATGCCCATCAGCGGCAGCAACAAAGGCAGCGTTTTCAGCACCAGCCCGGAGCCGCCGGGGCGGAGCGGCGCCAGCCACAGCTCCCACGCCAGACAGAGAAAAATCAGCGCGATCAGGCTGATGCTGGATAGACGTTGCAGGGTTTTCATGCGCTCGCCCTCACCACGGTCTCGCCAGACCCAACCGCTTCGTATCGGCCTCCGGCAGCATTCGCCTGGCCGTCGATCCCGCTGCGCGGGTCCCTCGCCGGGTGGCTCATGCGCTCGACCTCACAGCGATCCTCGCCAGGCCAAGCTGCTTCATGTCGGCCTCCGGCAGCATTCGCCTGGCCGTCGATCCCGCTGCGCGGGCCCCTCGCCGGGTGGCTCATGCTGCCAGCTTCATCGCGGTTTCGGCCAGCCGTTTGCCGAGCGCGATGCACAGGCTGCGCTCGTCGTCGGTCAGCGGTTTGTCGTCGTTGGCGCCGGCCCAGTGGCTGGCGCCGTAGGGGCTGCCGCCGCTCGAAGTGTTGTTCACCTCGGACAGGGTGTAGGGCAGGCCGACGATCAGCATGCCGTGGTGCAGCAGCGGCAGCATCATGCTGGTGAGCGTGGTTTCCTGGCCGCCGTGCAGGCTGGCGGTGGAGGTGAACACGGCGGCGGGTTTGCCGACCAGGGTGCCGCGCGCCCACAGTGCGCCGGTGGTGTCGAGAAAATGTTTCAGGGGCGCGGCCATGTTGCCGAAGCGCGTCGGCGAGCCGAGCACCAGGCCCGCGCATTGTTCGAGGTCGGCGAGTTCGACATAGGGCGCGCCGTCGTCCGGCACCGGCGGCTCGGCGACC
>JBAVFD010000090.1:0-3054 GCA_049588075.1 Thiobacillus sp.
CGGCTGATGGCCGCAGGCGCACACATGGTCAAGCTGGAAGGCGGCGCGGTGATGGTGGAGACGGTCGCATTTCTCACCTCGCGCGGCATTCCGGTATGCGCCCATCTGGGCCTGCTGCCGCAGTCGGTGAACCAGCTCGGTGGCTACAAGGTGCAGGGACGCGAGGATGCGGCCGCCGCGCAATTGCTCGCCGACGCGCGCGCGCTGGAGGCGGCGGGTGCCGGCCTGATCGTGCTGGAAATGGTGCCCGCCGCGCTGGCGAAAGCCGTTACCGATGCGCTCACCATTCCCACCATCGGCATCGGCGCCGGGGCCGACTGTTCCGGCCAGGTGCTGGTGCTGTACGACCTGCTCGGCCTGGTGCCACGCGCGCCGAAATTCTCGAAGAATTTTCTGGCCGGGAGCGACGGCATCGAGGCGGCGGTGCGCGCCTACGTGACCGCAGTCAGGGATGGCCGCTTCCCAGCCGCCGAACACGCGTTCTGATGCACGTCGTCCGCACCGCCGTTGAACTGCGCGCCGCACTCGCCGGAAAGGCCGGCAGCGCCTTCGTGCCGACCATGGGCAACCTGCACGCCGGGCATGTGTCGCTGATCGAACTGGCGAAACAGCACGGCCAGCCGGTGGTGGCGAGCATTTTCGTCAACCCGCTGCAGTTCGGCGCGGGCGAGGACTTCGAACGCTACCCGCGCACGCTGGACGCCGACTGCGACACGCTGGCGGCGGCGGGCTGCGACATCGTGTTCGCGCCGGACGTCGCCGGGCTGTATCCGGTGCCGCAGACGTTTACCGTCACGCCGCCCGACAGCCTGGCACATGATCTGTGTGGCGCATTCCGCCCCGGCCATTTCAGCGGGGTCGCCACCGTGGTGCTCAAGCTGTTGAATCTGGTGCAGCCGCGCGTAGCCGTATTCGGCAAAAAGGATTTCCAGCAGTTGTTCGTCATCCGCGAGCTGGTGCGGCAGTTCAACCTGCCTGTCGAGGTTGTCGCGGGCGAGACCTTGCGCGAAGCCGACGGCCTGGCGATGAGTTCGCGCAACGGCTATCTCGGCGCGTCCGAGCGCATCCAGGCGGCCGCTTTGCAGCGCGAACTGGCCGCCATCGTGGCAGCGATCCAGGCGGGCGAACGCGATTTCGAGGCGCTGTGCGCGGCTGCCGGCCGCCGCCTGAAAATGGCGGGCTGGCGCGTCGATTATGTCGCGTTGCGCGATGCTGCCAATCTGCAGGCGCCGACCCCCGACAGCACGCGGCTGGTGGTGCTGGGTGCGGCCTGGCTGGGGTCGACCCGGCTGATCGACAACCTCGATTTCACCCCGCCGGCCCGGACCTGATCCCGGCCAACAACGCCCCCACGATCGCTGTGCGCCAATACACACGATTGCTCTCGGTCCTTCTGTTTCTCGTCCTGCTGCTGGCGATCTTCGAGCTGTCCGGCCTGCGGAGCCATTTCAGCCTGGGCTTCCTGCGTCAAACGCTGGCCGACAATCCGCTCAGTGGACTCTTCGTCTTCATCCTGGTTTTCGCCCTGGGAAATCTGGTGCAGATACCCGGATGGATTTTTCTGGCGGCGGCCGTACTCGCCCTGGGGCGAACCTGGGGCGGGCTGGCTACCTATATCGCCGCCCTCCTCTCGTGCAGCGCGACTTTCTTTGCCATCCGGCTGGTTGGCGGCGACGCCCTGCGCAACCTGAATGGCAAGCTTGCGACGCGGCTGCTGGGCCAGCTCGATGCCCAACCGGTCAGGAACATCGTATTGCTGAGGATGCTGTTCCAGACCGTTCCGGTACTCAATTACACGCTCGCCATGTCGGGCGTCCGCTTTCGCGATTACCTCGTCGGCACGCTGCTCGGTCTTCCCCTGCCGATCATGGCGTACTGCGTATTATTCGATTATCTGTCCGTCCGGCTGCACCTGCATTGAGCCCGGCCACACCAATATCGATTTCAGCTCGGGCAGCCTGTCCGGAAGGCCTGCCCGGCCTTCTGGATGTTTGTATCGTTTTGGTATAATGACGGTCCTTTTTTTGTGAGGGCACCGTCATGCAAAGAACGATGCTCAAGTCCAAGCTGCACCGGGCAACCGTCACCCATTCCGAGCTGCATTACGAAGGCTCGTGCGCGATCGACGAAACCCTGCTGGACGCGGCCAACATCCATGAATACGAGCAGATCCAGATCTACAACATCACCAATGGCGAGCGTTTCACCACCTATGCCATTCGTGCTGCGCGCGATTCCGGAATCATCTCGATAAACGGCGCGGCCGCGCACAAGGCGAATCCGGGCGACCTCGTCATCATCGCCACCTATGCGGACTACCACGAGCTGGAACTGACGCGCTATGCGCCGGAACTGGTGTATGTGGACGCAGGCAATCGCATCCTGGACACGCGCCAGGCGATACCGGTTCAGGCAGCGTAAACTGCCTCGCACCCAACAAAAAAGGCCGGAATCCCGGCCTTTTTTGTTGGGTGCGACATAGCGACTAAGCCGGGCGCGAAGGGGTGAGCTTCCAGATATCGCGGTTGTATTCGCCCATGGTGCGATCGGTCGAGAAAAAACCGGACGAGGCCGTGTTGAGGATGCTCATCCGCGTCCAGTTCGCCGAGTCGTGCCAGGCCAGCCCGACCCGGTGCTGGGCGTCGACATAGCTGCGGAAGTCGGCGAGCGTCATCCAGGGGTCGTGCGGGCTCAGCAGCGCGCCGAGGATCATGTCGAAGATGCCCGGCTCGCAGGGGTTGAAATGCCCCGAGGCAATCAGCTCGATCACTTCGCGCAGTTCGTGGTCCTGCTCCAGATAGGCCTGCGGATGGTAATGCCCGCGCAGGGCATCGACCTCGTCGGCGCGCAGGCCGAACAGGAAGAAATTGTCTTCGCCCACCGCATCGAGGATTTCGATGTTGGCGCCGTCGTAGGTGCCGATGGTGAGCGCGCCGTTCATCATGAACTTCATGTTGCCGGTGCCCGAGGCTTCCTTGCCGGCGGTGGAAATCTGCTCCGACAAATCCGTCGCGGGCGCGATGATTTCCATGCTGGTCACCCGATAGTTGGGCA
>JBAVFD010000091.1:0-7774 GCA_049588075.1 Thiobacillus sp.
CGCCAGCAGGCGGCCGTCGGCCTTGAGGCCGGTGCTGTCGAGCGCGTCGAGCGCACAGTCGGGGGTCAGCGCGGCATAGGGGTGAGGCGAAGTTGTCATGGTGCGATGCAAAAGGGCTATAAACGAATCATGCCTTAACCTGCCCCACATCGCTCCGCCATGACGACGCCCGATCCTTTTCAGATGGAGATCTCCCGGCATATCTGGGAGACCCGCTACCGTGCCGCCGGCGAGGCCGACATCCGCGCCAGCTGGCGGCGGGTGGCGCAGGCGATCGCGCAGGCCGAGCCGCAGGATCGTGACGCCTGGGCCGAACGCTTTTACGGCCTGCTCGAGTATTTCCGCTTCCTGCCCGGCGGCCGCATTCTCGCCGGTGCCGGCACCGGGCACCGGGTGACGCTGTTCAACTGCTTCGTCATGGGCGCAATCGAAGACGACCTCGAGCACATCTTCGAGGCGCTGAAGGAAGGCGCCCTGACCATGCAGCACGGCGGCGGGGTGGGCTACGATTTTTCCACCCTGCGCCCGGCCGGCACGGTGGCGGCCGCCACCGGCAGCATCGCCTCCGGTCCGGTGTCGTTCATGCACATCTGGGACGCGATGTGCGCCACCATGTTGTCGACCGGCGCGCGGCGCGGCGCGATGATGGCGACGCTGCGCTGCGACCATCCCGACATCGAAACCTTCGTCGACGCCAAGCGCGACCCTGCGGTACTGCGGCATTTCAATCTGTCGGTGCAGGTCAGCGATGCCTTCATGGCGGCGGTGGCGGACGATCGCGACTGGCCGCTGGTGTTTCCCCGCCATTCCGGGGAGGCCATGCAGGTGCATCGCACGCTGAAGGCGCGCGCGCTGTGGCAGCGCATCCTGGGCGCAGCCTACGACACCGCCGAGCCGGGGGTGCTGTTCATCGACGCGATCAACCGCGACAACACGCTGGGCAGCCTAGAAATATTGACCGCCACCAACCCCTGCGGCGAAATTCCCCTGCCGGCCTACGGCGCCTGCGACCTCGGCTCGCTCAACCTCGCTGCCTTCGTCGTTTCGCCTTTCAGCGCGGATACCCGGCTCGATCTGGACGTGCTGACCGAATCGGCGCAACTTGCGGTGCGCTTTCTCGACAACGTCATCGACGTCTCGCGTTACCCGTTGCCGGCGCAGGCCACGCAGGCCCGCCAGACCCGGCGCATCGGGCTCGGCATCACCGGGCTGGCGGATGCACTGGTGCTGCTCGGCCTGCGCTACGACAGCGAAGCGGCGCGGGCGCTGGCCGCGCAGGCAATGCGAATCCTGCGCGACGCCGCCTATCGCGCATCCGTGGATCTCGCCCGCGAGAAAGGGGCGTTTCCCGTTCTCGACCGCGCTGCCTTTCTGGCGAGTGGCTTCGCCACCCGGCTGCCGCCGGACATTCGCGACGCCATCGCCGCGCACGGCATCCGCAACAGCCATCTGTTGGCCATCGCCCCGGCCGGCACCATCAGCCTGCTGGCCAACAACTGCTCCAGCGGCATCGAGCCGGTTTTCGCCGCCGAGGCCGAGCGCCGGGTGCTGGGAACGGATAGCCGTTATCACATCCACCGCGTGGTCGACCATGCCCTGCAGCTATGGCAGCAGCAGGGCCGGGTCGGCCTGCCCCCTGCCCTGATCGAGGCGCGGCAGATCGACCCGCTCGCCCATCTGCACATGCAGGCGGCGCTGCAGCCTTATGTCGACAATGCCATCTCCAAAACCATCAACGTCGCCGCCGACATGCCGTTCGAGCGTTTTCAGGATCTCTATCGGCAGGCCCACGCGCTCGGCCTCAAGGGCTGCACCGTGTTCCGCCCCAACCCCGTCACCGGTGCCATTCTCAGCCAGCCGCCCGTCAGCGAGCGGGTGCAGTGCTGCGGCATCGAGCGCGAGGCGGATTGAACATCAAGCCCGCCAGGGCATGGAAGTGCACAGCGCCAGCTTGCGTGCGCGATCCAGCCGCTTGATCGCCGCTTCACGCCGTGAGGCCTGTGCGCGGTTGTTCGCGGATTCGACATAAACCAGCGTCACCGGGCGGCGGCTGCGGGTATAGCGCGCGCCCGGCCCGCCCTCGCCGTTGTGTTCGGCAATGCGCCGCGCGAGATCGATGGTGATGCCGGTGTAGAGCGTGCCGTCGGCGCAGGCCAGCATGTAGACGTACCAGACGGAGGCGGACATGTCGCCATCATACGTCCCCGAGCCATCGTTTGAAGGCGGCGATCAGGTGGTTTACAGTTCAGCCCATGCAGATCGAATGCTACGCCCAGCGCCTGCTCAACCCGTTTCGCGGGGTGGTGCACGTCATCCGCTATCTGTCGGCCGAAGCGGTAACGACCGATGGCATCGAGTGGGACATCTATGTGGCCAACGACGCGCTGCTCGACGGCCTGGGGCGCGCCGGCAGGCGGGCGCAGATTTCCGACATCCGCTACGGCCACTGGTCGGCGGAAAAAGGGCTCAAGCGCGGGCCGCTGTTTCCGTCGGAAGACTTCAAACGGCTGGAGCACATGGGCGCGGTGGCGTACGAACACCTGCTCAGCGTGCATGGCGACCTGCCATTCAAATTTCGTGACTCGTTCGAATTGTGGCTGCTTGACCGCAACGAGCAGCCGCTGGCGCTTTTGCATAGCGTGCGCACCGACAGCGAAACCGACACCAGGCCGCCGCTCGACTGGCGCGCGGGGATCGCCGCACAGGAGCATTTCCAGAGTGCGGCCATCGCCGGTCTGGCCGAATCCGCCGGAGCCTACCTGACCCGTTATGTGAACAGCCTCGCCAGCGGTGTGGCGCAGTGGTTTCGTCGCTCGGACGACGGCACCGGGCTGGGACTGCATACGCTGAAAGGCGGCGAAGTTTTGCGCGGGCGTGTGCTTGACGCCGACGCCTTCCCGCCGCTGTTCATCGCCACCGCCGGGATGGATGCGCCCCACACCCGGCTGGTGCACGACTATCATGCCTGGCAGGCGCCGTGGATGCTATTGCTGCCGCACCTGGACCCGGTCACACGCGCCACGCTGGAAGTCGCCGCCTGCCGGCAGGCCGAGTCGATCGAAAAGCATTACCGGTTGTATCCCGCAGTGATCGGCCGCGCAGCGCTGCAAACGGCGCGGGTGGAGGCCGCGCTGACGCGCAGCCAGCTGCGTACCCAACAGCCGGACGAGGTGATGCCGATTGCGTATATCGAACTGGGCAGCACCGAGAGCGGCTAGTGCCGCCAGGTGCACCGGCACGGCTTACATGCGGATCGGTTCAAAGGTCGCATCCAGATTCTGGTCGTCGCAGTAATCCAGAAAATCGCCGCGCAAGGTGGCGATATGGGCGTCGGCGGGAATGCCGAGCGTCATGTGGACGGCGAACATGGGCGCACCGGTGTGCGGGGCGGGGTAGGTTTCGGTTTCGAGCGCTTCGATGTTGATGTGCAACCGCGCGAAGAAATTGGCGAGGCTGTTCACAATCCCGGGCTGGTCGAGCGCGGCGACTTCGACGGTGTAGGGAATCAGCGGCTTGTCGGCGCGCGCGAGACGGGTGCGCTGCTGGATGATGGCCAGCCCCAGTTCCTCGCTGACAGCAGCCAGCCGCGCTTCCAGTTTGGCCAGCGCGTCCCAGCTGCCGGTCACCCGCATGAGCAGCGCGAAGCGCCCCCCCAGTACGGCCATGCGCGATTCTTCGATGTTGCAGCCGGATTCACTGATGCGGCGGGTGAAGCCTTCCACCAGGCCTATTTTGTCTTCGCCGCTGGCGGTGATGACGAGTGATTCGGTGTCGTTGGACATTTAAATAAGCTCCCGGTCGGACAGTTCTTTTTTGATATAGGCGTAAAAAATCGGCGCCGCGAGGACGCCCTGCAAGCCAAAGGCCGCTTCCATCACCAGCATGGCGATGAGCAGTTCCCAAGCGCGTGCCTTGATTTGCCCGCCGATGATACGGGCATTCACGAAATATTCGAGCTTGTGGATGATGACCAGAAACGCCAGCGAAGCCGCCGCTGCGTATAGCGAGTGCGACAGCGAGATAATGACGATGACCGAGTTCGAAACGAGATTGCCCAGCACCGGCAGCAGGCCGACGATGAAGGTGACGACGACCATGGTTTTGGTGAACGGCAGCTGCACGCCGGACGCGGGCAGCACCAGAAACAGATAAATGCCGGTCAGCAGCGCATTCAGCGCCGAGATGCGCACCTGCGCAAACACCACGCGGCGGAAGGCGTCGCTCAGGCGGTACGCCCGCTCGTACAGGGCGTGCGCCAGCGGCGCCAGCGTCTGATGGGGGCGCGCTTCGCGCAGCGCGATGAAGCCGCCGATAATGAGGCCGATGATGAAATGCAGCAGGACGCTTCCGGCGTTGCCGCTGTATTGGCGGATCTCCAGCGCGTGGGTGCGCAGCCATTCGACCAGCCCGGCGCGGATGGCCGAACCATCGCCCTGCGGCAGCCACGCCGCAGCCCACGGCGGCAGCAGCGCGCGCGAGTTTTCGATGATTTCGGCCATCCGGCCCAACAGGCCGGCGATGCCGCCTTCGCCGCGCAAATACAGGATCACTCCGGCGGTAAAGCCACCCAGCACGCCCAGCACGACCAGGGTGATGAGCGACACCACCAGCACCTTGGCCCAGGTGTGATCGAGCCGGCCGATGACAAAACGCGGTGCCAGCAAGTGCACCAGTTGCACCACCAGCAAGCCTGCCAGCAGGCTGGGCAACAGGTGGAGCGTCAGGGTAAGCAGAAGTCCGGTCGCCATCATCAGCCAGGCGGCAATTTGATAACGGTCGGCGGGAAGGATGCGAGCTTGAGTCATGGCCGCCACAGTGCCAACAAAAACGCTGCGGGGCAAGCGCTTCGAATTCCTGGCCAGCTTGCGCAGGCTTGCGATCAGGACCAATGCTTGCTGCGCGGCATCACCGCGCCAGCGTCAAGACCGCAACCGTCCCCCCCAGCACCGCCCCCGCCAGCACATCGCTCACATAGTGCAGTCCGAGCACCAGTCGCGACGCCGCAACCAGTGCGGTAAACGGCCACACCAGCCACCCGAGCGCCGGGTAATACGCCGTGGCGACGAGGCTGAATACCACGGCATGCAGGGTGTGGCCGGAGGGAAAGCTGAAACGGTCGAGCGGGGCAGTCAGGCAGCAGATGGCCGGGCAGACCTGATAGGGACGCGGGCGGGCCGTTGCGCCTTTCAACCCCTTGTAAATCAGCGTGCCCAGGAGGCCGGCAATGATCATGTGCAGTACTGCCGGCAGCGCGTCCCCGCCGCGCCAGACGATCAGCGCCAGCATCAGGCCATACCAGAATGCACCGTCGCCGAGGCGGCTGGCGAGCCGCAGCAAGCCGACTTCCCAGTCAGGCAAGCGCACGCCATTGAGGCGCTCCAGCCACGCATGTTCGCGCGCGGCCAGTCGATCCAGACCATGATGGGCAACCAGGCTTAGACGCGCACGCATGGCGGGCTCCAAAGAGTGTTGTTACCTAACCGGTGCGGGCGGCGGATGCCCCGTCCAACCGGGGATCCGCTGCGGGCCGGGAGTGGGCGAGCCGCAGCAGCACGCGCTCGAAGCTGTCGATGATCGCGTCCCACGACAATTGCGCGGCGCGCGCGGCAGCCGCGCTGCCGAGGCGGCGTTGCAGTGCAAGGTCAGGCGCCAGCGCCACGGCCTCGGCGATGAATGCGGCGTCGTTTTCGGGCGGCGCCTTGAGGCCATTTTCGCCATGGCGGATGACTTCCTCGGCGGCGGCGCAGTCGTAGGCCACCACCGCAAGCCCGGAGGCCATGGCCTCGATGGTGACATTGCCCCAGGTTTCGGTCAGGCTGGGAAACAGGAACACGTCGCCGCTGGCGTAATGGGCCGCCAGCGCCTCGTCGATTTGCGTGCCGCAAAAAATGGCGTCGGGGCGTTTGGCTTGCCAGTTTGCGCGTTCGGGGCCGTCGCCCACCAGCACCAGGCGTGTGGCGGGATGCGTTTCGCGCATGGCATCGAAGGCGCTGAATACCAGCGCCAGATTTTTTTCGGCGGCCAGGCGCCCCACATACAGCGCCACGGTTTCGTCTGCACTCACCCCCCAGCGCGCGCGCAGCGCCGGGTCGCGGCGGCCGGGATGAAACTGCCGGGTGTCCACTCCGCGCCCGATGATCTCGATGTTCTCGTAGCCGTGGCCGAGCAGTTCGCGGCGGATGCCTGAAGTCGGCACCAGGGTGACGCTGGATTTGTTGTGGAACTTGCGCAGATAGGCCACGATGGCGCGGCGCAGCAGGCCCAAGCCATAGTGATTGCTGTAGCTGTGGAAATTGGTGTGGAAGTCGCTGGCCACCGGCAGGCGCAGCTTGCTCGCGACGGCCAGTGCCGACCAGCCGAGCGGCCCCTCGGTGGCGATCTGCACCACGTCCGGGCGCTGCATGGTCCACAGCCGGGTCAACGCCGTTTTGGCCGGCAAGCCCATTTTCAGGCCTTCGTAATGCGGCAGGGCGATGCCGCGTTGCAGGTATTCACTGAAGGTGGCGGTGGGGTGCGGCTGGTCGTCAGCGTGCTGACGTGGACGGATCAACTGAATCTGATGGTTGCGCACCTGCAAGCCGTTGACTAGGCGGCCCAGCGTGATGGCTACGCCATTGACTTCGGGCGGGTAGGTTTCGGTGACGACTGCAATGCGCAACTGCGGGCGCATCGACGGCAAGGTCTGGCAGGTGAATTCGGCGGTATCCATGGCGCGCAGGATGCGCCCGGTGTGCGACAGCGCGATGAAGCCAGCGTGACGCTTGGGTGAACCCCCGGTTCAGGCGGCGAGTGGCAGCGCCTGCTGCGCAATCGCCCGCAACAGCAAAATGTCGCGGTAGGCGCCCGGCTCAAAGCCCATCCGGGTACCGCCGCGATGGTCGTAGATCAGATCGTTGAAGAAAGCCTCGATATCCGGTGAATTCCACACATGCACCAGCTGTTCAAGCAGGTGCGGATAACTCTCCAGCCCAACGCCGGTTTCGAGGTCCTGCGAAATGGGCGGCTTGGACACATCGACGTTGAAGTAGCGTCGGCACTCGGCGCTGGCAGTGTTATAGGTGGCGGTATCGCCTGCCCGGTGCAGCAGGTCGAGCAGCAGCAGCCACGGCACCGGCGATTCGGTCGGCGCTTCGCGCAGATGTTCCTGCAGCAGATGCGCCGCGAGATCGCTGTGGCCGTGAGCCATGAATACTTCGGCCTGATCGAGGATGTCATCCTTGACCTCGGTGCCTTCTTCGTGCGGCGGCGGGGCGATTTCCGGCATCCGCTGGGGGGCGGGTGGCGTGAATCCCGGCATATGCGTCATGTCGCCGAGGGCGGGCAAGGCATCCGGTTGTGTCCACGGCTCGGCGTCCGGGTGGCCGGCCAGGGAAGTCGGGGTGCCGTCGCGACGCCGTAACCAGGTGGCCAGCAAGCCGCCACCCGTCAGCAAGCCGATTGCCAGCAGGTACGAGGGCCATCGCACGGGCTGTTTGGGCGGAGGTGGCGCCATGGTGGGGGTGGCGACACGCCGGGCTTCCAGCTCGGCGTTGCGTTGTTGCAGCGCGACCAGCTGCGCTTCCAGATGGGCAAGCTTGCGGCTGAGCGCCGTGTTTTCGTCCGACAGTTCGGTGGCAGTGAGCTTTTCAGGCCGCGGCCGGGTCAGGTCGGGCAGATGGGTGTCGAGGCGCAGGGCAAGCGGGGTGTCGGCTACGGGCGGTACGCGGTGTTTCCCCGACAGCACCAGACGCGGTGCGCCAGCGGCGGCTGGGTGCCGTGGCGCAGCGGGCGGGCG
>JBAVFD010000092.1:0-4415 GCA_049588075.1 Thiobacillus sp.
CGCCATCTGAAGAACGAAGTGCCCATCATCGGCGTCGGCGGGATTCTGTCGGGCGCCGACGCGCGTGAAAAAATCGCGGCGGGCGCTTCGCTGGTGCAGCTGTATTCCGGGCTGATTTATCGTGGCCCGGACCTGGTGAACGAATGCATTGGAGCGCTGGCATGAACACGATCCCCCATATTGGCCTGGCGCTCCTGATTGCGTGGTTGCCGGTCCAGGCAGCCCTGGCGCAAGCCCCCGCCGCCACCGTCACCCACTTTTCCCAGCCCGCGCTGAGCGCCGACCAACTGGGCGTGATCGTCAACGACGACGACCCCGACAGCGTGGCCATCGCGTCCTACTATCTGGAAAAACGCGGCATCCCCGCCGCCAACCTGATCCACGTCCACTTCAAGCCCGGCAGCAGCACGCTCGCGCGCGAGGAATTCGTCAATCTCAAGCGCCGGGTGGATCGCAAAACGCCGAAAAACATTCAGGCGTTTGCGCTGACCTGGGCGCAGCCTTACCGGGTGGATTGCATGTCGATCACCTCCGCCTTCGCTTTCGGCTTCGACCCGGCCTATTGCGCCAGCACCTGCAAACCGACGCAGCCCAGCCCGTATTTCAGCAGCAGCGTGGCGCGTCCGTATGCCACCTACAAAATACGCCCGACCATGAGCCTCGCCGCCGCCAGCGTGGACGAGGCCAAGAAACTCATCGACCGCGGAGTGGCGTCCGATGGCAGCAACCCGGCCGGCACCGCCTATTTGCTGAGCACATCGGACAAGGCACGCAACGTACGCGCGGCAGGCTACGATGAACTGCGCGCCCAGATGCAAAGCGTCATCCCCACCGAAATCGTTCAGGCCGACACGCTCGCCCGCAAGACCGACGTGATGTTTTACTTCACCGGGCTGACGCAGGTGCCCGCGCTCGACAGCAACACGTTCCTGCCCGGCGCCATCGGCGACCACCTCACCTCGGCGGGCGGCGACCTGTTCGGCAGCGGTCAAATGAGCAGTCTCAAATGGCTGGAAGCGGGCGCCACCGGCAGCTACGGCGCGGTGGTCGAACCGTGTAATTTCCCGGCCAAGTTTCCGGTTCCCGCCGTCGTCATGGCGCACTACCTGCAGGGCGAAACCCTGATCGAAGCCTATTGGAAGAGCGTGCTGATGCCGGGGCAAGGCATCTTCATCGGCGAGCCGCTGGCGCGCCCGTTTGCCGGCTATGCCAGCCAGCCGCTCAAAACCGGCGGACTGGCGCTCACGGCGCGCGTGTTTGCGCCAGGCGTTTACGATGTGCAGGCCGCGCCGTCGATGATGGGGCCCTATCGCACGGTCAACCGCATCCAGCTGGGCTGGGGCATGCGCGAGCTCAAGCTCGACAAGATTCCCCCGGCGTATTACCGCTTCGAGCGCCGCGCCGACCCCGAGCACTGAACCGCCCGCTCATTTCATGAACAGACCCCGGTACTTCGCCTTTGCAGGCATTCTGTCTAGAATGGCTCGCCGCCCAGTTGGGGCTTCCTGCCACCACACCCACAACCGATGAGCGCCCCCCAGAACACGCATTCCCGCAACACCAACCTATCCACGCTTGCCCTGGGCGCGATCGGCGTGGTCTTTGGCGACATCGGCACCAGCCCGCTCTATGCGCTGAAGGAAGCCTTCAACGGCCCGCACGGTGCCGCAATCAATCCCGGCAACATCCTGGGCGTGCTGTCGCTGATGCTGTGGGCGCTGATCCTGGTGGTGTCGCTGAAATATGTGATCTTCATCATGCGCGCCGACAACAAGGGCGAAGGCGGCATCATGGCGCTGATCGCGCTGACCCAGCGGGTGTTCCGTGATGATTCGCGGCGCAAATGGGCATTGCTCACGCTGGGGCTGTTCGGCGCCGCGCTGTTCTATGGCGACAGCATGATCACCCCCGCCATCTCGGTGCTGTCCGCCGTGGAAGGCCTGGAAGTGGCCGCGCCCGCCTTGCATAGTTACATCATTCCCATTGCATTGAGCGTGCTGGTGGCGCTGTTCATCATCCAGAGCCAGGGCACCGCATCGGTGGGCACCCTGTTTGGCCCGGTCATGGTGCTCTGGTTTGGCGTGCTGGGGCTGCTGGGCGTGCTGAGCATTGCTCAGACGCCCGCCGTACTGGCCGCATTCAATCCGCTGCAGGGGCTCGCCTATTTTCAAACCCACGGCATCACCGGCCTGATCATCCTCGGCGCGGTGGTGCTGGCCGTCACCGGCGGCGAGGCGCTGTATGCCGATATGGGCCACTTCGGCAAACGCCCCATCCGCTATGCCTGGCTGGGGTTCGTCTTTCCCGCACTCACCCTCAACTATCTGGGTCAGGGCGCCCTGCTGCTGCGCGATGCCGGCGCTGCCAAGAATCCGTTTTATCTACTTGCGCCGGAATGGGCCTTGTATCCGCTGATCGCGCTGGCGACGCTGGCCACCGTCATCGCTTCGCAAGCGGTCATTTCCGGCGCGTTTTCCGTCACGCGTCAGGCTAATTTGCTGGGCTATCTACCCCGCATGCAGGTGCGTCACACGTCGGATCAGGCCATCGGGCAAATCTATATTCCCTTCATCAACTGGACGCTGCTGACGGGCGTTGCCATCCTGATCCTGGGTTTCCGTTCATCCAGCAACCTGGCTTCGGCTTATGGCATCGCCGTGACCGGCACCATGTCAATCGACACCATCCTGGCTTTCACCGTGGCATGGGCCTTGTGGAAATGGTCGCTTCCCACCGCCATCGGCGGCGCGGCTTTTTTCCTCGTGATCGACCTCGCCTTCTTTGGCGCCAACGTGCCCAAGATCGTTCATGGCGGCTGGTTTCCGCTGGTCATCGGGCTGCTGGTGTTTACCCTGCTCACCACCTGGAAACGCGGCCGCGAACTGCTTTTTCAACGGATGAAGAGCGATGACATCGATCTGGACAGCTTCATCGAGGGCGTAGCTGCCTTCGAGCATCATCGCGTGCCGGGCACCGCCATCTTTCTGCACGCTACCGGCAAGGGGGTGCCCCATGCCCTGCTGCACAACCTGTCGCACAACAAGGTGCTGCACGAACGCGTGGTGATTCTGCGCGCCATCACCGAAGAAGTGCCCACCATCCGTGACGCGGAGCGTATCCGTCTGACCGAACTGGGCAGCGGTTTTTACCGGCTGGAAATCCGCTTCGGCTTCCGCGAGGAACCGGATATTCCCAAGGCGCTTAAACTATGCGACGCCCTGGGGCTGCATTTCGAGATGATGGAAACCAGCTTCTTCCTGTCGCGCGAAACCCTGATCCCCACCAAGATGCCGGGCATGGCGCTGTGGCGCGAAAACATTTTCGCGACCATGGCGCAAAACGCCGAATCGGCCATGCGCTTCTTCAAACTGCCCACCAACCGCGTAGTCGAGTTGGGCACGCAGATCGAGATATAAGCTGCACACCCGAGACACCGCCATCATGCGCATCGGCATCCCCAAGGAAATCAAGAACCACGAATACCGGGTGGCGCTCACCCCCGAGGGGGCGCGTGTTCTCGCCCAGGCGGGCCATACCGTCAGCGTCGAAACCGGCGCCGGCACGGCAGCCGGATTCGCCGACGATGCCTATCGTGCTGCCGGCGCGGCGATCGTCGGCACCCCTGCCGAGGCCTATGCTGCCGATCTGGTGGTGAAGGTGAAGGAGCCGCAACCGGACGAAGCGAAGCGGCTGCGCGAAGGCCAGTTGCTGTTCTGCTACCTGCATTTGGCCGCCGCGCCGGAACTGGCGCGCGAACTGATGGCGCGCGGGGTGACGGCGATCGCCTATGAAACCGTGAGCAAACCGGGCGGTGGCCTGCCGCTGCTGCAGCCGATGTCCGACATCGCCGGCCGGCTGGCGCCGCAGATGGGCGCGCTGGGACTGCACAAATCGCACGGCGGCAGCGGCAAGCTGATCACCGGCCTGCCCGGCGTGCCGCCTGCGCGGGTGCTCATCATCGGCGCAGGCGTGGTGGGAATGAGCGCGGCGCGCACGGCAGTCGGACTGGGCGCACGCATCACCCTGATCGACCGCCAGACCGACAAGCTCGCTCGCGCCGAAGCACAGTTCGGTGCGCGGGTGGAAACGCGGTTTTCCTCGCCCGACACGATCGCCGACAGCCTCGAACACGCCGACATCGTCATCGGCGCTGCGCAGATTCCCGGCCGTCATGCACCGCGCCTGATCAACCTCGCGTCGCTGAAGCGGATGCCGCCCGGGGCGGTGCTGGTGGATGTCGCCATCGACCAGGGCGGCATCGCCGAGACCTCGCGCCCCACCACCCACAGCCATCCTTTCTTCGTGGCCGAGGGCATCGTCCATTACTGCGTCACCAACATGCCCGGCGCCGTGGCCCGCACCTCCACCAAGGCGCTCACCCATGCCACCCTGCCCTACGTGCAGGCGCTGGCCGC
>JBAVFD010000093.1:0-11369 GCA_049588075.1 Thiobacillus sp.
GGGGCGGGGCGCGCGGGTAGGTGACGGGCGTCGGCACCGATCACGGCGACCGCTTCGAACACCCGCCCGCGCGCGGCGGGCAGCGAGGTCAGCACGATGGGGCTGGCGACGCTGGCGTCGATGAAGCTGGCCGACTCCAGCGCCAGATTGAGCCAGCGCCGCCATTCGCCGAAGCTGTATTTTTCACGGTCGTCGGCCAGATCGCGGCGCAAGGTGTCGAGCGTGTCGAGCACTGCGCGACCGGCGGCGTCGGCATTGAGGGTGGCGTCGAGTTGCGCGAGGCTGTCGATCAGGCGCGCGAGCCAGATGGTTAACGGCGCGCGGGTCTGTAAAAAACCCAGGCGAGCGTTGAACAGCGCGGCCAGCCAGTTTGGCAGCGCGCCGAACTGGGCGCGCGCCAACCGCTGAATGTCGGCCATGCCCTGCGCCACGCCCTGTCGCCGCAGCGCGAGTTCAAGCTGCAGCACCTGATCCTGCCGCGCGGCGAGGTCGCCCAGCAGGAACGGCGATTTCAGCAGATCGAGCAATTCGACATGCGGGAAATCGGCCGTCACGCATTCGAGCCAGCGGTCGATCACCGCGGCGGCGGCGGTGGTCGATAGCGTCCAGCCGGTTTCGTCGGCGACCAGCACGTCCAGCCGTTCCAGCAGCGCACGCGTCCGGCGCGCGGTTTCGCGGTCGAGCGCGATGAGCGCGAGGTCGCGCCTGCCGGCGTGCAATTGATCCGCCACCCAGGCAGCGACGGCGCGTGCTTCGGCTTCCAGATGCGGGGCGGGGCAGAGGGTAAGGCGCGCGTGCAGCGGAGAATCGGGGTGAGCGCTTGCCAATGCGTCAGCGCGCGCGCGCAAAGGCGGCTCGGTGCATTGCCAGGCCTGATGCAGGGTGTGCGCCACGGGCTCGACGGCGTCCAAGGCCAGTTCGAACAAGGTAAGCGGAGCATGTTCGGCACAGCGGCCGAGAAACTGCCGTTCGACTGCGGTGAGCGTGCCCAGCGCATAGCCATGGATGGGGTGCGGGGCGGATCGGACTTGTACGAGCAGCCTGTCGAGCGCCGCCGCATAGCGCGCCTGCGGATCGCTGCCGCCGGTGTTGAGCGCCTGCCACACGGCTTCGATCAGCGTGGTTTCGCGGTCGAGTGCAGCGGTGTTGAGGGCGCGAATTCGCGAGCCGATTTCGCCGCCCAGTCGCGCGGCGGACAGTTCGTCCGCCAGCGACAGCAGCTCGCTGGCCAGTGCCCACTTGTCGATTTTTCCGAGCCAGTCGACGCGCCGCAACACGCCATGCAGGCGCGCCAGACGCCGTGCCTGCGGTTCGGCGGCATCGGCCACGCCATCCGCCCAGCTGCGCAGCGGGGTGATGCGCGGCGGAATCAGCACTGGCAAGCCGGCGCCTTGCGCCAGCACGCGGGCAAAGTCCTGCCCGGCGCGATGGTTGGGGACGAGCACCGTCAGCCCGGACAGGTCGGGCAGACGGTCGGCATGCTGGTCGAGCAAATGGCGGGCGACGGCGTGCGGCAGCGACGCGCCGCCCAGGGCATACGATTCCACACGGGCTTCAGTCCGTAGTGGATCGGAGTCCCCTTGTGGGGCATACGACTCCACACACGCTTCAGCGCGTAGTGGATCGGAGTCCTTTGGGGGAATCGTCGCGATTCCCACTGAACCTAGCGCTCCAGGTACTTGAGCTTGTCCTTGACGCCGGCCCATTCGTCGGCGTCGGGCAGCGGATCCTTGCGTTCGATGATGACTTTCCAGGTCTTGGCGAGTTCGGCGTTGAGCGCGATGTAGGCGCGCTGGTCATCCGGCACGTCATCCTCGGCATAGATGGCCTCGACCGGACATTCGGCCACGCACAGCGTGCAGTCGATGCACTCTTCGGGGTCGATGACGAGGAAGTTGGGGCCTTCGTGGAAGCAGTCCACCGGACAGACATCGACGCAATCGGTGTATTTACACTTCACACAGGCTTCGGCTACAACATAGGTCATGGGTATTTACCTGGCAGGGTTGAGAACAGCATTTCAGAAAAGCCACACGGAGCGCGTGGCAAGCGCCGGATACTTGCAGGCGGCCATTTTGATGTAGCATATCGGCACAAATCCGAATTTTCCAGCATTACCGTCAGTATCAACGGGCCGAGTCCGGCCATCCCCATTCTCAATTAGGAGCTTCACCGATGAGCGAACATGTTCATTACATATCCGACGATTCCTTCGAACAGGAAGTTCTGCAAGCTGGCGTGCCGGTACTGGTGGATTACTGGGCTGACTGGTGCGGCCCCTGCAAGATGATCTCGCCGATTCTCGACGAAGTCGCCAAGGAATACGCCGGCAAGCTCAAGGTGTGCAAGCTCAACATCGACGAAAACCAGGCCACCCCGCCCAAATTCGGCATCCGCGGCATCCCCACCCTGATGCTGTTCAAGAACGGCAACGTCGAAGCCACCAAGGTCGGCGCATTGTCCAAGTCGCAGCTCACCGCTTTTGTCGACAGCAACATCTAGCAAAAAGCTGTTACCGGACGGTGCGCACCGCGCGCCATCAGAGCCCGCAGCACCGTCCGGCTCCCTCCTCCCCCATCCGGCTCTTTCAAGCGAGCCCCTCCAGGCCCCGTCCATGTATCTTTCCGAACTCAAGCAAAAACCCATCACCGAACTTCTTGAAATCGCCGTCACCAGCGGCATCGACAACGCCAACCGCTTCCGCAAGCAGGAACTGATTTTCGCCATTCTGAAAGCGGCGGCGAAGCGCGGCGAAGCGATTTTCGGCGATGGCGTGCTGGAAGTGCTGCCGGACGGGTTCGGGTTTTTGCGTTCGCCGGAAGCTTCGTATCTGGCCAACACCGACGACATTTATGTGTCGCCGTCGCAGATCCGCCGCTTCAACCTGCATACCGGCGACAAGATCGAAGGCGAAATCCGCACCCCCAAGGACGGTGAACGCTATTCGGCGATGACCAAGCTCGACAAGATCAACGACGAGCCGCCCGAGGCCAGCAAGAACAAGATCCTGTTCGAGAACCTCACCCCGCTGCACCCGGACGAGCCGCTCAGGCTGGAGCGCGACATCAAGGCCGAGGAAAACCTCACCAGCCGCATCATCGACATTGTTGCGCCGATCGGCAAAGGCCAGCGCGGCCTGCTGGTGGCGCCGCCCAAGTCCGGCAAAACCGTGATGCTGCAACACATTGCCCACGCGATTTCGTCCAACCATCCCGATGTCGTGCTGTTCGTGCTGCTGATCGACGAACGCCCGGAAGAAGTCACCGAAATGAGCCGCACCGTGCGCGGCGAAGTCATTGCCTCCACCTTCGACGAACCCGCCAGCCGCCACGTGCAGGTCGCCGAAATGGTGATCGAGCGCGCCAAGCGCCTGGTCGAGCACAAGAAGGATGTGGTGATTCTGCTCGACTCGATCACCCGCCTGGCGCGCGCCTACAACACGGTGCAGCCCGCTTCCGGCAAAGTGCTCACCGGCGGCGTCGATGCCAACGCGCTGCAAAAACCCAAGCGCTTTTTCGGCGCCGCGCGCAACATCGAGGAAGGCGGCAGCCTCACCATCCTCGCCACCGCGCTGGTCGAAACCGGCAGCCGCATGGACGACGTGATCTACGAAGAATTCAAGGGCACCGGCAACCTCGAGATCCACCTCGACCGCAAAATGTCGGAGAAGCGCCTCTACCCCGCAATCAACGTCAACCGCTCAGGTACCCGTCGCGAAGAACTGCTTATCCCGCCCGAAGTGCTGCAAAAAGTGTGGGTGCTGCGCAAATTGCTCTATCCGATGGACGACATGGAAGCGATGGAATTCCTGATCGACAAAATCCGCGCCGCCAAGAACAACGCCGACTTCTTCGACTCGATGCGGCGCGGCTGACCGGAATTGAGGAATCGCTTCCCTGTCGCGCCCGCTACGGGGTCGCACGTGCCGAGGCTCCGCCCTTCGCGGCCGCACACTCCAGCGATGGAATGCCTGATCGACACAATCCGCGCCGCGAAAAGCAACGCTGAACTTTTGGTTCAATGCGGCGGGGTTGCTCGGGAGCGCAGGCTCCGCTATACTCCCGCGTTCTCCGAATTCAACACGAAGGAATGGCCATGAAATCCGGCATTCACCCCAATTACAAAGAAGTCGCCGTCACCTGCTCGTGTGGCAGCACCTTCGTCACCCGTTCCACGCTGGGCAAGGACAAGCTGCACGTGGAAGTCTGCGCGTCCTGCCATCCGTTTTATACCGGCAAGCAGAAGATCGTCGATACCGCTGGCCGCGTCGAGAAATTCCGCCAGCGCTACGGCATGAAGTCCGCTGCGGCATAAGGCAAGCGCTTTGCGCGATGTCATCAAAAAGCGGCTTCGGCCGCTTTTTGTATTTCCCGGCATGGATTCACCCGCTTTTGTGCATTTTCGCGGCGCGCCTTCGGTATCATCCTGTACGCCGCAGCCGAGGACAAGACCGACGTGACCCGCCAAGCTTTTTACCGTGTCGCCGTGATCGCAGTGGGCGCGCTGGCGCTCACCCATTGCGCGCAAAATCCGGTGAGCGGCGACAAGGATTTCGTGCTGATGTCCGAGCAGCAGGAAATCGAGATGGGGGCGCAGGCGCACCAGCAAGTGCTGAAGGAATATGCGGCGCTGGATAGCCCGGGCCTGCAGGCTTATGTGAACGAGATCGGCCAGCGGCTGGCGAAGCAGAGCCAGCGACCGAACCTGCAATGGCACTTCACCGTGGTCGACAGCCCCGACGTCAACGCTTTCGCGCTGCCCGGCGGCTATGTCTACATCACGCGCGGGATCATGGCGTATCTCAATTCCGAGGCCGAACTCGCAGGCGTGATCGGACACGAAATCGGCCACGTCACCGCGCGCCACGCGGTGCGCCAGCAAAGCGCCTCGACTGTCGCCGGGCTGGGCGCGGTGTTCGGCTCGATTCTGGTGCCGGGGATGAACAATCCGGCGGGCGCCAGCATGATGCAGACGTGGGCGCAGGCATGGACAGCGGGCTATGGCCGCGACCACGAGTTGGAATCCGACCGCCTGGGCGCGCAATACCTGGCGAAAGCCGGCTACGACCCGCAGGCGATGATCGAAGTCATCGGCATCCTGAAAAAACAGGAACTGTTCGCCGCCGAACAGGCCAGGCGCGATGGCCGCGAACCGCGCAGCTACCACGGCACGTTTGATACTCATCCGAGCAACGATGCGCGATTGAAACAGGTGGTGGGCGAGGCGAATCAATACGCCGTCGCCAACCCGCGTGAAGGCCGCGACGAATTCCTGCAAAAAATGGACGGCGTCTATTTCGGCGACAGCCCCGATCAGGGCATCATCCGCAACAACCAGTTGCTGCACGCCAAGCTGGGGCTGGCGGTTCAGTTCCCGCCGGGCTGGCGGGTGCAGAACCGCGCCGACCGGGTGGCGACGGTGAATTCAAAAGGCGATGCGCTGGTCGAACTGCAACAAGGGCCGAAGAACGACCAGCCGCTGGCCACGCTGCAAAAGGGGCTCGCACTGGACACCGGCGCGCGCTACGACAACGGCACCCTCAGCGGCTTTCAGGCCGCATTCGCGGCAGGCACGCTGCAGGGCAAGCCGGTGGTAGCGGCAGCGGTGGTGTTCAATGGCACGCAGTATCTGATTGCCGGCATGACCAGGGACAAGCCGACGTACGACCGCGAGCGCACCACCCTGCGCACGGCGATCAACAGCTTCCATGCGATCACGCCCGCCGAAATTCAGGCGGCCCGGCCTTACGTGCTGAAGCTGGTCACCATCCAGCCCGGCGCCACCATGGCCAGTCTGGCCAAAACGTCTCCGCTCGGCCAGGATGCCGAAAGCCAGTTGCGGCTGATGAACGATCTCTATCCTGCTGGCGAGCCCTCACCCGGTCAGCGTCTTAAAATTGTCCAGTAAACGTCCCTTTTCCCTGTCGCAGCTTGGATTGCTGCTGCTCTGCGCCGCCTGGCTTCTGCCCGGCCTGATCGGGCACGCGCCGTGGAAAGGCGGCGACGGCGAGCACTTCGTCCATCTGTGGCAACTGCTGCAAAGCGGCACCGAGCCGCAGGCGGCGCTCGACACGCCGCCCCTGTATTACTGGGTGGCCACCGCCACCGCCTGGCTCACTTCGCCTGTCCTGACTCTGGCCGATGGCGCGCGGCTGGCCTCGGGCCTGTTTGTCGCGCTGGCGCTGTTTTTTGTCACGCGCACGGCGCGCGCATTGTATGGCGCGGAAGCGGGCTGGGCCGCCGCGCTGACTTTGCTGGGCTGCCTGGGATTGCTGGTGCGCAGTCACGAACTGAACGCCGCGACGGCTCAATTCGCCGCCGCCGCGATCATGCTGGCCGGACTGGCCGGCTTGCCGCAGGGCGCGCGCAGTGGCTGGGTGCTCGGGGGCGGGGCGGCGCTGATGCTGCTCGCGGGCGGGGCGGCGGAGGCCGTGTTGTTCCTGCTGCTGGCGGGACTGTTGCCGCTGCTGCTGGAAGACTACCGTACCCCGGTGGCACGGCGCGCGCTCGTCCTGGGAGTGGGTCTGGCTCTCGCCGCAGGCGCCGCCTGGCTAGCGTATCTTGCCACGCAGGCGATCCCGTTCACGCGCACGCTCAACCTGCAGCGCTGGCTGGATGGCGCGAACCTGCACCCCACCTATTACCCCGGAATCCTCGGCTGGTACGCCTGGCCGGCGTGGCCGCTGGCGGCTTGGGCGCTTTACCGCAGCCGCCGCCAGTGGCGCACGCCGGGCATCGTGCTGCCGGTCGGCGTGTTGCTCGGCCTGCTCGGCCTGTACGCCTTCGACACCCATCCCGGCGAGGAACAAGGCCTCATTCTGCTGCTGCCGCTGGCGTTACTGGGCGCGGCCGGGCTGCTCACCCTGCGGCGCGGCGCGGCCTATGCCTTGCTGTGGTTCGGCATCATGCTGTTCAGTTTCCTCGCGCTGGTGCTGTGGGTCTACTGGAGCGCGCATGACCTCGGCACCCCGGCGCGACTGGCCACACGGCTGACCCGGCTCGGCATGACCGGCGTCGGCGAATTTCGGCCGTGGGCGCTGGCGCTGGGCCTGCTCGCCACCCTGGTCTGGATCGGGTTTCTGGCGCGAGTTCAACGCTCGCCGCTGCGGCCGATCCTGGTGTGGACAGCGAGCATGACCTTTATCTGGGTGCTGCTGATGGCGCTGTTTCAGACGCCGCTCGACCGCCGCCTGAGTTATGTCGGCGTCAGCGAGGTGTTGGTGAAGCAGGTGCCGCCAGCAGAATGCATCCAGACCTATCGGGTGCGCAGCCAGCAGCGCCTGCTGCTGGCCTATCACAGCGGCCGCCAGTTTGCTCCCGCCGACGCCCGCTGCAACTGGCTGCTGGTGGAAACCCGCCGCCGCGAAGACGCACTGCGCATCCCGCCCGGCTGGGTCCAGCAGTGGGAAGGCGCGGGCCCCGGCGACCGCTACGACCGCTTCCATCTCTATGCCCGGCCCTAGCGAATTGGAAGCCCCCCGGCTGGCCGCCGTCATTCTGGCGGGCGGACTGGGGCGCCGCATGGGCGGTGCCGACAAGGGACTGATCGAGTATCAGCAGCGTCCGCTGATCGAATGGGCACTGGCCGCGCTGACGCCGCAAGTCGATCAGCTCGTCATCAGCGCCAACCGCAATCTCGATCGCTATGCGGCGTATGGCCACCGCGTGCTGCCCGACACCCTGCCCGATTTCGCCGGCCCGCTGGCCGGCGTGCTGGCGGCCCTGGATGCGGTGTCAACCGACTGGCTGCTGGTAACGCCCTGCGACACGCCGCATCTGCCCGCCGATCTGGCCGCGCGCCTGCTCGATGCCGCCCGGCAAAACAATGTGCCGCTGGCGGTAGCGGCAGACGACGCACGCACCCATCACAGCTGCTTCATCGTGCGCACCGACCAGCGCGACAACCTCGCCGCCTATCTGACGCGCGGCGAGCGCGCGGTGCGGCATTGGCAGGCGGGGCTGGCATCCACCACGGTGCAATTCGATGCCGCCGGGTTTGCCAATTTCAATCAGCCTCAGGATCTGCACGCACCACCGCTTTAGGCGACAACCCGGTCACCGCAGCACCTCGTCCAAAAGCACCACCCGGTGTCGCACCGGAATCCGGCTACCGGATTGCAGGGGGCCGAGCTTGCGCGCCTTCAACTGGCCCGCGCTAATGGGAATGGTAAACGTCCTCTCAACCCAGCCCTGATTTTGCTTCCCCCCTCCCGGCCAGCCGATCCCGTGAAACCGGGCCATCCCGGCCTGCGTATAATTCGCGCTGTCGCTTTAACCCACCACTCTCATGCGCACCCTCATCTGCGGTTCCCTCGCCTTCGATTCCATCATGGTGTTCCAGGACCACTTCAAGCATCACATCCTGCCCGACAAGATCCACATGCTGAACGTGTCGTTTCTGGTGCCCGAAATGCGCCGCGAGTTCGGCGGCTGCGCGGGCAACATCGCCTACAACCTGAAGCTGCTGGGCGGCGAGCCGGTCATCATGGCCACGGTGGGAGACGATTTCGGCGCCTACGCGGATCGCCTGGACGGCCTCGGCATCTCGCGCGAAGCCATCCGCCAGCTGCCCGGCAGCTACACCGCGCAGGCCTTCATCACCACCGATCTGGCCGATAACCAGATCACCGCCTTCCACCCTGGCGCGATGAATTATTCGCACCAGAACGACGCCAGCAAGGCACACGACATCGGCCTCGGCATCGTCTCGCCCGACGGCCGCGACGGCATGCTGAACCACTGCCGCCAGTTCCACGCGGCGGGGATTCCGTTCGTATTCGACCCCGGTCAGGGGATGCCGCTGTTTTCTGGCGACGAGTTGCTGGAAATGGTCGAACTCGCCGACTACGTGACGCTCAACGATTACGAAGCCGAACTGCTGCAGGCGCGTACCGGGCTGTCGCTCGACGCCCTGGCGGCCAGGGTGAAATGCCTGGTGGTGACGCGCGGCGAAGCGGGCTCGCGCTTTTACGTCGACGGCGGCGTGATCGAGATTGCGGTGGTGGCGGCGGCGCAGGTGCTCGACCCCACCGGCTGCGGCGACGCCTTCCGCGCCGGGCTGCTGTACGGCATCGCGCGCGGACTCGACTGGGAAACCACTGGCCAGCTCGCCAGCGTGATGGGCGCGATCAAGATCGAACAGCGCGGCGGACAGAACCACCGGCCGACCCGGGATGAAATTGCCGGGCGGCTCAAGGCTGCGTTCAACAAAACGCTTTAAGCCGGGTCATCATTCCGCAATCCGCACGTCACACCGGATTAACAACGGTTCTCTAAGCTGGGCGCATTCCATCAATGGGAGCGCCCCATGCTCGACGTCCGCAGCCCGCGTCCATTCAGTCCGGCTCCACGCAGCCCGGTTCATTCCAGCCCGGCCGGCCGTTATCACGCCTCCCTGGCGGTAGACGACAGCGAAATCCGCGAAGCGCAGCGCCTGCGTTACCAGGTGTTTGCCGAGGAAATGGGCGCGCGCCTGGCGTCCGATTTGCCGGGGCACGACATCGATCGGTACGACCCGTTCTGCGACCATCTGCTGGTGCGCGAACTCGCCCATGGCGAAGTCGTCGGCACCTATCGCATCCTGCCGCCCGATTCCGCCAGGCGTGTCGGCGGTTATTACTCGGAGCAGGAATTCGATCTCACCCGGCTGGCTTTCCTGCGCCCGCGGATGGCCGAACTCGGCCGCTCGTGCGTGCACCGCGACCACCGCAGCGGCGGCGTCATCGCCCGGCTGTGGATGGGGCTGGCCGACTACATGACGCACTACGGATATGAAACCGTCATCGGCTGCGCCAGCATCGGCATGGCCGACGGCGGCCACCTTGCCGCCAGCGTCTGTCGCCAGATCACCGAACGCCATCTCGCGCCGCTCGAATGGCGCGCCAGCCCGCGTTATCGCCTGCCGGTCGAGTCGCTCGACGACGGCCGGACGTCTGCACTGCCGCCGCTGATCAAGGGCTACACCCGCCTGGGTGCGATGGTGTGCGGCGAACCGGCCTGGGATCCCGATTTCAACACCGCCGACCTGCTGATGCTGCTGCCGATGGCGCAACTCAACCACAGCTACGCCCGCCGCTTCGGCGGGTGAGCGTCATACAATGCCGGGGTGAGTCTCGCCCGCCTGCCCGCCTTCCTCCGCCGCGCCCTCCGCATCAGCCTGCTGATGCTGCACCTTGCCTGGGGGGTGACGCTGGCGGGGCTGGTGTTCCCCCTGCTCAGCCCCGCGCAACGCGACCGCGCCATCATGGGGTGGGCACAGCGACTGCTCAGGGTACTCGGCGTGCGGCTGCAGGCGGGCACTGCACCCAGCCTGCCGGGTGGCGCGCTGCTGGTGTGCAATCACGTGTCATGGCTGGACATTTACCTGATCTACGCCGCCCGGCGCGTGCACTTCGTGTCGAAAGCCGAGGTGCGCACCTGGCCGGTGGCGGGCTGGCTGGCGCACAAGACCGGCACCCTGTTTCTCGAACGCGGCCGCCGCGCCGATACCGCGCGCATCAACGCCGAAATGCGCACGCTGATGCAGTCCGGCGCCTGGGTGGCGGTGTTCCCCGAAGGCACCACCGGCGACGGGCGCAAGCTGCGGCGCTTCCTGCCGTCGCTGCTGCAACCGGCAGTTGAACTGAACTGCCCGATCGTGCCGGCGGCCTTGCGCTATCGCACGCTGGACGACACGCACAGCGCCGCGCCCGCCTACATCGACGACCTGAGCATGTGGCAAAGCCTGATACAAATCGTCAACGAACCCGGCCTCATCGCCGAACTGCACTTTGGCGAGCCGATTCAGCCGAACGGCCACCGGCGCGAGCTGGCGGCGCAGGCGCATGCGGTCACCGCTAGGCTTTTGGGCGTCGCACCTGCGGACAGCGCACCGCAAACACCTGCCGATCCTCCAGCCTGACTGCGGTCAGTTTATTGCCCCACAGGCAGCCGGTATCCAGCGCGATCAAATCCGCATTGTTGACCAGGCCCAGCGTCGACCAGTGGCCGATGATGAACGTCGTGCCGGCGCTTTTGCGCCCCGGCACCTCGAACCAGGGCAGCCAGCCGGACGGCTGCAGGCCGGGCGCGCACTTGTGCTGGAACTCGATTTCGCCTTCGGCCGTGCAGTAGCGCAGCCGGGTGAAGGTGTTGACGATGCCGCGCAGGCGCTCGATGCCGGTCAGGCTTTCGTCCCAAAGCGTCGGCGTGTTGCCGTACATGCGCTCGAAGAACGCGGGATAATCCGGGCCTTGCAGCACGGTCTCCGCTTCATGCGCATAGCGCATCGCGTCGTCCACCGTCCAGCCCGGCAGCACGCCCGCATGCACCATCAGAAAATTGCCTTCGCGCCAGGCCAGCTTTTGCCGGCGCAGCCAGTGCATCAGTTCG
>JBAVFD010000094.1:0-21144 GCA_049588075.1 Thiobacillus sp.
CACGACGGCGAGGACGACGTCACCGTCATCACCCAGGACGCGGTGCTCGCCACCTTCGACCGCATCCTGCGCGCGCTGACGCTGGGGGTGTCGGGCATCGCCGCGATCAGCCTGGCGGTGGCGGGCATCCTGGTGATGAACGTGATGCTGGTGGCGGTGGCCCAGCGCACCGCGGAAATCGGCCTGCTGAAAGCCCTCGGCGCACCCGCCGCCGACATCCGCCGCCTGTTCTTTGCCGAGGCGCTGTGGCTGTCGCTGGCGGGGGGCGCGATCGGCTACGCGCTGGGGCAGTTCGGCGCCTGGATGATCCGCCTCGCCTATCCGGTGCTCCCCGCCTGGCCGCCCAACTGGGCCAGCGTGGCAGGCGTCGCCACCGCACTCATCACCGGCATCCTCGCCAGCCTGCTGCCCGCCGCGCGCGCGGCGAAGCTCGATCCCGTGTTGGCGTTGAGCGGAAAATGAAGCTCGCCGACATCCTGCGCTTCGCCCTGCATGCGCTGACCGCGCACCGGCTGCGCACCTTCCTGTCGGCCACCGGCATCGCCGTCGGCATCGCCGCGGTGATCCTGCTCACCAGCATCGGCGACGGCATCCATCAGTTTGTGCTGGCTGAATTCACCCAGTTCGGCACCAACATCATCAACATCAGCCCGGGGAAAATCACCACTCATGGTGCCTCGGTCGGCGCCATCGGCAGTTCGCGGCTGCTGACGATCGAAGACGCGCTGGCGCTGAAGACCTCGCGCTACGCGCAATACACCAATGCCGGCGTGATGGGCAACGCGGAAATCCGCGCCCACGGCCGCAGCCGGCGGGTGACGGTATACGGCGAGGGCCCGGACTTTTCGCGCGCCTTCAACATGCACGTGGCGGTCGGTCAGTACCTGCCCGCCGACGACCCGCGCAATCCGCGCGCCTATGCGGTGCTGGGGGCAAAAGTACGCAACGAACTGTTCGGCGCCGCCAATCCGCTCGGCGCCACCCTGCAGGTCGGGGCGTCGCGTTTCCGGGTGATCGGCGTCATGGCGCCCAAGGGCCAGGTGCTGGGGTTCGACCTCGACGACACCGTCTACATCCCCACCGCGCGCGCGCTCGAAGTGTTCAACCGGGAGGGCGTGATGGAAGTCCACATCGCCTACCGCCCCGGTGCGCCGCTCAAGGCGGTGGTCGCCGACGCCAAGCGCATCCTGATCGCGCGCCACGGCCGCGAGGATTTCACCCTCACCCCGCAGCAGCAGATGCTCGACACGCTGGGCACCGTGCTGGACGTGCTGACCTTCGCCGTCGCCGCGCTCGGTGGAATTTCACTGCTGGTCGGCGCGGTCGGCATGGTCACGCTGATGCACATCGCGGTGGCCGAGCGCGTATCCGAGATCGGCCTGCTCACCGCGCTGGGCACCACGCGGGCACAAATCCGCACCCTGTTCCTGATGGAATCCACCGTGCTGTCCACCCTCGGCGGACTCGGCGGCCTGGCTGTTGGCGCAGGGGTCGCCTGGCTATTGAAGACCGCGGTGAGCGGCCTGCCGGTCAACACGCCGTGGGATTACGCCCTCGGCGCGCTGGTGGTGTCGGTGCTGATCGGGCTGGCTGCGGGAGTGGTGCCGGCAATGCGTGCGGCGCGGTTGAATCCGGTGGATGCGTTGCGGGATGAGTGATTAGTTAGGTGGCCTCTTCATCGAAGTAGTCGCTATCAATCTTCGGAACCTTGACTGTGCGTGAAGAAACTCCAACCTCGTTATCCATCATTAATTCGGCTAAGCGGGCGCCGTCTACAAGCACAATGCGCTCCACAGACCTAGCGAATTCGATGGCTTGAGCCGTATAACCTGATGTGGTGATAAACACCCCCTTGTTCGCACGCTGACCTGCCAGTGCGCCATAGAAAGCCTGTACCTCTGGCCTTCCAACGGTTTGCTGCCAACGCTTGGCTTGTACGTAGACCTTCTCCAAGCCAAGCTTATCGAGTGAAATAACACCATCAATTCCACCATCTCCAGAACCGCCAACGCGTTGAATATCGGCGCGACTGGCGCCATACCCCATGCGATGCAGAAGATCGAGCACTATCGTCTCAAAAAACGACGGGGATACGGTTGCCAATGTTTCGAGCAATTCGACACTAACTGATCTGCGAAGCTCTGAAACGGCTTCCCCAAGCCGGTCGTCCGGACTTGCAATAGCCGACACTGGCGGAAGTGGCTGCACGAGACTTGGCGAGACAAGAGACTCTTCACTAGTAGGCGGCCTTAGTCGAACATCCATAAAACCAACAGCCAGTTGTTCGACATCTTTCGAAGACAGTGGTGCGACATGTGAATTAGCAAACGCAAGGCCTTGCTCAGTGAGCTGCCAATAACCACGACGAGGGCTGATAGAGAGGCCTGCTCTTTTAAGACGGTCATGTGCCCAACCTGCCCGATTCTTATATATCGGTTGTGTGCCACTTGGCAGAAGCTCTTGTCGGTCAGCCTCAGGTATCGCGAGCGCTTGCGCTGCTGCTTCATGGGCGTCTCTTGCCGGGGCCCCACTTGGTTTCGCTGCCAAGTAACGAAGAATAGGTTCGATAAATTTATCGTAGGTTGGAACAGCCATTCATCTCTCGCAAGAAAAGGGTGAGACGCAAGCGCTATTGGTTATTGCGCCACATGAAAAACCATCAATACTCACGCCGCCTTCAAATCACGCAAGGCTTCCGGATGCGCAATCGCCACGCGCAGCAGCGTTTGCGCCGCTCCAGTGGGTTTGCGGCGGCCTTGTTCCCAATCCTGCAGGGTGCGGGGCGACACGCCCATCAGGGCAGCGAGTTCGGATTGCGACATGCCGAGCCGGTTGCGCGCTTCGGCGATGGGAGACAACGCCACCTGGGTCGTCCGCGCCGCTTTCCCCGCCTTCATCTGCCGAACCGACTTAAGCAAGTCCAGCTGAAATTTTTCCATTTCCTTATCCATGATCAATGGCCTCTCGTAACTGGTTCAAGAAAGACGTGGGAAGATTGTCGAACTTGGCTTTGACGTAAACCATCAACAACCAGATTTCTCCACTTTCGAGTTGGTTGTAGTAAATCACCCGCGCACCGCCGCGTTTGCCCATGCCCGCACGGCCCCAGCGCAGCTTGCGGCAACCGCCGGAACCCGGGATCACATCGCCCGCCTCCGGGTTGGATGCCAGCCAGTTGATGAAGCTGATGCGTTCGGCATCTGTCCAGATTTCGGACGCCGCGCGGATAAACACTTCGGTTTCAACGACGGTAAGCATTTTTTGAATATACGGCATAGCCGTATAGCTTGCAAACGACTATTCAATGTCCATTCGGACATCCATTCGCGCGCTTAGACCTGTTGGGCTTCCTGTTCGACTATCGCTTGGGCATCCGCGCACACTACAGGCATGGCCGCAAAAAACCGCGCCACCACCTCCAGCTTGCGCGTCCGCGTCATTGCCGGCAGCGCATTCAGCAACAGCTTGCCGTACGGCTTATCCGCCAGCCGGGTGTCGCAGATCATCAGCACGCCGCGATCGGTCTCGGTGCGGATCAGACGCCCGGCGCCTTGCTTGAGGCTGATCGCGGCGTGCGGCAACTGATAGTCCATGAAGGGTTTGCCGCCGTTCTTTTCGGCCTGGGCGATGCGCGCGGCGACAACCGGATCGTCGGGTGGCTGAAAGGGGAGCTTGTCGATGATGACGACGGACAACACTTCGCCCGGCATGTCGACGCCTTCCCAGAAGCTCTGGCTGCCCAGCAGCACGGCGTTGCCGGCTTGCTGAAAGCGCGCGAGGAGTTCGTTCTTCGGGGCGTCGCCCTGGACTAACAGCGGATAGTCCCAGCCGCGCGACTTGAACGCTTCGGTCAACAGGCCGCGCGCCTTTTCCAGCGCGCGCAGGCTGGTGAACAGGATGAAGGCGCGGCCCTGGCTGATGTCCAGCACCGGCAGGGCGGCCGCGACGACGGCATCGGTGAACTCGGGGGTGTTGGGCGCGGGCAGGCCTTGCGGTACGTACAACACGCCCTGGCGCGGGTAATCGAAGGGGCTGTCGACGCACAGGGTTTCGGCGGTTTCGATGCCGAGCCGGGTTTTGAGGTGGGTGAAGTCGCCGCCGACCGCGAGCGTGGCCGAGGTGAGGATCCACGCCTGCGCGCGCTCGGTGAGCTTGGCGCCGAACATGGCGCCGACCGACAAGGGGGTGGCGTGCAGCAGCAGCGAACTCAGGGTGGTTTCGAGCCAGCGCACGCGCGGATGGTCGGGGTCGTCGGCACGCTGCCAGCTGGCCAGCGTGGCCTGCACGCCCTGCGCGCGCTCGAAGCAGTTTTTCAGATCGGCGTCACGCTCGGCCTGGGTTTCCAGCAGCTTGGTCATTTCATCCAGGGAGGCCGTCAGCGCTTTCAATGCATCCGGCCATTTGTCGTAGCGCGTCAGTTCCGCCACCGTCGCTTTGATCGGGTTTTGCGGAAACGCCAGACGCAGGTCGCGCGCCGTCTTGCCCAGATCTTCGGCCGCGCGGCGCAGCGCCGGGAAGTCGCCCGCCTTGACCGCCGCGAGACGCTTGGTATCGCCCGCCAGATCCAACAGTTGCGCCACCGACAGGGTTTCGCCAAAAAACTGCGCAGCGGTTTCGGCGAGCTGATGCGCTTCGTCGAGGATCACGGTGTTGCAGGCGGGCAGCAGTTCGGCCACGCCTTCGTCCTTCAGCCACAGGTCGGCAAAGAACAGGTGATGGTTGACCACCACCACCTCGGCTTCCATCGCGGCTTTGCGCGCGGCCATCACAAAGCAGTCCTTGAAATGGCTGCACTCGCTGCTGAGGCAGGTGTCGCGGCTGGAAATGGCGTAAAACCAGGCGGTGGCGTCTTCCGGGATGCCTTCCGCTTCGGCGCGGTCGCCGCTGCTGCTGGTTTCGGCAAAGCGGGCGATTTTTTGCAGCCACGCCGCATCGTCGCGATGGGCAAAGCGGCCATCGCTCAGATTGCGTTGCAGGTGATGGTGGCAGACGTAATTGGCGCGGCCCTTGAGCAGGGCCACCTTGACCGGCGACTTCAGTGCACGCCGGGCGGCCGGCAGGTCGCGATGAAACAGCTGGTCCTGCAGCGCCTTGGTGCCGGTGGAAATCACCACCTTGCCGCCCGACAGCAAGGCGGGAATCAGATAGGCCAGCGTCTTGCCGGTGCCGGTGCCGGCTTCGGCCAGCAGCACGCCATTGGCCGCGATGGCGGTCTGCACGGCTTCGGCCATGGCGACTTGCTGCGGGCGCGCACGCCAGCGCGGCAAGACTGCGGCACAGGCGCCATCCGGGGAAAAAAATGCTTGTATATCAATCATGTTGGCGTGAAATTGCAACGGCAGTTTAACACCGGGGCGGCTTCAGTTTCGGGCGCGACGGACGTTAATGTTGGACATATCTTGTCTTGGCTTCACGCATGTTGCGCGCGCATTGGATTTTCCTGCTGCTGCTTGGGCTGCTCCCATTTTCGGCACACGCCACCCAGGTCATGCTGGACATGCGCCCGAATCTGCCGGCGGCGGCCGAATACCAGGTCGGCGCGCGCGACAAGCCTGCCGTCCTGCTGTTGCACGGCTTTCTGCAAACCCGCGAATCTCCCACGGTGACAGCACTGGCGCACGGCCTCACCGACGCGGGCTACAGCGTGCTGACACCCACGCTGACACTGGGGATACCCGGGCGCAGGCAGAGCCTGGCCTGCGAAGCAGTCCATAACAACAGCCTCGACGACGATCTCGCCGAAATCGACCGCTGGGTGAAATGGCTGCGCGACAAGGGGCATCGCCGCATCGTGCTGATCGGTCACAGCTTCGGCAGCCTGCAACTGCTGGCCTATCTGTCGGGCAAGCCCGATCCGGCTGTCACAGGCTTTGTCGGCATCTCGCTGGTCGAAGCGCAAATCGGCGGGTTGCCGCGCGCGCCGTTGATCGAGCGGCTGACCGCCCAGGTGGCGCGGAACGACCGCAATCTGGTCAACTATCCGCTGTCATATTGCGGCAAGTACCCCACCACGCCGGAAGCGCTGCTGTCCTACGTGCGCCGTGATCAGGCCCGGACCCTGACGGCGTTGCACCAGCTCGGCGATCGCTCCCTGCTTGTGATGGGCAGCGCCGACGACAGGATGACGCAGGGCTGGCTGCGTGCGCTGCAACACCTGCAGACGCCGCTGGTTGTGATCGATGGCGGCAATCACTTCATGGACGGCGAACACGAATTCGATCTCCTGGAGCACACGCTCGCCTTCCTGCAATCGGGTGCGCGCGCCGCATCGCCGCACACCCAATCATCCGTTGCCCAATTGCAATGAACCGCTCCCGCACCCGTTCCCTCTCGCTCTCGATCAAGCAACTGGCGCTGGTGTTTGTCGCCGGGCTGATGCTGACCATGTCGCTGCTCGGCGCGTATGCGCTGTACCAGACCCGCGTGGCCTCGGACAACCTGGCACGGCATCGCCATGAAGCGGCCGCAGCCGAGTTGCAGGCACGGCTGGAGCAGTTATTGAGCGAATCCGAAAAACAGGCGGCGCAACTGGCGGGCTGGGATGAAACCCGGCAACAACTGGTGCTGCCCGCGTATTACGCCTATTGGCGCAATACGCGGGTGGTCGAAGCGGGCATCCTGCCGAAAGCGCAGGCGCGGGTGGCACTCTATACGCCCGATGGCGCCCTGCTCGCGCCCGATCCCGGTGCGCATCCTTTTCCCGGTCGCCTGGGCGCGTCAGCCTTGAGCGCCGCCCCGGCAGCATGGCTGACCCTCGTATCGGACACGCCGACCTTGCACCGGCTCTTCCCCGTTTACAACGATGCCGGCGGAAAAATATTGGCAGGATATGGCCTGATCCGGCTGGATATCCTGCCCGCCCTGCTGCATGGCAGCTTCCATTTTGTCGACCCTGCCAGCATCCGGCTGCGTCTCGCTCCCGGCGAAACCCTGGCCGCCGCCAACTTGCCGTCGCGGCTGACGTTCATGGCACGCCCTGATCCCGACCAGTTGCGCTATCAGACGATTTTTTCACGCACCCTGATCGCGCTGTTCGGCTTGCTGGCCGCTGCCGCGCTGGCGGGATACGGGTTGTACGAGCGGACGCTGGTGCGGCCCTTGTGGCAGCTGTCGCGGGATATCGAAGCGATGCAGCAGGCACGCTTGCCACATGAACCCCACCGTCCCGGCCTGCTGCGGATCGCCGAGCTCGATAAGGTTCGGCGCTCCTTGCACGACTATCAGCTGCAACTGCGCGAGTTGCACGGCACGCTGAAAAACCAGAACCGCGAATTCCATTCGCAGGCGCGCCAGGATGCGTTGACCGGCTGTTACAACCGCCGCGCCTACGAGGAGGACTGGGCGGACTTCCGCACCAAAGTGGCATCGTCACCGCAGGGCGTGGCTTTTCTGCTGATCGACTGCGACCGTTTCAAATCCATCAACGACACCTACGGCCACGCCAAGGGTGACCGCGTGCTGTGCGTCATCGTCGACGCGGTGGTGATGGCACTACGTGCCAACGACCGGCTGTACCGGCTGGGCGGCGACGAATTCGCCACCTTCCTGGCGCGCACCACGCCCGCTCAGGCCAAACAGATCGGCCAGCGCTGCCAGAACCTGATCGATGCCGCCCGCTTTACCGATCTGGGCATCAACGAGCCGGTAGGCATCAGCATCGGCATCGCATTTTGCCCCATGGATCAGCATGACCGGCTCGACGAACTGCCCAAGCAGGCGGACATCGCCATGTATGTCGCCAAGCAGCCGGGCCATCGTCGTATCGCTGTCTATGGCGAAGACACCGACAGTGGCGCGCAAACCCTGGTCGCCAACCGCGAAACCAGCGCGCTGTTCCAGGCACTGGCTCAGCCCGGCATGATCGAGATGCATTACCAGCCCATCCACAACCTGCCGCAGCGACAGGTCGCCTATTTCGAGTCGCTGGCACGGATTCGGCACCACGGGCAACTGCTGATGCCCGGCGATTTCTTGCCCGTGGTCGCCAGCCGCCGGCTCGAAACCGAATTCGACCTGGCGGTGCTGCATCAGGTGGATGCCGATCTCGCCGCACTGCGCCTGCCCGCAGGCAGCGGCATCTCGGTGAACATCTCCGCGCAGAGCATTTCACGCCCCGAGGTTGTCTCGGCACTGATGGAGCTGTCGCGCCACACTGCCCGTCATCCGCTGATGCTGGAAATCACCGAAACCTCGCTCATCACCCAGCTGATGGAAGTGCGCACCTATCTCGATTTGCTGCGCACGGTGAATTTCAAAATCGCCATGGATGACTTCGGCACCGGCTATTCACCACTGCGTTACCTGGTCGACTTGCCGGTGGACGTGGTCAAGTTCGATATTTCGCTGATCAAAAAACTCGAAGCGGACGACCGTGCCGGCCGCGTGGTCGCCGATTTTGCGCGCATGATGCGCGACGCCGGGTATTCGCTGGTTGCCGAAGGCGTGGAGAACGAAGCGGTGCTGGAACGGGTGCAGGCACTCGGCTTTGCCCACGTGCAGGGCTACCTGCTGGGACGGCCGCTGGCACTGGATCAACTGGCACCGCAGGATACGGCCACGGCCTGAGCGACCTGGAGCGGCTTAGCCCGGATGTTTCATCAATTCAGGCTAGTGCTTGCCCGAGCGCCAGATGGAAAAAATGATCCACAAGCTGTTGAAAAACGCGATCAGGAATCCCAGCAGGCCAAAAAACGGCAGGCCGAAAAGCTGAGGGCCGCCCTTCACCGTCATGATGATGCTGGAGCCGACCACCAGCGAGGCGGTCAGGATGCCCATGGTCAGCCGGTTGCTGGCGCGATCCAGCTGATGACCAAACTGATCCAGCCGTTTCAGGTCGAGATCGATCTTGACCCGTCCCCGCCGCATGTCCCGCAGCAGATTGCGCAGGTCGCGCGGCACGTCGGCCAGCACTTCCAGCGTCTCGCGCACGCTCTTGCGACCGCGCGCCAGTAGCGCCTGCGGGGTGTAGCGCTGCTGGATGATGCGTTCCACGAACGGCGTCAAATGGTCGATCATGTGGAATTCGGGGTCGAGCTGCTGCCCCAGCCCTTCCAGCGTGATCAGCGCCTTGAACAGCAAGGTCAGATCGGCCGGCAACAGCAGGTTGTTGTCGCGCATGACCGCCGTGATGTCGTTCAGCAACGCGCCAATCTTCACGTCCTTGAGCTGCAGGTCGTCGTAGCTTTGCAGCAGTTCCGCCACATCGTAGGCCAGGCGGTCTTCATCGCCCACCGATTCGCCGCTCCAGTCGAGCAGCACCTGCATCATGCCCTGCTCGTCATTACGCGTCAGGGCATGCAGCAGGTCGACAATCTGGTTGCGACGGGCATTGGTCAGCATGCCCACCATGCCGAAGTCGATCATGCCGATGCGGTTGCCGGGCAGGAACAGCACGTTGCCCGGATGCGGGTCGGCATGAAAATAGCCGTGTTCCAGCACCATGCACAGCACCGTGTCGGCACCGCGTGCAGCCAGCAATTTGGGATCGAGTCCGCTGGCACGCAACTTGTCGGGCGCCACGCCTTCCAGCCCGACGATTTCCTCCTGCACGTTGACGCGGTCATTGGTGAATTCCCAGTACACCCGGGGAATCTTCACCAGTGGATCGTCTGCAAAATCACGTGCGAACTGATCGATGTTGCGCGCTTCCTTGGCCAGGTCGAGTTCGCGATTCAGCGAGCGGCGGAACTGCGAAACGATTTGCGCCGGGTCGTAACGCCGGAAATCCGGCACTTCGCTTTCCAGCAATTTGGCGGCGTGTTCCAGAATGCGCAGGTCGGCCTGGATCACGCCCTCGATGCCGGGGCGGCGGACTTTGACGACAACCGGCGTGCCATCCCTGAGCGTGGCGCGGTATACCTGCGCGATTGAAGCCGCGGCCAGCGGCACCGGATCGAATGCGGCAAACACCTCGTCAGGTTCGCCCTTGATCGCGGCCACCAGGTCCGCATGCAGCACCTCGTAGGGGACTGCTGGCACCTGGCTGTGCAGTTTTTCGAATTCGGCGATCCAGTGCGGCGGAAACATGTCCACCCGCGTAGCCAGCATTTGCCCCAGCTTGATGAAAGTCGGGCCCAGTTCCTCCAGCGCACGGCGAATGCGCACCGGTGCGTCGAGCTGGCTGATTTCACTGGCATTGTGCCAGCGCAGAATCCGCCCGGCGCGCTCCAGCGCGCCGCTGATGCCCAGCAGCCGGACCAGGTCGCCCCCGCCATAGCGAATCATCACCGTGGCGATTTCGTGCAATCGCGGCAGGTCGCGCACGACCGATATGGTTTCCCAGAGCATCGTTGTTGGTTTTTGGAATCGGCAATGCCGAGAGTGTAGCCGACAGCGTTTCCGCTGTCGGCTGGTCAATCAGGAACGCAGACGTTCGCTCTGCCGTTTGAGCGAATCGGACAAGGCCGCCAAGACGCCGCTTGCCACCAGCGACAAGCGCTCGGTGGCGGTGCCCGCCGACTCGGAGAGCCCCGCGCGACCCGTCTCGCTGCTGGCTTTCACGCCGCTTGCCAGCTGTTTCAGTGCATCGCGCACCTGCTCGCCGGTGCGGGTGCCGCTGATTTTCAGATGGTCGCCCAAGTAGTCGAGTTCCTCTTTCAGTTTGCCGCCAGACTGCCTGGCGGTCTGCTTCAGGGCGTCTACAAGCTGTGACTCCAGATCACGCAATTGCTCCAGGCTGTCTTTCAGTTCATTGTCCTTGAAGGATTTTCCCTGGGCAGCGGCTTCGCGCAAGGTATAAGAGGCGGTCTGCGCCGCGCTGCCGATGGCCGCATCGAGGCCGGACACCGCCTGCTTGAGCCCTTCTTTCATCTCGCCGCCCCGCGCTGTCAGTCCACTGCCCACCCCGGAGGTGATCGCAGCGACAACCTCGCGTATGTCGTTCAGCGCCATGCGCCGTTCATGCAGGGCGCGCGCGGTCAACTCGCGTACCCGCTCGTACAGGTCGGGCCCGGATGCGGCCGCGGCAGCCTCGTCATGCCATTGCACGAGCTGCGCATTGTCGGGGATACTGGCTTCACTGGAAACTGTTTCACTGGGAACTGATGTGTGTGCGTCATTCATGGTGCGATCCTCAGATTCAATACCCGCCACAATTGGCTGTAACTTCATTTTAACTATAGAGCAGATTCTGATTCGATGAAGCCTGTCCTGCTGCTGACAAGCCTGGTGCTGGCGCATGCTGCGCACGCCGGCACTCCGCCTGAAGACATTTCCCTCTATGCCATCAGCCTGGTGGGCAGTCCCTATCACCCGGGCGGCAGTTCACCCGCAACCGGACTGGATTGCAGCGGTTTCGTCAGCCACGTGTTCAAGCAAACCGCCGGCATCCTGCTGCCGCACGACAGCCGCGCCATCAGCGAAACCACGCAGCCGCTGGCACCAGCCGCACTCCAGCCCGGCGACCTGGTCTTCTTCAACACCCTCAACCGCGCGTTCTCGCATGTCGGCATTTATCTGGGCGACGACCGCTTCGTGCACGCCACGAGCAGCCGCACCGGCGCGGTCATGATTTCCAATCTCAACGACCCATACTGGCATGAGCATTACGACGGCGCGCGCCGCGTCGCGCCGCCTGACGATATCCGCGCCACCGACACGGTGTCCAGGTAATGCCGCTCGCTGACGGGACGACCAACTCGACCAGGCCCGCAAGCGGGCAAGTCGCTGCTAATCCGCTACGTGGCCTGCTGTTCAATGTCGGGCTCGGCTTCACCGCCGCGCTGTTGCTGATGCTGGCAGTCATCGGGCTGGGCGTCACCCAGATGGCGCATCTCAACAACGAGCTGGCCAACGTGGTCTCGATCAACAACGTCAAAACCCGGCTCGCCTCGCACATGCGCGACACGCTGCGCGATCGTGCGGTGCTGATGCACAGCATCGTGGTGTCGGTCGATCCATGGGAAAAAGATGCGCTGTTCCTGCAATTCCAGGAATACGGCGGACGCTACGCCAAGGATCGCATGCAGCTGCTGACCCTGCTCAGTGCGCCCGAAGAAAAACTGCTGATGAACGAACTCGACACCATCACTATCAGCAACCAGCCCGTGATGCTCAACGTGGTCGATGCGGCACTCGACGGGAATAATACCGAGGCGCTGACGCTGCTGCAGAAAGAGGCGATCCCGCTGCAAGGCCGCCTGGTGGAGGCGCTCGACAAGATGACGCGTCTGCAACGCGAGGCCAACGAAGCCGCGCTCGGCAAAACCTACACCGCCTATCGCTCCACCCGCAACCTGATGTTGACGCTGGGCATTCTGGCCACGCTGCTGGCCACGCTGGTCGCCGTATTGGTCAGCCGCCACTTGCTGAAGCAGACGCGGCAACTGGAAACCGAAAGGCTGAAATACCAGACGCTGTTTGAAACCAACTCCGACGCTGTCGTCATTCTTGACGACAAGGGCTTTACCGATTGCAACCCGGCCACCCTCGCCCTGTTCGGGATGAAATCGGTAGACGATTTTCTGCACACCCCGATTCAGCAGCTCGGCACCCTGATCCAGCCCAATGGCACAACCGCGCAAGACCATGCCATGCAGGCCCTCTCCCAGGCGCGCGACCAGGGGCATGCGGTCATGGACTGGCAGGGACGGCGCCAGGATGGTTCGGTGTTCTCGGCTGAAATCGCCTTGCACGCGATGCAACTGGAGGGCAAACCGGTGATTCAGGCCATCATGCGCGACGTGTCGGAGCGCCGCGCGGCCGAGGCCGCCAAGGAGGCGGGGCGAGAGGCCGCCCTGAAAATGGCACAGGCCAAATCGGCATTCGTTGCCAACATCAGCCACGAAATCCGCACCCCGATGCACGGCATTCTGGGGATGAGCAGCCTGCTGCTGAAGACGCCGCTCGACGGACAACAGCGCGAATACATCTCGACGCTGAAAACCTCGACGGAAAGCCTGCTCACCATCATCAACGACATCCTCGACTTCTCCAAGATCGAGGCGGGAAAACTGACCATCGAGCACGTCGCCTTCTCGCCGCTGGCGCTGGTTCAAAGTGTGGTATCGCTGTTTCAGGCGCGTGCGCTGGAAAAAAACCTGCACCTCACCCTGTCGCTGCCCACCCCCCCTCCTGCCGCCCTGCTGGGCGACCCCACCCGCATCCGCCAGATCCTGCTCAACCTGATCGATAACGCGATCAAGTTCACCCAGCAAGGTGGCGTCGACCTGTGCGTGACGTTCGAGGCAGCGGGGGGCGACATCGCTTGTCACTTCAGCGTGCAGGACAGCGGTATCGGCATCAACTCCGACACGCAGACCCGCCTGTTCCAGGCGTTCTCACAAGCGGATTCGTCGACCACCCGCCGCTACGGCGGCACCGGCCTGGGGCTTGCGGTCAGCAGCCAGCTGGCTGGCTTGATGGGGGGGCGGCTCACGGTCGAAAGCGCGCCGGATCAAGGTAGCCGCTTTACTCTGCATCTGCTGCTGCCACCGACCACGCTGGAGCTGGCCGAGTTGCCTGCACCGCCCATCATTCAGCTCAGGGGACGCATCCTGGTGGTGGAAGATCACCCGGTGAACCAGAAAGTGCTGGCGCATCAGCTGCGCGACATGGGCCTGCAGCATGCGATTGCCGCCAGCGGCACGCAAGCGCTGGATCTGCTGGCGCAAGAGGCGTTCGACCTGGTGCTGATGGACTGGCAAATGCCGGAAATGGATGGCCTGGAGGCCACGCGACAGATACGCATGTTGCCGACCGACATTCGACACATCCCCATCATTGCGCTGACCGCCAATGCCAACACCGGTTTCCGTGAAACCTGCCTGGCAGCCGGGGCAAACGATTATCTCTCCAAGCCTTACTCCGAAGCGGCACTGGCCGCCTTGCTGGCACAATGGCTCCCGCAAGACAGGCCGGCAGCAGACCCCACACCGCTACTCGACCTGTCCGCACTGCATCAGCGCTACCCAGGCAACCCGGAGCTGGTGAACGATCTGGCAGCCATGTTCATCAGCACCACCGAAGCCAGCCTGGCCGTGCTGCAACGCGGTATCGAACAGGCCGATACCGAGTCATGCCGCAAGGAAGCGCACGCCCTCAAAGGTGCGGCCGCCAGCGTGATGGCCACCACGATTCAGGAAGGCGCTTCACGCATCGAAGCCTGCATCAGAAGCGGTGATTTTGCCTCCGCCGCAGATGAACTGGCCGCACTGCAACACACCTTTCGCGCACGTCCCTGACGACTGATTGACGTGAGTTTTACGGCGCGTAGGATAGCAACGTAACCACCCAGGAGCCCCGCCATGATGCGCTTCTTCCCGTTTGCCCTGGCCTGCCTGTGCAGCTTGCCGCTGCTCGCGGCCGAGCCGCCCGCGCCGCCCCCGAAAGCCGATCCGGCAACCGTTCCGCCGCCCGGCTGGATCGACGCCACCCCCACGCCTTATGGCCCGATCATGATGCAGCAGGCACCGCCGCCGCCCTACCGCGATTACCAGATGAATCGCATCCTGACACCCGAAGAAAAAAAACACTGGCTACAACTGGCCATGCCGATGACAAGCAATATGGCGAGAATGGATGCGCGTGAGGTAGTCAACCATTTCGCCGTCAAATACAAAGTCAAGCCCGGCATCACCTTCGACCAAGTGGTCGAATCGATGTTGCTGCGCGCCAACCAGGTCAACCTGAAATTCGTCGGCAAAAACCAGATGTGGAAGGATTTCAGGCTGGTGCTGCACGACGACAGCGCGCCGCGCGTCGAAGTGTTCAGCTTCTGCGATATCGCCACGGGACGGGACCTGCTGCGGACCATCCCGGAAATGGCGGTATTCATGCCCTGCCGCATCACGGTGATGGAGGATGCCGACAAGAACATCTGGGTGATGACACTGGACTGGGACGTGACCGGGATCAACATCGCCGGCGAACAGTTGAACATCACCCCGGAACTGCGCAAAGGCGCACTGGCCATCCACGACAAGATCGACAGCGTGATGCGCGCGGGCGCCAACGGCGAACTCTAATCCCCTGCAACCCGTTTGAGCGCTTCGCCGCCATGGCGAAGCCCATTTCAACAGCGAAGCGCATTTCAACAGCGAAGCCCATTCCAGTGGCGAAGCCCAACCATGCGCCAATCCACTCTCCGTCCCGACACCGCATGAGCGCCCGCATCCACCCATTCACCTCCGCCGCCACGCTGGAACAGGATTTTGCCGACGGACTGGCCGCCATGCTTGCCCGGCATCGCGGGCTCGGCACCTACATCCTGGTGCTGGCTAATGCCGCCTACGACGCCAGCCTGTGGGCGCGGCTCGCACCCGCCCTGGCGGTGCGCCATGCGGAACTCGCCGAATCCCTCACGGAGGCGCTGCGAACGGGGCGGCAACTGAGCGAACCGGACGACGACGTGCTGGTTTTTCTCAAGCTGCACGCCATCGGCTTTAGTCACCTGCAAACCCTGCAAAGCCGCCGCGTCGGCGCCTGGGAAGTGTTGTTCAACCCCATCCGTGCCTTGCGCCCGCCGCGCATGAGCGGGGTGCGCTTCGAACGTCTGCTGCGCCCGTTCGATCCGGCAGGCTTCCATTTCAATCAGGGGTTCCTCGCCAGGGAGATCTTCTGGGAAGGCGACCTCGCCGGCAAACCGGTGCGCCTGCTGTACAACAAATTCCCTTTCGCTCGCCTGCATGGCCTGCTGGTGCCGGAGCCTGTGCGCGAAATCCCGCAATATCTCACGCCCGAACTGCACGGCTGGGCATGGGAACTCTGCACGCACACCGACGTGCCCGGCTTCTGCCTCGGCTACAACAGCTATGGCGCGGGCGCCTCGGTCAACCACCTGCATTTCCAGAGCTTTGTGCAGGCGAGTCCGCTGCCGGTGCAGCACACGTGTTTCGTCCACAACGGCGGCACCCAGCCCTACCCGCTTCCCTGCCAGCGTTTCGCCGATGCCGCCGCAGCCTGGTTTCAACTCGACCAGTTCCACCAGCAAAACACCCCCTACAACCTCATCTACAGTCGGGACTGCCTGCACCTCGTCGCCCGCGTCCCGCAGGACAGCGGCAAGCTGAGCGCCCAGTGCCGCGGCTATGGCTGGAGTGAAATGGCCGGCGTCGCCACCCGGTTTAGCCGGGAAGCATTTGATCGTTTAAGTGCAGCGGAATTCGAGGCGGAGCTGGCAAGCTTCACGCCCTGAGCCATCCAGTGCCGGGGCGACTCACCCCCGCTCAGGCCTCATAGCCTTCGCGGTGGGTCGCATTGATGGCGCGCAGCAGTTCCCGAAAGGGGATGTTGCGTTCGTGCTTCTTGAACAGGGGCATGTAGGCCAGATCTTCGCCCTGCCCCGCGCCGGGATAATTGCCCGACACCATGGACTCGTGCAGTTCGCGCAACATGCCATCGAGCGGGTCGAGGAACGGGCGATAGGTGGCGGCTTCGTCGTCGTCGTGCTCCAGGCAGGCACGCAGTTCGTCGACTTCGTAAACGGCTTCATGCACCAGGTCGATCAACTGGTTGAGGTTTTTGGCATTTTTCATGTTCGCGTGCAGTGGTTGGGACAGGTCGCAAGGATACCGCCATGCATCCAAATGCGGGAGCCTGCCGTTCGCCCGATGGATGCATGGACTCGGTCGCGGCGACTGCGCGTATGCACTATGGTTGAAAGGCCAACCCGGAAATCCTCCATGCCATCCGCCCTGCTCGACGTGATCCAACAGCGCTATGCCTGCCGCCAGTTCGTGGCGGATCGGCCCGTGTCTGCGGACACACTCGCCTTGCTGCGGGAAGCAGGCCGGCTGGCACCTTCGGCTTTTGGGCTGGAGCCATGGCGCTTCATCACGGTGGAAACTGCGGCGCAGCGCGCTGCCGTTGCGCGTGCCTGTTTCGACCAGCCCGCCGCAACCACCGCCGCCGCGTTCATCGTGATCGTGGCGCTGGTGGCAGCACTCGATCCGGATTCGGACTACGTGCAGGCGCGCTTCGAGGCGGAAGCGCGCGGCCAGGCGATTGCGCCGATTGCAGCAGCCTATCGCTCCTTCTATCGCTCCGGTTCGATTGCGGCCTGGGCACAGGGACAGTGCAACTTTGCCGCGGCACACATGCTGTTGCAGGCAGCGCACAGCGGGCTGGACAGTTGTCCGATTGGGGGATTTGATGCGGCGGAACTGGTCGAAGCGTTGGCCATTCCAGCAGGCGAACGGCCTGCGCTGGTGATTGCGCTGGGGTATTGCCGCGACGCTGCGCCCGAGCGGTTGCGCAAGGCGCTGGATGCATAAAAAAACAGGGGCACGCAGCCCCTGTTTGGATGTGCGCTGGAAACGACTCAGCGCTTGACCGGCTTGGCGGCGATCTCTTCCAGACGACGCGCCTTGATGACCTGGCCGTTCAGCGCGGCTTCCTTGGCGCTGCCGCCGTAGGCCACGACCATCAGTTGGCTGTAGTACATCACCGGAATGTTGAACTTGGTGCCATAGCGCTGGTTGATCTGGCCCTGGTAGATCTCGACGTTGGCCTGGCACAGCGGGCACGGCGTGACGATCATCTCGGCGCCGTGGTCATAGGCCGACTCGACGATGTCCTTGATCTGCGCCTGCGCCTTTTCCGGCTCGGAGAACGCCAGCGCGCCGCCGCAGCAGGTGACTTTCTGTTCGTATTCGGGGATCGACTCGGCGCCGACCATTTCGACCATCTTGTCGAGGTAAACGGGATTCTCGAACGACTCGCCGGCAACGCCGAACGGACGGTTGGTCTGGCAGCCGACGTAGCCCGCAATCTTGACGCCTTCGAGCGGACGCACGACGTGTTTCTTCATCTCGTCGAAGCCGAGGTCCTCGATCAGCACTTCGACCATGTGGCGGATTTCCGGCATCTCGTTGATGGTGAGACCGGCTTCCTTCAATGCTTCGCGGGTGTCGGCCATCAAGGTGTCGGAATGCGTCAGGCGCTCACGCGTCTCGCGCGCGCCCAGCCAGCACGCCGCGCAGGTGGCGACGATTTCCTGCCCGGGCAGGTGCTGTTCGGACAGCGCGAAGTTGCGCGCATTCAGCACGTGGCGCGGCAGTTCGCCGGCCTCGGCATAACCGATCGAGGCGCCGCAGCAGTTCCAGTCGGGGATTTCGGTGAGCTTGACGTCGAGCGTCTTGCACATCGACTCGACCGAAGTCAGGTAGTTGGATGCGGAAGCGCCCTTCTGCGACGAGCAACCGGGGTAAAACGCGTATTCATGTTTGGCCATTTTTGTCTCTCTCTTCAGCCTGCCATCTTGGCGGCCTTGCGGCTGCGCTCGATTTCATAGGCTTTTTTCAGCATCGCCTGGATGCCTTTCTGGTCCTTGCACTTGTGGCCGCCGAACAGTTCCATCACGTTCAGTCGCCCGGCCTTGACCAGCCCCAGGGCGACGGCCTGCATCGCCATGCCGTTCTTGACGCCCTGGGCAAACCCGTCCTTGAAGTACAGGCCCATCGACAGCTTGAGCTCGTTGACGCGGCCGGTCTTGGTGGCGTTTTTCCAGAACAGGCCGCTGAAGAAGCGGGTGGCCTGCATCTTCGGCGCCATGCCGATGCGGTGCGCGTATTCGGCGATGCCGTGCATGATGTGGGTGATCGGCAGCTTGCGCGGGCAGCGCACGATGCAGTTGTAGCAGGAGGTGCAGTTCCACATCGAGGTGGAGGTCAGCACTTCCTCGCGCTTGCCGGCGCGGATCATCATGAACAGTTCCTGCGGCGGATGTTCCCATGCGCTCTGGAAGTTGGTCGGGCAGGAACCGGAGCAGACGCCGCATTGCATGCACATCTTCACCCAGTCGCCCATCTCGACCTGTTCTTCGATTTCCTTCAGGAAGTTGTTGCGGTATTTCTCCGCCAGTGCGGTATTTGCGCTCATGGTGGGTCTCCTGTCAGAAGCCTTTGAACGGGCTGGGGCCAACGGCGACCAGCTCGGCGGCATACTTGTTGATCATCTCGGGCACCCGCTCGATGTCGGTGATGGCGACTTCGAGATCGCGCACGCGCTCCGATTCCAGGTTCAGGGTTTTCAGCGTGTCGTCGATCTTGGACATGCGCACACGCCCCAACTCTGAACCCTTGACGAAGTGGCACTGGTACTCGTCGCCGGACTTGCAGCCCATCATCATCACGCCATCGTAGCCGGCGTTCAGCGCATCGGTCACCCAGATGGTGTTGACCGAGCCGAGGCAGCGGATCGGAATGATGCGCACGAAGGCCGAGTACTCGTTGCGGTTCATCCCCGCCATGTCGAGCGCCGGGTAAGCGTCATTCTCGCACGCCAGGATCAGGATGCGCGGCTTCTCGGAGAACTCGTCGGGAATGTCGACCGCCTTGATCTGCGCGCCGACGCTGTTGACCGAGTAGTTCTCGAACGAGATCACCCGCACCGGGCAGGCGCCCATGCAGGTGCCGCAGCGCCGGCAGCGTGATTCGTTGAACACCGGGAAGCGCTTCTCGTCCTCGTCGATGGCGCCGAACGGGCATTCCACCGTGCAGCGCTTGCACTGGGTGCAGCCTTCCAGACGCACCTTCGGGAACGACAGGTCGCCCGAACGCGGATGCGCGGCGCGGCCGAGCTCGGCGTTTTCCAGCGCCTGGATCGCCTTCAGCGCGGCACCGGTAGCGTCCTCGCGCGCCTGCGCGATGTCCATCGGGCGGCGCACCGGGCCGGCGGTGTAGATGCCGGTGCGGCGGGTTTCGTAGGGGAAGCAGATGAAGTGCGAGTCGGTGAAACCCTGCTTCAGCTGCGGCACGTCCGGACCCTGACGGTAGGTCAGGTTGAGGATGGAGATCGGCTTGACCTCGACCGCGGCTTCTTCTTCCGCCGACTTGGGCGCTGCGAAAATATCCACGCCCGAATTCGCCACCTGGCCGGTCGCCAGCACCACCAGGTCGACGTCCGCCATCGCGGCGTCCTTGTCGTCGAGGATCAGGTCATGGAATTTCACCGTGCTGGTGGCGCCGTTGGGCACCACTTCGGCGACCTTGCCCTTGGTGAAGATGACGCCCTTCTCCTGCGCGCTGCGGTAGAAATCCTCGCCGTTGCCGGGGGTGCGCAGGTCGGTGTAGATGATGGTGGTGTCGACGGACGGGTTCGCGTCCTTGAAGTACATCGCCTGCTTGATGCTGGCGTTGCAGCAGAAGCCCGAACAGTACGACAGGTGCTGGCCGGTGGTATCGCGCTGGCCGGCGCACTGCACGAACACCACCGATTTGACCGGCTGGCCATCGCTGGGGCGGCGGATCACGCCATCGCCCGATGCAGCCGCAATTGCCAGCGCCTCAAGGCCGGCCTGGTCGACCACGTTGGGCGACTTGCCGCCGCCGAGTTCCGGCAGCTTGTTCATGTCGTAGAGGGTGAAGCCGGTGGCCTGCACGATGGCGCCGATGTCCTCGGTATGGGTCGCGCCCGACTCGGTGGCGATGTCCACGATGAAACGGCCCGGCGCACCGTCGGTCTTGGCGACCGTGGCGTTCAGATAGACCTTGATGTTGCTGTCACCCCGCACCTGCGAAGCCAGGTCGGCCACGCCGGTGTCGGCGGGCGACTTGTAGGGCTCGTGCACCGGGGTGCGCTTGTAGAGTTTTCCGGCCCAGCCGCCGAGCGCGCCGGACTTCTCGACCAGCACCACCGGGTAGCCGGTCTTCGACGCCTCGATTGCGGTGGTCATGCCGGTGACGCCGCCGCCGACCACCAGCAGGGTCTTGCTGCCGCCGGTGTTGGGGTTACCCTCGGGCGCGGTCATCGCCTTCACTTCGGCGCAGCCCATGCGGATGTAGTCTTCCGCCATCTCCTGGGTGGTCTCGCGCGCCTCGTCGGTGTCGGGGCGGATCCAGATCACGCCTTCGCGCAGGTTGGCGCGCGCCACGGCGTTTTCGGGAAAAAAGAACGCCTCGGTCTTGGCGCGGCGCGAACACGCGCCGATCATGATGTGGGTGACGCCCTCGTTGGCGATGTCGTTCCTGATCATCGCCACGCCGTCGGCGTTGCACAGGAAATCGTGCGTCTTCGCCAGCGGCACCTTGCCGTCCTTCTGTGCGATCTTGACCAGCGCGTCCGCGTCAAGGCGCTCGCCCAGTCCGCAGCCCTTGCAGATATACGCTGCGACTTTGATGTCAGCCATTGTTTAAGCCTCCGCCTTTGCTACTTTGTTGACCACTTGAATCGCGCGCAGCGCGGCAGCCGTGGCCGACTGCACCGCAC
>JBAVFD010000095.1:0-4165 GCA_049588075.1 Thiobacillus sp.
GGGCAGCCCTTCGACAAGCTCAGGGCGAACGGATCGAAGTGGACCCCACCCAAACCGAACAGTGTTGGGTCAGGTGATGATGCCGCCGCCGAGACACACTTCGCCGTCGTACAGGACGACCGACTGCCCCGGCGTGACTGCCCATTGCGGGGCGTCGAACACCAGTTCCAGCGTGTCGTCGACCAGCGTGGTGATGTGGCAGGCAGCGTCGGTCTGCCGGTAGCGGGTCTTGGCGGTGTAGGGACGTTGGGGATCGGGGGCGACGCCGCTGATCCAGCAGAGCTGACCGGCGCCGAGGCTCACGCGCTTGAGCAGCGGATGCTCGTGGCCCTGTACCACGATCAGGGTGTTGGTCGCCATGTCCTTGGCGGCGACGAACCAGGGGTCGGTGCCGCCGTCCTTCTGTCCGCCGATGCCGAGTCCCTGCCGCTGCCCCAGGGTGTAGTACATCAGGCCCTGGTGCCGACCGACGACGTGTCCTTCGGGCGTTTTCATGTCGCCGGGGTCGCGCGGCAGGTAGCGTTCGAGGAATTCGCGGAAGTTGCGCTCGCCGATGAAGCAGATGCCGGTGCTGTCCTTCTTGGCGGCGTTGGGCAGGCCGATTTTCTCTGCGATCCGGCGCACCTCGGGCTTGGGCAGATGCGCCAGCGGGAATAGCGCCGGGGCGAGTTGCGTCTGGCTCAAGCGGTAGAGGAAATAGCTCTGGTCCTTGTTGGCGTCGACGGCTTTCAGCAGCGTCGCGCGGCCGGCGGCGTCCGCGCCCTTGCCGACGTAATGGCCGGTGGCGATGAACTCGGCGCCACGCGCGATGGCGTCTTGCAGAAACGCCTTGAACTTGATTTCGGCGTTGCACAGCACGTCGGGGTTGGGGGTGCGCCCGGCCTGGTATTCGGCGAGGAAATAGCTGAACACGCGCTCCTTGTACTCGGCGGCGAAATTGACCGCCTCGACCTCGATGTCGAGCACGTCGGCCACCGCCAGCACGTCGAGGAAATCCTGCCGCGCGGTGCAGTGCTCGGTGTTGTCGTCATCGTCCCAGTTCTTCATGAAGACGCCGAGCACGTCGTAGCCCTGCTGCTTCAAGAGATGGGCGGCGACGGCGGAATCGACGCCGCCCGACATGCCGACGACGACGCGCGTGCTCATGCGTGGGTCACGAAATCGAGCGGGAAGCGTCGCCCGGTCAGATAGTCCTGCACGCAGCGCAGCACCAGCGGGCTGCGGTTCGGGATGGGACTGGCGGCGAGTTCATCCGGCGACAGCCACACCGCGCGCACGATGCCCGTATCCAGTGCACGGTCGGCGTCAAAACCGACGGCTTCGCAAATGTAGGCAAAACGCAGATAGGTGATGTCGCGGCGCGGATAGTGCGTGGTGTAGCAGCCCAGCAGCGCACGCGGTTCGACGTGATGCGCGGTTTCCTCCAGCGCTTCGCGGCGCACCGCCTCGATCAGCGTTTCGCCGCGTTCCCAGTGGCCGGCCGGCTGGTTGAGGCGCAGGCCTTCGGCGGTGTGCTCCTCCACCAGCAGGAATTTGCCGTCGCGCTCGACGATGGCGGCGGCGACGACGTGCGGTGTCCAGATGTCAGACATGTTGTTCTTTCCATTCTCCGGGTTGCAACGCACCCAGGGTCCATTCGCCGACGGCGGCGCGGATCAGCCGCAGGGTGGGGAAACCCACTTTGGCGGTCATCCTGCGCACCTGGCGGTTCTTGCCTTCGGCAATCACGAGTTCGATCCACGCCGTGGGGATGTTGGCGCGAAAGCGGATCGGCGGATTGCGTGGCCACAGCCCGGCGGGTTCGTCGATAAGGCGCGCCAAAGCCGGGCGGGTGACGAAGTCACCCAGATCGACGCCGCGGCGCAGCGGTTCGAGGTCGTCCTCCGTCGGCGCGCCCTCGACTTGCGCCCAGTAGGTTTTGGGCAGTTTGTGTTTGGGGTCGGCAATGCGGCTCTGGAGCATGCCGTCATCGGTTAAAATCAGCAAACCTTCGCTGTCCGCATCCAGGCGTCCGGCTGCGTACACACCCGGCAGCGAGAGGTGATCCTGCAAACCCTGCCAGCGGCCTTCGGCGGTGAACTGGCTCAGAACGCCGTAGGGTTTGTTGAACAAAATAAGACGCGACACTTCGGTGGGGGACAAAGTCCCAATTTTACCCTTTAAGGTAACAACGTTTCGAGACCCACATGAGCACACACATCCAGATTCCCGCCCACGGCCAGAAAATCACCGTCAATCCAGACAACTCGCTGAACGTGCCCGACACGCCCATCATTCCCTTCATCGAAGGCGACGGCACCGGCGTCGACATCACCCCGGCGATGCGCCGCGTGGTCGATGCCGCCGTGGCCAAAGCCTATGGCGGCAAAAAAGCCATCGCCTGGATGGAAGTGTTTGCCGGCGAGAAGGCGACCCGGGTCTACGGCGCCGACCAGTGGCTGCCGGAGGAAACCGTGCAGGCGGTGAAGGACTACGTGATCTCGATCAAGGGTCCGCTCACCACGCCGACCTCCGGCGGCATCCGCTCGCTCAACGTCGCACTGCGCCAGATGCTCGATCTGTACGTGTGCCTGCGCCCGGTGCGCTACTTCACCGGCGTGCCCAGCCCGGTGAAGGCGCCGGAAAAGGTCGACATGGTGATCTTCCGCGAGAACACCGAGGACATCTACGCCGGGGTCGAATGGGAAGCGAATTCCGAGGCGGTGCAGAAGGTCATCGCCTTCCTGCAGCAGGAAATGGGCGTGACGAAAATCCGCTTTCCCGAAAGTTCGGCCATCGGCATCAAGCCGGTGTCGATCGAAGGCTCCGAGCGGCTGATCCGCAAGGCCATCCAGTACGCGATCGACAACGGCCGCAGCTCGGTGACCCTGGTGCACAAGGGTAATATCATGAAGTTCACCGAAGGCGGCTTCAAGAAATGGGGCTACGAACTCGCCGCGCGCGAATTCGGCGCCAGGCTGATCGGCGAAGGCCCGTGGATGGAGTTGCCGGACGGCATCGTGATCAAGGACGTGATCGCCGACGCCTTCCTGCAGCAGATCCTGCTGCGTCCTGACGAATACGACGTCATCGCCACGCTCAACCTCAACGGCGACTACATCTCCGACGCGCTGGCGGCCGAAGTCGGCGGCATTGGCATCGCGCCCGGCGCCAACCTGTCCGACACCGTCGCGATGTTCGAGGCCACCCACGGCACCGCGCCCAAATATGCGGGCAAGGACTACGTCAACCCCGGTTCGCTGATCCTGTCGGCGGAAATGATGCTGCGCCACCTGGGCTGGCTGGAAGCGGCCGACCTCATCGTCTCCAGCATGGAGAAAGCCATCGCGGCGAAGCGTGTGACCTATGACTTCGCACGTTTGATGGACGGCGCGACCGAGGTGAAATGTTCGGCGTTTGCCGAGGCGATGGTCGCGCAGATGTAAGCCGGTTTTCAGCCAATAAAAAACCCCGCCGAAGCGGGGTTTTTTATTTCAGTCCAAGCACTCAGTCCTGCGGCTGGATGTTGGAAGCCTGTTTGCCCTTGGGCCCCTGGCTGACTTCGAAGCTGACTTTCTGGCCTTCCTTCAGGGTTTTGAAACCATTGCCCTGGATGGCGGAGAAATGTGCGAACACATCCTCGCCGCCATCATCGGGGGTGATGAATCCAAACCCCTTGGCGTCGCTGAACCATTTGACCGTACCTGTTGCCATGCAAACTACCTCCTTGGTGTAACGCTGAACATAACCGCAACAAGCACAATTGCACCCCGTAGGGCATCAACGCTGGCGGGTGAAGGACGGCCTGGTTTTTGTCGCCGTCGGTCTGAAATCAAGCGCGCTCCGGTCATTCCAGCTGGTCATGCCAGTGCGGTACTGCCAAAGATGCACGGTTCTTGAAGCCAAACTGTTGGCTTTTTACTATCGGCCAGATTTTTTTACAAGTGGGAAATGCGCAAATCCGGTGGAGTTGGATAAAGTGTGGCTTCCATTCAACTTTGGAGGTGAAATCAATGAAACATTTGATCGTGGCAGCCATGGTGGCGGGCATGTTGGCATCATCGGCCGTATGGGCGGAAACCGCACAGCAAAACCTGATGAAGTCCTGTAATGAAGAAGCGGGCAAGAAGAGCCTGTCTGGCGATGCGCGCAAGGCTTTCATGTCGTCCTGCCTGTCTGGCGATAC
>JBAVFD010000096.1:0-48106 GCA_049588075.1 Thiobacillus sp.
CCAACCTTGATGTTGCGCGGGTTAGCGCCTTCGATCACCTGCCGTTTCCAGCCTTCGATGGTTTGCAGCGATTCGAATGACAACAACTGTATATAACGCCACATCAAGTCGTCGGACACCGACATCAGCTTGCCGAAAATTTCCTGTGGCGGCTCGTTGATGCCAATGTAATTGCCCAGCGACTTCGACATCTTGTTGATGCCGTCCGTGCCCTCCAGCAGCGGCATGGTCAGAATGCACTGCGGAGCTTGCCCGTGATGCTTTTGCAGTTCGCGCCCCATCAGCAGGTTGAATTTCTGGTCGGTGCCGCCCAATTCGACGTCCGCTTTCAGTTCAACCGAGTCATAGCCCTGGATCAGCGGGTACAGAAACTCGTGGATCGCGATCGGCTGCTGACTACTATAGCGTTTGTGAAAATCGTCGCGTTCCAGCATACGCGCGACGGTATGCGTGGCCGCCAGCCGGATCATGCCGACCGAGCCCAGCTTTTCCATCCACTCCGAGTTGAAACGCACCTCGGTCAGCGCCGGATCGAGAATTTTGAACACCTGTTCCTGGTAAGTTTTGGCATTTTCGGCCACCGCTTCACGAGTTAAAGGCGGGCGCGTGGTGTTTTTGCCGGTCGGATCACCGATCATGCCGGTAAAGTCCCCGATCAAGAAAATGACCTGATGCCCCAACGCCTGAAACTGCCGCAATTTGTTAAGCAGCACAGTATGGCCAAGATGAAGGTCCGGCGCAGTCGGATCAAAGCCCGCCTTGATCCGCAACGGCCGACCCGTTTTCAGCTTGTCGATCAACTCGACCTCGACCAGCAACTCGTCGGCTCCACGCTTGATTTCCTGCAAGGCGTCCTGCATTGATTACCTCTCTCTGGGTCAAGTTTGCACAAACCTGGCCGTAAAACATGAATGCCATTTCACCCAATTCAGCACAAGCTGCTGTTTGGATTGAATAATTTCCCGTGATCATTTGTGTTAGAATCCGGGTTCGATTACGGAAGGGAAACGGTACATGCCGCTCACCAAACTGAGAATCTTAACCGATCGCATGACCGGAGCGGAACGCCGTTTCAGCCTGCGCACCTTGGTTGCACTCTCCAGCCTGCCGCTCTTTGGCGTTGTTGCCGCCTTCGGCTTGGCGCCCGATACCAGCACGCTCGACATCACCCCGGAAACCATTACTGAAGCCATCGCCCTGCCGGCGCTGGCCTCTGCAAGCAATGCCGCCACGTTCGAGCGCGAAAGCGTGATGCAATCGGGCGATACCCTTGCCAGCGCACTATCGCGACTCAAGATCGACGATCTCGAAATTCAACGTTTGCTGGCTACTGACGCGGTGCGCCAGCTGGCTTCCAGCGTCCGCGCCGGCAAGCGCATTCAGGCCACCACCACGCAGGACGGTCAATTGCTGGCCATTCGGTTTGAGCGCAGTGACGCTCCTGCCCTGATGGTACGTCGGCAAGGTGAGGCTTTTGTCGCAGAAGAAAGCAGTGACCTGGTCGAGACCCGTGTGGTGATGCGTTCGGGTCGCGTCCTGTCGTCTTTGTACGGTGCAACCGACAGTGCCGGCATCCCTGACAAGATTGCCGACCAAATGGCGGAGACCTTCTCCACCAGCCTGGATTTCCGCAACGAGTTGCGTCGCGGCGACACGTTTTCGGTTATCTACACGGTCAACTATCGTAACGGTGAGCCCATAAGCGCCGGCAAGTTGCTTGCTGCCGAATTCGTCAATGCCGGCAAGCCACACCGCGCTGTCCTGTTCCGTGACCCGTTCGGCCGCGAAGACTATTACACCCCTGAAGGCGAATCGCTGAAGAAGGGGTTCTTGCGTTCACCGCTCGAGTTCTCCCGCATCACCTCCGGCTTCACCAGCTCACGCCTGCATCCCCTTTTGGGTTTCTACCGTGCCCATACCGGCGTTGACTTCGGAGCGCCCACCGGAACACGGGTCAAGGCCACAGGCGACGCCACCGTTGCTTTCGCAGGACGCAAAGGCGGTTATGGCAATCTCGTCATCCTGCGGCATCAGAACGGCTATGAAACCTACTATGCACATTTGAGCGCTTTTGCGCCGGGGGTTCGCCCGGGCCGCTCAATCAGCCAGGGCGAAGTCATTGCCTATGTCGGCACAACCGGCGCGTCCACCGGCCCGCACCTGCATTATGAAGTGCGCATCGCAGGCACGCCGTACAACCCCTTGTCCGTCAAACTGCCCGGGTCCGCCCCACTGGATGCGGCACAACGTGCACGCTTCCTGCAGCAAACTGCCAGCTGGTCTGAAAAGCTGGTTCAGTTGCGCGGCACCAACCTCGCCGCACTCGATTGAGCGTAGTTTCCACGCATGGGGGCGAGATTTATGTCGGCCTCATGTCTGGTACCAGCCTGGATGGCATCGATGCCGTTCTAGCCGAAATAAGCCCCACAGGCCAAGCCCGGCTCATTCGTTCCCATTACCTGCCCTACGTCGACAACCTGCGCGCGCAACTGCTGGCGTTGCACGCGCCACAACCCAACGAAATCCATCTGGCAGCCTGTGCTGCAAACGATTTGGCGCACCTATACGCCCGAGCGACCAATGGTCTGCTCGACGGCATCGATCCCGCGACCGTGCGCGCGATCGGCTGCCATGGCCAGACCTTGCGTCACCGCCCTGCAGACGGCTACACCTTGCAAATCGGCAACGCCGCCCTGCTGGCCGAACTCACCGGCATCACCGTGATTGCCGACTTCCGTAGCCGCGACATCGCCGCCGGTGGCCAAGGTGCGCCGCTGGTACCCGCCTTTCACGCCCAGGCGCTTGGGCACCCGGCCATCCACCGCGTCATCGCCAACATCGGTGGCATCGCCAACATCACCGACTTGCCCGTTAACGGCACGGTGCACGGCTGGGACACCGGCCCCGGCAACATGCTGCTGGATGCGTGGGTCAAGCGACACAGCGGTGCCCATTACGACCATGACGGCGCATGGGCGGCAAGCGGAATCGTTCACTCAGGCCTGTTGGCCATGCTGGTCGACCATGCTTACCTGAAACAGCCCCCCCCCAAGAGCGCCGGGCGCGAACAGTTCAATCTGGATTGGCTGGACGCCACGTTAAACAATCTGGGGCAGTCGATTGCCCCGGCCGACGTGCAAGCCACCCTGCTCGAATTCACTGCCCTAAGCCTGAGCGATGCGGTGAATCGCGAATGCGGTGGCGCGAAGGAACTCTATGTTTGCGGCGGCGGGGCGCACAACACTTTATTGATGCAGCGCATCAGCGCCCACTTGCCGGACATTCGGGTGGCGACCACTTCCGCGCTCGGGATTGACCCGGACTGGGTGGAGGCGCTCGCTTTCGCCTGGCTGGCGCGTCAGACGCTGCACCATGCGCCGGGCAATCTGCCCCCAGTCACCGGCGCACGGGGCAAACGGATTCTGGGAGCGATTTACCCAGCCTAATTACCCAGCCTAGAAACAAAAACAGCGGCCAAGGCCGCTGTTTTTGTTGAGAATTGCGTGCTTACGCCGAGAACGACGAGCCACAGCCGCACGTGGTAGTGGCGTTCGGGTTCTTGATGACAAATTGCGCGCCTTCCAGACCTTCCGAGTAATCGATTTCGGCACCCACCAGATACTGGAAGCTCATCGAATCGACCAGCAACGTCACGCCGTTTTTCACCATCGCGGTGTCGTCGGCATTCTGCGCTTCGTCGAAGGTAAAGCCGTACTGAAAGCCGGAGCAGCCGCCGCCGGACACGAACACGCGCAATTTCAGATCGGGATTGCCTTCTTCGTCGATCAGGCTTTTGACTTTGCTGGCTGCGCTATCGGTGAAAATCAGCGGCATGTCCATTTCGGTTGCTGCATTCATGTTGGTGCTCCTTAAATAAGTGTGGGCTAATTATCCGCATCACCCGTTCTGCGTCAAGCAAAGACCCTGTTTCAACCACGGAGTTCCGCCAGTATCAGGGCAGCATGCCCACATCGGCCAGCGCTGTATCCTCGGGCAGATCGAACAGGATATTCATGTTCTGCACCGCCTGACCGGCCGCGCCCTTGACCAGATTATCGATCACGGACAGCACCACCACAGTGTCGCCGCCTTGAGGCCGGTGCACCGCGATACGGCAGATGTTGGCGCCACGCACCGAGCGCGTTTCCGGATGTGCGCCGGCGGGCAGCACGTCGACGAAGGCCTCCCCCGCGTAGCGCTGTTCAAACAGACTTTGCAGGTCGATGTCGGCGCTGATCTTGGCGTACAGGGTCGCGTGAATGCCGCGGATCAGCGGAGTCAGGTGCGGCACAAAAGTGAAATTCACCGATTTTCCGGCAAACCCCTCCAGCCCCTGCTTGATCTCGGGCCAGTGACGGTGGCCGCCAACAGCATAGGCCTTGAAATTGTCCGCCGCCTCGGCAAACAGAATATGCGTCTCCGCCTTGCGTCCGGCGCCGGACACGCCCGATTTCGCGTCCGCCACCAGAAAGTCCGTGCCGACTGCGCCGGATTCCAGCAGCGGCAAAAAGCCCAGCTGCACCGCCGTTGGATAGCATCCCGGGTTGGCGATCAAGCGTGCGCCCTTGATCGCCGCGCGGTTGAGTTCAGGCAAGCCGTACACCGCCTCGGCCACCAGATCGGGGCAGGCGTGTTCCATCTTGTACCACTTTTCCCACACAGCAATATCCTTGATGCGGAAGTCCGCCGCCAGGTCGATCACCTTGACGCCCGCATCGAGCAACGCGCGGGTCTGTTGCATCGCCACGCCGTTGGGCGTCGCGAAGAACACCACATCACACTTTTCCAGCCCGGCTTCCTCAGGCGTCGAAAATGCCAGTTTCACCCGTCCGCGCAGGTTGGGGAACATGTCGGCCACCGGCATCCCGGCTTCCTTGCGCGAGGTGATGGCCTTCAGTTCCACCTGCGGATGACGCGACAGCAGGCGCAGCAATTCGACCCCGGTGTAGCCCGTGCCGCCCACAATACCGACTTTGATCATGCTCGTTTTCCTTGCAAAGAATGGCCGTCATTGTAAGACACGCCCGATGGCAAACATAAAAAAAGCCACCCAGAGATGGGCGGCTTTTTTGCCAAACAGTCGAAGCGGATGATTCCAGAGCAATCAGCGCTTGGAGAACTGCTTGCGGCGACGCGCCTTGTGGAAACCGACTTTTTTACGTTCGACTTCGCGCGCATCGCGGGTAACCAGGCCAGCGGCCTTGAGCGTGGGCTTCATCTCGGGCGAAAACTCGATCAGCGCACGGGTGATGCCGTGACGCACCGCGCCAGCCTGGCCGGATTCACCGCCACCCGCCACGTTGACCATGATGTCAAACTTGTCCAGATTTTCGGTCAGTACCAGCGGCTGGCGCACGATCATGCGGCCGGTTTCGCGGGAGAAATACTCGTCTACCGGTTTGTCGTTGACAACGATCTTGCCGCTGCCGGCCTTGATGAACACGCGCGCAACCGATTCCTTGCGTCGTCCCGTACCGTAGTTGTAATTACCGATCATGGTGTGGCCTTAAATTTGAGCGTTGATTTCCAGCGGCTGCGGCTGCTGCGCCTCGTGCGGATGATCCGCGCCTGCGTAAATTTTCATTTTCTTGATCATGGCGTAGCCGAGCGGGCCTTTGGGCAGCATGCCCTTGACCGCTTTTTCCAGCGCACGACCGGGGAAACGCTCCTGCATTTTGCCGAAGGTCGTTTCGTAGATGCCGCCCGGGTAACCGGAGTGGCGATAATATTTCTTGTCGAGTTCCTTGTTGCCGGTCACGCGCATCTTGTCCGCGTTCACGACCACGATGTAATCGCCCGTATCGACGTGCGGGGTGAACTCGGGCTTGTGCTTGCCGCGCAAACGGCGGGCAATCTCGGAAGCCAGGCGACCCAGCACTTTGTTATCAGCATCAACCACGAACCAGTCGCGTTTGACTTCATGCGTTTTAGCGGAAAAGGTTTTCATGACCCAACCTCTGCACAGAGGACATTCTCGGAAAGCCGGGCATTCTAACCGCCCACCCGGGGCAAAGTCAAACACTGGATGCGAATCGCTGTGTCATGTCGGCATACAATCCCCACCATGACTGCCTGGCTTGCCACCAACCTGATCACCGTTGCCCTGTTGCCGCCGCTGTCGCTGGTGATCCTGCTGGCAGCCGGGCTTGTCGTCCAGCGTCGCCGTCCGCGCCTCGCCAAGTCGCTGATCCTGCTGTCCACCATCGCGCTGTACGCCCTGTCCACCCCCTGGGTCGGCGGTCTACTGCAGAAAACCCTGGAGATCAGCCGCCCCCTCACCCCAAACGACCTGAAAACCGCGGACGCCATCGTTGTCCTCGGCAGCGGGCGACGACTCGACGCGGCCGAATACGGCAGCGACACCCTCAACGGCCGCAGCCTGGAACGCCTGCGCTACGGCGCCTTTCTACACCGCGCCAGCGGCCTGCCCATCCTGGTCAGCGGCGGCAAGCCCGGCGGCGGCACGCTCGCCGAAGCCCGAATCATGCAGCGCATCCTGCAGCGCGAGTACAACATATCCACAGTCTGGATTGAAGATGCCTCGCTCACCACCCAGGAAAACGCCCACTTCTCTGCGGCGCTTCTAAAAAGACAGCGTGTCCATCGCGTCGTGCTGGTCACCCACGCCTGGCATTTGCGGCGCGCCGTGCCGCTGTTTGAAGCGCAAGGGCTCAGCGTCATCCCTGCCGGAATCCAGTTTTCCAGCGCCCGCATCGATTCCATCTTCGACCTGCTGCCCACCACCGCCGGACTGCGCGACAGCACCTTCGCCCTGCACGAATGGCTGGGCATATTGTGGTACAAACTCCGCTCGATTTCTGCCTGAAGGATCCTCATGAAAGCCCGCGTCAAACTCATCGAAGGCGTCAGCTTCGTCGGCCAAAGCGAATCCGGACACAGCGTCGTCATGGACGGCCCGCCTGATTCCGGCGGCAAGAACCTCGGCGTGCGTCCGATGGAAATGCTGTTGTTGGGATTGGGCGGCTGTTCCGCGTTTGATGTGGTCCACATCCTGCGCAAGGCCCGCCAGCACGTCACCGACTGCGTCGCCGACATCGACGCCACCCGCGCCGACACCGACCCAAAAGTATTCACCCGAATCCACGTTCATTTCACCGTCACGGGTATTGCCCTCGACCCCAAGCGCGTGGAACAGGCTGTGACGTTGTCCGCCGAAAAATACTGCTCGGCCAGCATCATGCTCGGCAAGGTGGCGGAGATCACCCATGATTTCGAAGTGGTGGAAGGCTGATCGCACAAGCTAACAAGCGGAAACCGGGTTAACCCAACACCGCCCGCTTGAGTCGGCGCCTACCGGACTACGTTTCGTTTGTGCTGTTGATTGCGCGCCGAATGACCTCGGGCGCAAACCCCCGGCTTTGCATGAAGCGAATTTGCCGCGCTTTCTCGGCTGCGCCGGCGGGTGCCGCGCCGAATTTCTTTTTCCATACGTCGCGCGCGCGTCCGAGTTCGCTGTCGCGGTTTTCGCTCAGCACCGCTTCGATAATGGCGTCGCTCACGCCGCGCTGGCGCAGATCGTAGGCAAGCTTGATGCTGCCTGCTCTTGCGCGGTGGTCGGCGACGTAGCTTTCGGCGAAGCGGCGGTCGGAGAGCCAGTTTTGCGCTTCGAAGGCATCAAGCAGCGGGGCAATGTCGTCATGGACAAAGCCCGCTTGTTCCAGTTTGCGGGCGAGTTCGGCGCGGCTATGCTCGCGCCGCGCCAGCAGGTGCAAGGCGCGCTCACGCAGGCTGGCGGGTTCAGGCGTCGGCTTCACTTTCGACCGCTGCCGGGTTATTGACGCCGACGGCGGCGCGAACTTTGGCTTCGATTTCCTGTGCGATTTCCGGGTGCTCTTTCAGGTACTCGCGCGCGTTGTCCTTGCCTTGGCCGATCTTCTCGCCGTTGTAGGCGTACCAGGCGCCGGATTTGTCGACCAGCTTGTGGGCGACGCCAAGTTCGATGATTTCGCCTTCGCGCGAGATGCCCTGGCCGTACAAAATATCGAAGAAGGCTTCCTTGAACGGCGGCGACACCTTGTTCTTGACGACCTTGACCTTGGTTTCGTTGCCGATGATTTCGTCGCCTTTCTTGATCGCACCGATGCGGCGGATGTCGAGCCGCACGGATGCGTAAAACTTCAATGCATTGCCGCCCGTGGTGGTTTCGGGGTTGCCGAACATGACGCCGATCTTCATGCGGATCTGGTTGATGAAAATGACCAGGGTGTTGGTGCGCTTGATGTTGGCGGTGAGTTTGCGCAGCGCCTGGCTCATCAGGCGGGCTTGCAGACCCATGTGCGAATCGCCCATTTCGCCTTCGATTTCGGCCTTGGGCGTGAGCGCGGCGACCGAATCGATCACCACCACATCAACCGAACCCGAGCGCACCAGCATGTCGGCGATTTCCAGCGCCTGCTCGCCGGTGTCGGGCTGCGAGATCAGCAGGTTGTCGACATCCACGCCCAGTTTGGCGGCGTAGGCGGGGTCGAGCGCGTGTTCTGCGTCGATGAAGGCAGCGGTGCCGCCGGTTTTCTGCATTTCGGCGATGACCTGCAGCGTGAGCGTGGTTTTGCCGGAAGATTCCGGCCCATAGATCTCCACCACCCGGCCGCGCGGCAGGCCGCCAATGCCCAGCGCGATGTCGAGCCCGAGCGAGCCGGTGGAAACCGCCTGAATGTCGCGCGAGATGTCATGGTCGCCCAGGCGCATGACCGAGCCCTTGCCAAACTGCTTTTCGATCTGGCCGAGCGCGGCGGAAAGCGCCTTCATCTTGTCTTCGTTCATTGCGGGGGTGGCCATGTTGCTTCTCCTGGGTCGGTTGCGATAGGCGAAATTTAGGCCATATATTTGTTAGTGTCAATACAATTTATCACCTATCTAAAAAATACTCGGACTGTATTTTTATTTGGCCGGGGCGCGCCTATAATCCCGGGGTCAACGGCTTGTCCGGAGCAAGCAATATGATTTCAAAAGAGAAAATGCGGCTGGATGTGAAATGGGCGACGCGTCAGCGGCTGCAATACATTGAAATCCTAGCCTGGTATGGCGGCGTCGTCACCCGCGGCGACGTCGCGAAAGCCTTCGGCATTTCCGACGCCGCCGCCACCAAGGATCTCAAGCTCTACAACGACCTCGCCCCCGGCAACCTGGTCTACCAGCACAGCGTGTTCGGCTTTGTACCGAACGCCGCCTTCAGCCCCGCCTTTGCCGACCTGTCGCCGGCAGCCGTGCTGCCCGTTATCGCGGCCAATCTGGCAGTGGCCAACGGGCCCTATGGCGCGGAATCGATTTACGGCCTGACGACCGCGTCGCTGCCCCTGCCCGCCCGTCTGCCCAGCCAGCACATCCTGGCGCAGATCACGCGCGCCATCCGTGGCCAGCGCAAACTGCGCGTCAACTACCGTTCGCTGTCCAACCGCGACAGCCAGGCCGAACGCATCCTCGAACCTCATACCCTGGTCGACACCGGGCTGCGCTGGCATGTGCGCGCCTACCACGAAGCCACCTGCGATTTCCGCGACTTCGTGCTGTCGCGCATCGTCGAGGCCGAATGCCTGGATGCAGCCGCCGAATCCAGCGAGCAGTACGACGACGACTGGGTGGAAACGGTCGACCTGCGCCTCGCGCCCCACGCCGGCCTCGACGCCGCCAAGCGCGAGAGCCTGCTACTGGATTATGGGGCGGTCGACGACGACGTCATCGAAGTGAGCGTCCGCCGCGCCCTGCTCGGCTATGTGCTGCAGAGGCTCAATGTCGACACCACGCCGGATCACGGGATGAACCCGGATGCATGTCAGCTGATGCTGCTCAACCGCGACGAGATCGAAGCGTTTGCGGCGTGGGCGCTTGATTAGGAATCCGTTCCCCCGACACCGTTCGGTCAGGGACGCAGCAGCGGATCAAGCCGTGGCGTCGAGCCACACCCGGCCGTCCTCGAGCTTGATCGGGAATGAGCGGGCGCAGCCCACGTCGGGTGGAACGGCGCAACCGGCGATCAGTTCGATGTTCCAGCCGTGCAGCGGACAGGTCACGCGCTTGCCGTGGACGATGCCCTGCGACAGCGGCCCGCCCTTGTGCGGGCAGCGGTCTTCCAGCGCAAACACTTCGTCGTCGGCATTGCGGAACACGGCAATTGCGAGATCGCCGTGATTCACCACGCGCGCCCCGAGTCGGGGGATGTCGCCGAGATCGCATACTTCCAGCCATTGGGTCATGTTGCTTCCTGATTCCTAGAGTCAAAAACCTGCGTCCTTCGTGGACAAAAAAGGGTTAAACCGTCAACGCCTCGAACTCGTGCGCGAGCTTGCCTTCCCTGGCGCGCTCGACCCACGGATCGCGCTCGACCGACAGCGCGAACAGCAGGCGCTCATACAAGGCGCGGCGACCTTCGTGGTCGTCGAGGATTTTCTTCTTCACATAATCGAGGCCGACGCGCTCGACGTAGTGCACCGTGCGATCCAGATAGCGGGCTTCCTCACGATACAACTGCAGGAACGCGCCGGAGTATTCGAGCACTTCGGCTTCGGTCTTGACCTTGACCAGGAACTGCGCGACTTCGGTCTTGATGCCGCCGTTGCCCGCGACATAAATCTCCCAGCCGGAATCGACGCCGATGATGCCGACGTCCTTGATCGCGACTTCGGCGCAGTTGCGCGGGCAGCCCGACACCGCGAGCTTGACCTTGTGCGGCGCCCACATCTTGAAGAACGCCTTCTCCAGATCGATCCCCATCTGCGTCGAGTCCTGCGTGCCGAAGCGGCACCATTCCGAGCCCACGCAGGTCTTCACCGTGCGCAGCGCCTTGCCGTAGGCGTGGCCCGACGGCATGTCGAGATCGGCCCACACTTTGGGCAAGTCTTCCTTCTTCACCCCGAGCAGGTCGATGCGCTGGCCGCCGGTGACGTGCACCGTGGGGATGTTGTATTTCTCCGCCACCGTGGCGATGCGGCGCAACTCGGACGGCGTGGTGTTGCCGCCCCACATGCGCGGAATCACCGAATAGGTGCCGTCCTTCTGGATGTTGGCGTGGGCGCGCTCGTTGATGAAGCGCGACTGCGGATCGTCCTCCGCCTCGCCCGGCCAGGTCGAGATCAGGTAGTAATTCAACGCGGTGCGGCAGCTGGCGCAGCCGTTGGGCGTGTCCCATTCCATGAACTGCTGCACCTGCGGAATCGTCAGCAGCTTGTTCTGCCGGATCGCCGCGCGCACGTCCTCGTGGGTGTGCTCGGTGCAGCCGCACATCGATTTGGTCTTCGGGGTGGCCGAATAATCGCCGCCCGCGGTCACCGCCAGGATCTGCTCGACCAGGCCGGTGCAGGAACCGCACGAACTCGACGCCTTGGTGTGCTTGCGCACATCTTCCAGGGTGAACAGGCCCTTCTCGCGGATCGCCTTGACGATGTCGCCCTTGCACACGCCGTTGCAGCCGCACACTTCCATGTCGTCGGTCATCGTGGCGGCCTTGTTGATGCCGCTGTGGCCGAGGTTGCCGCAGTGGTCCTGGCCGAACATCAGATGGTCGCGCAGTTCATTGACGTTCTTGCCGTCGCGCAGCAGCGAGAAGTACCACGCCCCGTCGACGGTATCGCCATACATCACGCCGCCGACCAGCTTGTCGTCCTTGATCACGAGTTTCTTGTAGACGCCGCCGATGGGGTCGGAATAGAGGATGGATTCGGTGCCCTCGCCGCCCATGAAATCCCCCGCCGAGAACAGGTCGATGCCGGTGACCTTGAGCTTGGTCGAGGTCACCGAGCCCTGATAGCGGCCGATGCCGTGCTGCGCCAGGTGGTTGGCGCACACCTTGGCCTGTTCGAACAGCGGCGCGACCAGGCCGTAGGCAATGCCACGGTGCGCGGCGCATTCGCCGATCGAATAAATGCGCGGGTCGAAGGTCTGCATGGTGTCGTTGACGACGATGCCGCGATTGCAGTGCAGGCCGGCGGACTCGGCGAGTTCGGTGTTGGGGCGGATGCCGACGGCCATCACCACCAGGTCGGCCGGTACGACATCTCCGTCACCTTCGGCGTTGCTCAGGTCAGGCTTGAACCTGATCGCGGCGACGCGGCCGGATTCGCCCTTGACCAGTTCGGCGGTCTGCTTTTGCAGCAGGAACTTCATGCCCTTTTCTTCCAGGCTTTTCTGCAGCAGGCGCGCGGCAGGCTCGTCGAGCTGGCGCTCCATCAGCCACGGCGCGATGTGCACCACGCTCACCTCCATGCCGCGCTTCATCAGGCCGTTGGCCGCTTCCAGGCCCAGCAGGCCGCCGCCGATGACGACCGCGTGCCGGTACTGGCTGGAGGCCTGGATCATCGCGTCGACGTCGGCGATGTCGCGGAAGCTGATGACGCCGGGCAAGTCCGCACCGGGAACCGGCAGGATGAACGGGTTGGAACCGGTGGCGATCAGCAGGCGATCGTAGCCGGCGCGGATGCCGTCGGCGGTCTCGACGAAGCGTGCATTGCGGTCGATCTTCACCACCTTCTTGCCCGTGTGCAGGGTGATGGCGTGGTCGCGGTACCAGTCGAGCGGGTTCAGCACGATGTCGTCCACCGTCTGCTCGCCCGCCAGCACCGGCGACAGCAGAATGCGGTTGTAGTTGGGATGCGGCTCGGCGCCGAACACCGTGATGTCGTACAGCCCGGGCGCGTGCTTCAGCAGCTCTTCCAGCGTGCGCACCCCGGCCATGCCGTTGCCCACCATCACCAGTTTCATTTTGGGTCCCGCGGGGGACGTGCTCATATCCATATCACCACTCCGAACAAAGTAGACTGAGAAACACCGATCGGATACCTCGTTGTATCCAGCTTGATTTGCACTTGAGGAGGACGACGCTGCCACATCCGCGCACCCTATTAAAGCAATCGCTATGCCAGACAGGATCGCCGCAACACACCCTTGTTTTAACAGGATTGTTCGGCTTGGCACGGAAGGATCGAACGGATTGCGCCCCTTTACGGGGCCATGCCGGCGTGGCATGCACCGAAAATTACGCGGGTGATTGCCGCACCAGGGTGCGGGTTTGGATCAGACAGGCCATGCGCCCATGATCGCGTCCATAAAAAACGGGCTCCCGAAGGAGCCCGTTTCACATTCCGCTCCAGACCGGGCGAACCCGGCGCTGAATTAGAAGGAGTGCTTCACACCCAGGCTGAAGGCCGTGGGGCTGGAACCCATGTTGCCAACCGTCACGTCGCTCACGGCGCTGTTCGCGCCCAGGCCGTAGCCACCGTAGGTGTCGTTGCTGACAGCGGTGTAGAAGCCGTACACAATCGTACGCTTGGACAGGGAGTAGTCAGCGCCAATGGTCCACTGATCGGCACCGTCGTTGCCGGTAACCCCGCTGTGCACCGCGTCGCTCTCGTTCGCGGCCAGGTAGTTGCCCTTGAAGGTCCATGCGCCCATGCCGTAGCTGGCGAACAGGCCATACGCATCGCGGCTTTGTGCCGAGGTCGAACCGTCGCCACTCATCTGCTCATACAGGCCAGCCAGCTTGAAGCCGGCGATGTCGTAGCCGGCAACAATACGCCACATGTCCGAATTGGAATTCGAAGTAAAGCCATTGTGCAGTTCATAAGCCGCGCCCAGCATCAGGGGGCCGTTGCTGTACACGCCGTTGATGCTGTAGGCATTGGCGCTGTTGTTGTCCAGGCCGGCACCAGTGCTAGCGGTAGCATCCACGTTAGAGGTGGACGAAGTGTTGTTCCAGTCCGTCACGTAGGCGGCGGTCACGGTGAAGCCGCTGAAATTGGGAGTCACATAAGCAACCGTGTTCTTGGTGCGCAGATCGTACGCGGTCGCGCCGGTGTCAATCGCGCCGAGGATGTTGCGCGAGTCAGCCGCGGTGTCGCCGAAGTTGTCGACCATGCGGCCAATCAGCTTCATCGGGGTGTCGTGGTTGCCCATCAGCACGGTACCGAAGCCGCCCTTGAGGCCGACGTAGCTGTTGCGGCTAGCGAAAGAGCCGTTCTGCTCGTCGATGTTGAGGCCGGATTCGATCTGCCAGATGGCGGCCAGGCCGCCGCCCAGATCTTCAGCGCCCTTGAAGCCGATGCGGCTGGCGTTGGAAGCAATGCCGAAGCTGGTGTCCTGACCACCGGTTCCGGTGGTGAGCAAAGCAGGCTGGTTTGCATCCGGGTCGGTGTAGTTGACGGACAGGTTCAGCACGCCGTAGATGTCGACGTTGCTGGTGGCTGCGAATGCGGGGGCGGAAACGGCGCTGGCGATGGCCAGAGCGATCAGGGTCTTTTTCATTGCTTTACTCCTAAGAAAGTAAAAATAAAAACCAAATATGGTTCGTAGCTCTGCAGAGCTGTCCCACACGGGTACGTGATTGGTGGACGGAGTCGATTATCCAGACTCGCGCCGGGTCAGCAAGCAAACGGGGCATTTATTCAGCCGGTCGCCGTGAAAACTGTTGTTTTGTTGCCACGATGCAACACGGCGCACGGTTCGTGGCCGTTGTGCGCCCACCCCCGCCTCAATCGCCATCCCGCACCCCTGGCCATCGCGCGCCCCATGGCGGGGCTACAATCCGGCACGACAGCAACGCGCTCACCCACTTTCAAGCATCGCAAGGAGTCGCCCATGCGCTGGGAAAACGGACGTCGCAGTGACAACATCGAGGACCGGCGCGGCATGCGCGTGTCGGGCAAAGGCCTGGCCGGGGGCGGAATCGGCGTGATCATCCTGGCGCTGGTGGCAATGGTTTTCGGGGTGGACCCTGCGGTGGTGCTGAACCAGGCGGGCAATCTGGCGCCGCCCCAAGCGGAGCAGCAGGCCGCCCCGTTCAGCCCGGAAGAGGAAAAGCTCAAGGATTTCATGTCGGTGGTGCTGGCCGACACGGAAGACGTGTGGGGCACGCTGTTTCAGGGATCGGGCCAGCAGTATCAGAAGCCCACGCTGGTGCTGTTTTCCGGCGCGGTGCAGTCGGCCTGCGGGCATGCCGAGGCGGCGATGGGGCCGTTCTACTGCCCGGGCGACCACAAGCTGTATCTGGACATGAGCTTTTTCAACGATCTGGCGCAGCGTCACGATGCGCCGGGCGACTTTGCCCAGGCCTATGTGGTGGCGCACGAAGTCGGCCACCACGTGCAGACCTTGCTGGGCGTGTCGGATCGGGTTCAAGCGGCGCGCAGCCGCGCGGGCGAAACCGCAAGCAATGCCTTGCAGGTGCGGATGGAATTGCAGGCCGACTGCTTTGCCGGGGTGTGGGCCTACCATGCCAACCAGACGCGGCAGATTCTGGAGCCGGGCGACACCGAGGAAGCGCTGGCGGCCGCCGCCGGGGTGGGTGACGACCGTCTGCAACAACAGGCGCGCGGCTATGTGGTGCCGGAATCCTTCACCCACGGTTCGTCGGCACAACGGATGCAGTGGTTCAAACGCGGCATGCAAAGCGGCGACCCGGGGCAGTGCGACACCTTCAAGGCGGCGCGGCTGTAAATCAACCCGGTACCTTTCGCACGCAGCCCCCTTTCCGATTGACCCGCGTACGGCACCCAACAAAAAAGGCGACACCTTGTCGCCTTTTTTGTTGGGTGCCAGGCTTGCGCCCGGCGCCTGACCTGTCGATCAGGGCTTCTTCTTGGCGGCCGGAACCGGCGTCTCCACCGAGATGGACAGCGCCTCGGTGTAGCTGATCACCACGTTGTCGCCCTTGGCGACATTGTCGAAGCCCTTGACGTCGGCCTTCACGGTCTTGGTGATTTCGTTGCCCTTGGGGCCCTTCACGGTCACGGTGCGCGCCTTGTGGTCGATTGCCGTCACCACGCCGGTGATTTCCGTGCTATTCGCCACGATCACGCCGGGCTTCGCGCCCTTGGGCGCTCTCACCATGGCCGATTTTTCTTCCACTTTCGGCGCCGAGCCCGACTTGTTCACGCTGATGGACATTTCCTCGGCATAGGTCGCTTCAACCTTGTCGCCGACCTTGACCTGGTCGTAGTTCACCATCTCCGGACCCGCCGTGAAGCTGTGGGGCTTGCCATCTTTGCCCGTCAGGGTGAAGCCGCGCTTGGCCTTGTCGAGCGCGGTGACGGTTGCACCGGCGGTGATCGCGTCGATCTCGACCCTGCTGGGCAGGGTCGTGGAGTCGGCCATCGCGGCGGAAGCTGACAGGGACAGCATGGCTGCACAAATAACGGAATACATTTTCTTCATGAATATCTCCAGGGGTGAACTAAGGGATTAGCGGAACCGCTTCGATTTGCGGTACACAGATTCCGGTAAAAAACAGGGATGCCATAGCCCTCGCGCCTACGGGCAAGACCATGAACATACCGCGGCCAATATAGCACCGTACTTTGCGCGGATACAAACGACGGCATATGAGCAGGCGTGGCGCCGGGTCAAACCCAGCGCCCGAATCCGGCCAGTCCGACCAGCAGCCGTACCACACCATAGGCCAGCCACGACACCATGCGCCGCGGCCAGCGGCGACGTTGCCAGTCGGCGGGGTCGAGCGGAAGCGATTGCGTGATGGCCTGTTGCAGCCGCTGCTGCAGGTCGCGCGCAAAACCCGCGTCCTCGACGACGATATTGGCCTCGCGCGCCACCAGCAGACTGAACGGGTCGATATTGCTGGAGCCCACTGTCGCCCAGTGGCCGTCGATCACGGCGGCTTTGGCGTGCAGCTCGCTCGCCTGATATTCGTGAATCTCGGCGCCCGCGGCCAGCAGGTCGCGGTACAAGGCGCGGGCGGCGGTTTGGTAAAAAGGGTGATCGGTGTGGCCCTGCACCAGCAACTGCACCCGCACGCCACGCGCGGCGGCTTTTTTCAGCAACTTTCGAAAGCGGCGCCCAGGCAGGAAATAGGCACTGGCCAGGATGATTTCCTGGCGCGCCAGCGCCAGCGCGGCGAGGTACACCCGCTCGATGTCACGGCGATGGGCGAAGTTGTCGCGCACCACATAAGCGGCACGCACATGGCCATCGGTCGGCCAGGACGGTTCGATCCGCTGCGGCGGCTCGCTTGTCCGCAGCTGCGTTAACGCCACCAGCCGCCACAGGTGACACACGCTTTGATGGATGCGGGCAAGCAGCGGCCCCTGTACCTCGACACTGAAATCGAGCCTTGGCTGGGCGAAGCGCACCGGCTCGAAGTCGTCCATGAGGTTCATCCCACCGACAAACGCGATCCGCGCATCGACCACCACCAGTTTGCGGTGCAGTCGCCGCAGATTGTGCGGATTGGAAAGCCAGCCGCTTACTATCGGGCGATAGATCAGCACGCGGACACCGGCCGATTTGAGCGCGTCCAGCCAGTCGGTCGACATGGCGCGCGAACCCACGCCGTCGATCAACACCCGCACCCGCACCCCGCGCCGGGCTGCGCGCATGAGGGCGTCGCGCACGGCCCCAGCGGTTGGATCGACGTTGAAAATATAGGTTTCGAGATGGACTTCGACTTGTGCGGCGTCGATCGCGGCGATCACCGCCGGGAAAAACTCGAACCCGCTTTGCAGCAGTCGCAACTGGTTGCCGGAAGCCGGCTCGATGCCGGAAGAAAACCGGTTCCAGCGACTGCGTACGGCCATCAAACCGGGCGGAGCTGGGCAGTCAGTGCCGCGTGATCGGAAATGCGATGCCAGGCATTGCCGGTGTGGACGCGCGCGGCCTGGACGCTGAAGCGCCGCACGTAAATGCGATCAAGCTGGAACATGGGCAGGAAGGACGGATAACTGCGCGCCGCCCTGCCGTAGTGGGTTTTGAACACCTCGACCAGGCCCAGTTCGTCTTCGAAAAAATGCCCGGCGCGCACCAGCCAGTCATTGAAATCGCCGGCCAGAATCAGCGGCGCGTCGTCCGGCACCATGGCGTGCACCCGCGCGGCGATCATGGCAAGCTGACGTTTGCGTCCGCGCTCGGTCAGCCCCAGATGGACGTTGATGCAATGCACCGGCACGGCCACGCCGGGTACTTCGATTTCGCAATGCAGCATGCCGCGGCTTTCGTAGGCATGGGCGGAAATGTCTTCGTTTTCCCACGACAGGATCTTGTAGCGCGACAGGATGGCATTGCCGTGATGGCCGCTGTCGTAGATGCAGTTCTTGCCGTAGGCAAAATCGGTGTAGACGTGCCCCGCCAGAAACTCGTGCTGCGGCTTGTCCGGCCAGTGCTGAAAGCGGCTGGCGCGCAGGCCGTGGCGGCCTTGCACTTCCTGCAGGAAAACGATGTCGGTTCCCAGCGTGCTGAGGCGATCGCGCAACTCATGCACCGTCAGCCGCTGGTTGAATTGCGACAGGCCTTTGTGGATGTTGTAGCTGGCGATATGCAGCGAAGCAGTCATCTGTCTATTATAGGTCGGGCAATCGGCGAATCGCCTCTGCATTGCTGGGCGAAAAACAGCGTTGCGCCGCATCGTCCCGCGATAGCCAGACATATTGCAGATGCTCGTTCGGCGCCAGGACGACCGGCAGCGGCGCGGGCAGGCGCAGGCCGAACACGTGCTCGGTGTTGTGCGTCACGCCGGGGGCGTAGCGGTGGCGCCAGCGTTCATAAATTTCGTAGCGGGTCGAGAGGTTCCACGGCGTCAGCTCGAACTGCGTGGCGTCGAGCCCGGTTTCCTCGCGCACTTCGCGGATCGCGGTTTGTTCCAGGGTCTCGCCCGCATCCTGCGAGCCAGTGACCGATTGCCAGAAACCCGGCGCATCGGCGCGCTCCATCAGCAGCACCTGGCCGTCCGCCGTGTGAATGACGACCAGAACGGAAACCGGGATTTTGGCGGTCACGCGAGGGTGATAGCGAGGGGGGTGCCGGTGGCCTGCACGCCGAACAGGCGGTCGATGTTGGGGTGCTTGCCGGGATTCAGGCGGGCATCGGCGGTGTGTTCGGCGTAGATCGCCAGGCCTTCGGCGGCGGCGGCCGCATTGATCGAGCCGTATTGTTGCGCGAGGTAGGCATAGACGCGGAACGAACCGGCGGTGCCGGGGGCATTTTCAATCACCGCCACCTCCAGGCCCGCTGCGTCGCGCAACAGCAGACGCGTGCCGCCGGCTTCGGGCAGGGTTTTCAGGGTGTCGGCGAAGCTCACTTTTCGGCCGGTGTGGGGTTGCGCAGGCGGATATGCAGTTCGCGCAGCTGCTTGTCGTCGACCACGTTGGGCGCATTGGTCATCAGGCAGCTCGCGCGCTGGGTTTTGGGGAAGGCGATGACGTCGCGGATCGACTCGGCGCCGGTCATCAGCGTCACCAGCCGATCCAGGCCGAATGCCAGGCCGCCGTGCGGCGGCGCGCCGTATTGCAGCGCGTCGAGCAGGAAGCCGAATTTTTCGCGGCGCGCGTCCTCGCCGATGTTCAACGCGGCGAACACCTTGTCCTGCACCTCCCGCTGGTGGATGCGCACCGAGCCGCCGCCGACTTCCCAGCCGTTCAGCACCATGTCGTAGGCTTTCGACAGGCACTTGCCCGGATCGGTGGCAAGCCAGTCTTCGTGGCCGTCCTTCGGCGCGGTGAAGGGATGGTGCAGCGCGTCCCAGCGGGCTTCGTCTTCGTTGTATTCGAACATGGGGAAATCGACCACCCACAGCGGCGCCCAGGCGCGGCCATCGAGGTGGCCTTTTTCGTGGCCGATTTTCAGGCGCAGCGCGCCGAGGGCGTCGTTCACCACCTTGGCCCGGTCGGCGCCGAAGAAAATCAGGTCGCCGTTCTGCGCGCCGGTGCGTTCCATCACCGCACGCAATGCGGCTTCGGAGAGATTCTTGACGATGGGCGACTGCAGGCCGCTTTCGTTGAGCTGGCTCACGTCGTTGACCTTGATATAGGCCAATCCCTTGGCGCCGTAGATCTTGACGAACTCGGTGTAGCCGTCGATCTCGCTGCGGCTCATGGCTGCGCCGCCGGGGATGCGCAGTGCGGCGACGCGGCCTTTGGGGTCGTTGGCCGGGCCGGAGAACACCTTGAAGGCAACGTCCTTCATCGCATCGCCGACGTCGACGATTTCCAGCGTCACCCGCATGTCGGGCTTGTCGGACCCGTAGCGATTCATCGCCTCGTGATAGCTCATGCGCGGGAAGGCCGTGGTGAAATCGACGCCCTGCGCACGCTTCAACATGTCGCGGATCATGCCTTCGACCAGGCCCATGATGGCTTCTTCGCCGAGGAACGAGGTTTCCAGGTCGACCTGGGTGAACTCGGGCTGACGGTCGGCGCGCAGGTCTTCGTCGCGGAAGCACTTGGTGATCTGGAAGTAGCGGTCGACCCCCGCCACCATCAGCAGTTGCTTGAACAGTTGCGGGCTTTGCGGCAACGCGTAAAACATGCCGTCGTGCACGCGGCTCGGCACCAGATAATCACGCGCGCCTTCCGGCGTGGAACGCGTCAGCATCGGCGTTTCGACTTCCATGAAGCCGTGTGCGTCGAGGTAGTCGCGCATGATCTTGGAGACGCGATAACGCAGTTTCAGGTTCTTCTGCATCGGCTCGCGGCGCAGGTCGAGGTAACGATACTGCAAGCGGATGTTCTCGTTGATATTGTCGTCGTCGATCTGGAACGGCGGCGTCAGCGAGGGATTCAGCACGTCCAGGCTTTTGGTCAGCAACTCCACCATGCCGGTCGGCATGTTGGGGTTTTCGGTGCCGGCGGGGCGCGGCCGCACCAGCCCCTCGATCTTCAGCACGAATTCGGAACGCACGTCCTCGGCCAGCTTGAATGCTTCCGGCGTATCAGGATCGATCACCACCTGCATCATGCCTTCGCGGTCGCGCAGATCGATGAAGATCACACCGCCATGGTCGCGCCGCCGGTGCGCCCAGCCGCACAGGGTGACGGTCTTGCCGATGTCGGCGGCCGTGACGGCGCCGCAGTAATGAGTACGCATGGTGCTTTTCCTATTGGATTGCGGAGCGCGCTTCACCGGAAGCGACGCCCATCGAGACAATGTTTTTCAACGCGCGGTCAACCGACATGTTCAGTTCGATGACCTCGCTCTTTTTCACATAAAAATAGAAACCGTTGACCGGACTCGGCGTGGTGGGAATGAATACCGCCACATGCTCGTCCGGCAACAGGCGCGCCACCTCGTCCGGCAGATTGGTCTGGAACGCCAGCGACCACGCCTGCGGGTGGGGATAGCGCACCAGCAACACCTTGCGGAATGCGTGACCGCTGCCCGACAGCAGGGTGTCGGACACCTGCTTGACGCTGCCGTAGATGGTTTTCACCACCGGGATGCGGATCAGTTGCCGCTCCCAGAAATCGATGATCTTCTGGCCGAAGAAATTGGCGCCGAATATGCCGGTTAAAACGATGACCATCAGCGTCAGGATCACGCCCAGACCGGGAATCCGCATCCCCAGCCAGGCTTCGGGCTGCCATTGGGCGGGCAGCACGGTCAGGCTCTGATCCATGGTGCCGATCAACAGGTTGAGCACCCACAGGGTGATGCCGAGCGGCACCCAGATCAACAGGCCGGTAATGAAGTAACGTTTCATGAAATCCGCTTTACAAATAAAGAGGCGGGCGGCTTACACCGCCCGCCTCCCGGTCTACGCCCGTGTCAGTTACACGCCGGACAGGCGCCCGTGCCGCAGGCCGGGGATGGCGCGTCGGGTTTGGCTTCAGCGGGTTTGCTGCCGCCCTTGAAATCGGTGGCGTACCAGCCGCTGCCTTTGAGGGCAAACCCGGCAGCCGTGACCTGCTTGGCGTAATCGGCCTTGCCGCACGAGGGGCACACGCTCAGCGGCGCATCCGAGATTTTCTGCATTTCGTCCTGGGCAAAGCCGCAGGACGTACATTTGTAAGCATAAATCGGCATAAATATTCTCCGACAATCAATAAGTTGCAAGATTATACCCAAGCAGCCGGATATGCGTACCGACCGCCCCGTCTGGTACCCCCCCAGACAACCCGGCACCGCGTTTAGAACGGGATATCGTCTTCCATGTCGTCGAACCCGCTGGATGCCGGGCGGGCGGCAGGTGCGGGCGAGCGCGGCTGCGCCTTCGGCGCGGCCTGGGGTGCATAGCCGCTGTCATCCATGTCGGCCATGCCGCCACCGGCCTTGCCGCCCAGCATTTGCATGCGGTCGCCGCGGATTTCGGTGGCGTATTTTTCGACGCCATCCTTGTCGGTGTATTTGCGGGTCTTGAGGCTGCCTTCGACGTAAACCTGGCTGCCTTTTTTCAGGTATTGCCCGCATACCTCGGCGGTACGGCCAAAGAAGGCGACCCGATGCCATTCGGTCGCCTCGACCATCTGGCCGGTTTTGTCCTTGTATTTGTCGGTGGTGGCGATGGCCAGATTGGCCACGGCATCGCCGCTCGGCAGGTAGCGCATTTCGGGGTCGCGCCCCAGATTGCCGACCAGAATGACTTTGTTGACGGATGCCATGTTTCCCCCGAATTCAGATTGGATTGGTTAAGTTTGACGAAGGGCGGATTCTATCAGGCGGCCGGGCTGGGCATCAGGCTGCGCGCCCCGGCTTCGTCCCAGCCCTTGATGCTGACCTTGAGCATGGCCACGCCTTCCTCGGCCAGCACCGCCGCCTCGACCACGCCCGTCACCGCGGCCAACTGCGTTTTAAGGAGGGCAGCCTGATCCGCCGGCATCGCGCCCACACGGAACAGCCGGGTCTTGATCGCGGGCGGCGCCTGCATCGACAGGCTCGCCAGCAGCCACGCAGCCATCAGCACCCCGCAGAAAATGAATACTGCGTGAAAGCCATGATGCTGCGCCAGCCAGCCGCCGACCAGGCCGCCGGTAAACAGCCCCAGCGCCTGCGCGGTGTTGTACACGCCCATCGCCGTGCCCTTGGCCGACACCGGCGCAAGCTTGGAAATCAGCGAGGGCAGGCTGGCTTCGAGCAGGTTGAAGGCGACAAAGTACGCGAACAGCGCCCACACGATGTCCCAGAAATACCCGATGCCGAACGCCAGCCCCAGCTGCGCCAGCAGCATCAGCGCCACCGCGCCGACGAACACCGGTTTCATCTTGCCGCGCTTTTCGCCATAAATGATCGCGGGCACCATCAGCACGAAGGAACCCAGCAGCACCGGCAGATACACCGCCCAGTGGTGGGCCGGGGCCAGGCCGCTGTTCTTGAGCGCCACCGGCACCACCACGAACATCGCCATCTGTGCCGCGTGCAGGGCGAAGATGCCGAAGTCGAGGCGGATAAGCTGGCCGTTTTTCAGCACGTCGATGAGTTTGGCCGGATTGGCCTGGGCGTCGGCATGAAAGTGGCTGTCCGCCGGGTCGGGGATCCACGCCTTCACCACCCAGATCGCCGCCAGCGCCAGCACGCCGGTAAGCGCGAAAATGCCCGGCACGCCGATCAGGTGGTTGAGCGCGGGACCGGCCACCAGCGAAACCGCGAAAGTCACGCCGATGCTCGATCCGATCACGGCCATCGCCTTGGTTCGGTGTTCCTCGCGGGTAAGGTCGGCCAGCATCGCGGTGACCGCGGCGGACACCGCGCCTGCGCCCTGGATGGCGCGGCCGAAAATCGTCCAGTAGATATCGCTTGCCGATGCGGCGACAAAGCTGCCGATCGCAAACAGAATCAGGCCGGAAATGATCACCTTCTTGCGGCCGATGCGGTCGGATGCCATGCCGAATGGGATCATCAACAGGGCTTGCGTCAGTCCGTACATGCCGAGCGTGAGGCCAACCAGGGTGTGATTGGCGCCGCCCGGCAGATGTTCGGCATACAGCGCGAACACCGGCAGGATCAGGAACATGCCGAGCATCCGCAGAGCGAAAATTGCGGCCAGCCCGGAGGTGGCCCGCTTTTCACTACGGGTCATGGATTCGGCGAGTTCGAGTTCGGGCACGGCGTCAAGTTCGGCGGGCAACGGAAGTCCGTTATATTAGCAGGTTGCGAATTACGCCCTTTCCCAAATTTATGGAATACATCCGCATCCGCGGCGCCCGCACCCACAACCTGAAAAACATCAATCTCGACCTGCCGCGCAACAAGCTGGTGGTGATTACGGGCTTGTCGGGCTCGGGCAAGTCCTCGCTCGCCTTCGATACGCTCTACGCCGAAGGCCAGCGGCGTTACGTCGAATCGCTGTCGGCCTATGCGCGGCAATTTTTGCAGCTGATGGAAAAGCCCGACGTCGACCTGATCGAAGGCCTGTCGCCGGCGATTTCCATCGAGCAGAAAGCCACCAGCCACAACCCGCGCTCGACCGTCGGCACCGTCACCGAAATCCACGACTACCTGCGCCTGCTGTATGCCCGCGTCGGCGATCCGCGCTGTCCGGAACACGCCATCACGCTGGCCGCGCAGACAGTGTCGCAGATGGTCGACGCGGTGCTGGCGTTGCCGGAAGACACCAAGCTGATGATCCTGGCGCCGCTGCTGGTCGGGCGCAAGGGCGAAAACCTCGAGCTGTTTTCCGAGCTGCGCGCGCAGGGCTTCGTGCGGGTGCGGGTCGACGGTAAGGTGCATGAAATCGATGCCGTGCCCAAGCTCGACAAGAACAAGAAGCACACCATCGAAGTGGTGGTGGATCGGCTGAAAGTGCGTTCCGACGCCAAGCAGCGCCTGGCCGAAAGCTTCGAGACCGCGCTGCGCCACGCCGACGGCCGAGCCCTGGCGGTGGAAATGGACAGCGGCAAGGAGCATCTGTTCTCTGCCAGGTTCGCCTGTCCGGTGTGCAGCTATGCGCTGCCCGAACTGGAGCCGCGCCTGTTCTCGTTCAACAACCCGATGGGGGCGTGCCCGACCTGCGACGGCCTCGGCCAGATTACTTTCTTCGATCCCGCGCGCGTGGTCGCCTTCCCGCACCTGTCGCTCGCCAGCGGCGCGATCAAGGGCTGGGACAAGCGCAACCAGTTCTTCTTCATGCTGCTGCAAAGCCTGGCGATGCATTACGGCTTCGATCTCGACATGCCGTGGGAATCGCTGCCCGCGCGAATTCAGGACGTGATCCTGAACGGCTCCGGCCGCGAAGCGATTGCCTTCCAGGTGCTGGCGCCGCGCGGCGGCTTCACCACCAAGAGCTACCCGTTCGAAGGCGTGCTCGCCAACATGGAGCGGCGCTATCACGAGTCCGACTCGATGGCGGTGCGCGAGGAACTCGCCAAATACCAGAACAACAAGCCCTGCCCGGCCTGCAACGGCACCCGGCTGCGCGAGGAAGCGCGCCACGTGATGATGGGCGGCGTGCCGATTTACGAAGTCAGCGCGATGCCGCTGAAACAGGTGCTGGCATTTTTCAAGGCGCTCACACTCGACGGCCACCGCGCGCAGATCGCCGACCGGATCGTCAAGGAAATCGTCGCCCGCGTCGGCTTCCTCAACAACGTCGGGCTGGATTATCTGTCGCTCGACCGTTCCGCCGACACCCTGTCCGGCGGCGAATCGCAGCGCATCCGCCTCGCCTCGCAAATCGGCTCCGGCCTCACCGGCGTGATGTACGTGCTCGACGAGCCCTCGATCGGCCTGCACCAGCGCGACAACGACCGCCTGCTCGCCACGCTGAAACACCTGCGCGACATCGGCAACTCGGTGCTGGTGGTCGAACACGACGAGGACGCGATCCGCGCCGCCGACTATGTGGTCGACATGGGCCCCGGCGCGGGCGTGCATGGCGGCGAAATCGTCGCCGAGGGCACGCCGGAAGAAATCCGCCTCGCCGAAAACTCGCTCACCGGCCAGTATCTGTCCGGCCGTCGCGCGATTGCGATTCCGGAAAGTCGCCGGGCACCCGACCCCGAACGACAACTGGTAGTGACCGACGCCAGCGGCAACAACCTGAAAAACGTCACCCTCAACTTGCCGGTCGGGCTGTTCGTCTGCATCACCGGCGTGTCGGGTTCGGGCAAATCCACCCTCATCAACGACACGCTCTACGCCGCCGTCGCGCGCCATCTCTATGGCTCATCGGCCGAGCCCGCGCCGCACGGCGAAATCCACGGCCTGGAGTTTTACGACAAGGTCATCAACGTCGACCAGAGCCCGATCGGTCGCACCCCGCGCTCCAACCCCGCCACCTACACCGGGCTGTTCACCCCCATTCGCGAACTGTTCGCCGGGGTACCCGAAGCGCGCATGCGCGGCTACGGCCCCGGCCGCTTCAGCTTCAACGTCAAGGGCGGCCGCTGCGAAGCCTGCCAGGGCGACGGCGTGATCAAGGTCGAGATGCATTTCCTGCCCGACATTTATGTGCCGTGCGACGTCTGCCACGGCGCGCGCTACAACCGCGAAACGCTGGAGGTCCAATACAAGGGCAAGACCATCCGCGACGTACTGGAAATGACCATCGAACACGCGCACGAATTCTTCGCCGCCGTGCCGGTGGTCAGGCGCAAGCTGCAAACCCTGCTCGATGTCGGCCTCGGCTACATCCGCCTCGGCCAATCCGCCACCACCCTGTCGGGCGGCGAAGCGCAGCGCGTCAAGCTCGCGCTGGAGCTGTCCAAGCGCGACACCGGCCGCACCCTCTACATCCTCGACGAGCCCACCACCGGCCTGCACTTCGCCGACATCGACCTGCTGCTGAAGGTGCTGCAGCGTTTGAGCGAGGCCGGCAACAGCGTCGTCGTCATCGAACATAACCTCGATGTGATCAAGACCGCAGACTGGCTGATCGACCTCGGCCCCGAAGGCGGCGCAGGTGGCGGCGAGATCCTCGCCGAGGGCACGCCTGAAACGGTGGCCGCCAACCCGGCGAGTTTTACCGGGAAGTATCTGCAACCGGTGCTGGCGCGACGCTGACATGGCTGAACCGATCCGCCTTTCCAAACTGATGTCCGAACGCGGGCTGTGCTCGCGCCGCGAAGCGGACAGCTACATCGAGCGCGGGCTGGTGTTCGTCGACGGCAAGCGCGTCAGCGAACTCGGCACCAGGGTCGACCCCGACTGCGCGATCCGTCTGGATCACGCCGCCAGCCAGCAGCAACAGCAGCGCGCCACCATCCTGCTGCACAAGCCCGTCGGCTATGTATCGGGCCAACCGGAGCCGGGCTATCAGCCCGCCGTAGTGCTGATCCGCCCCGAGACGCTGTGGCAGGACGGGCGCGCCGGGCAGGCGTTCCATCCGGCGCATCTGAAAGGCCTGGCGCCGGCCGGTCGGCTCGACATCGATTCGACCGGGCTGCTGGTGCTGACGCAGGACGGGCGCATTGCCAAGCAATTGATCGGCGACCACTCGGATATCGAGAAGGAATATCTGGTGCGGGTGGAGGGGCGACTGGATGAACGCGGCCTCGCGTTGCTCAATCACGGGCTGTCGCTCGACGGAAAAAAACTCCGCCCGGCCCGGGTCGGCTGGCAAAATGCCGACCAGTTGCGCTTCATTCTGAAGGAAGGCCGCAAGCGGCAGATCCGCCGCATGTGCGAACTGGTGGGGCTGAAAGTGGTGGGGCTGAAGCGGGTGCGCATCGGCCGCGTGCGGCTGGGCGAATTGCCACTGGGGCAGTGGCGCTATCTGCGCGAGGACGAACGGTTTTAAGCCGCGTTGCATAAAAAACGGCCGGCCAACGCCTGGCCGTTTTTTATTCCTGCAGGCTGGCTGAAATGGGCGGCGCGGGATGACGCCGCCGCCCAACCCAGGCAATCAAGTCATCCACATAGGTGTACACCACCGGGATCACCAGCAGGCTGAGGAAGGTTGAGGTGATCAGCCCCCCGATCACCACAATCGCCATCGGCGCCCGGAAGCTCGGGTCGGTGCCCATGCCGATGGCGATGGGCAGCATGCCCGCCCCCATCGCCACGGTGGTCATCACGATCGGCCTGGCGCGCTTGCGGCAGGCATCCAGCAAGGCGTCCCAGCGATTCAGGCCATGCTCGCGGCGCGCCAGGATGACGTAATCGATCAGCAGGATGGAGTTCTTGGTGGCAATCCCCATCAGCATCACCAGCCCGATCATCGATGGCATCGACAGCGCGGTATGGGTGATGAACAGCGCCAGGAAGGCGCCGGGAATCGACAGCACCAGCGCGGCCAGAATGGTGACCGGCTGCACGAAGCCCTTGAACAGCAGCACCAGCACGATGTAGATGCACAGCACGCCGGTCAGCATGGCCAGGCCAAAACTGGTGAACAGCTCATTCATGGATTCGGCGTCGCCTACCGTGGTCTGCGTCACGCCGGGCGGCAGGTTTCGAATGCTCGGCAACGCCAGGGCCTGGCTCTCCACCCATCCCAGCGGCTGCTGGTTCAGCTCGATCTCGAAGTTGATGTTGCGTTGCCGGTCGTAGCGGTCGATTTCGGCCGGGCCGCTGTCGAGACTGAGCGAGGCGACATTGCCGATCATCACCGGGCCGTGTTTGCCGGGCACGGTCATGCGTTCCAGCAGCGCCATGTCCTGCCGCGCGCCGGGCGGCAGCTTGACGACGATGGGCACTTGCCGCTGCGCCAGATTGAGCTTGGCCAGGCTCTGGTCGTAGTCGCCCGCAGTGGCGATGCGCAGCGTGTCGGCAATCGCTGCCGTGGTCACGCCCAGATCCGCGGCCTTGGCGAAATCGGGGCGCACCACCAGTTCAGGACGCACCAGGCTGGCGCTGGTGGTGACGTTGCCAATGCCGGGGATGGTGCGCAAATCGCGCTCAACCTTCTTCGCGTGTTCGGCCAGTGCCTCGCCGTTTTCGCTTGCCAGCACCAGAATGTATTTTTCGTTCGATCCGCCGAACCCTACATTGACCCGCGCACCGGGGAGCGCCGTCAACGCCTCGCGCAATTCACGCTCAACCGTCTGCTTCTTGATGCCGCCGCGCTGCGAACGCGGCGTCATGTTGATGGTGAGCGTGGCCTTGCGCACCTCGGCTGCGCCGCGCGGGGTGAAGGGATCCGAGCCCGCCGCGCCGCCGCCGACGGCCGTGTAGACCATCTTCACGTGCGGATTTTTTTGCACGATGGCACGCGCCTGCTCGGCTGCTGCCAGTGTTTCCGCGTACGTGCTGCCAGGCGGCAGCGACAGATAAACCTGGGTTTGCGACAGGTCGTCGGGCGGGATGAATCCGGTAGGCAACAGCGGCACCAGCGCAAACGACCCGAAGAAAAATCCCGCCGCCGCGAGCGTGGTGAGAACACGGTGCTTCAAACACCACGCCACCCACTTCAGGTAAGCCCCCATCCAGAACGGCTCGGCATGCGTCTGCCTGGGCGGTTTCAGAAGATAAGCCGCCATCATCGGCGTGAGCATGCGCGCCACCACCAGCGAGAAGAACACCGCAATCGCCGCACTCCAGCCGAACTGCACAAAAAACTTGCCCGCCACGCCGCTCATGAAGGCGGTGGGCAGGAACACGGCAATCAGCGTGAAGGTGGTGGCGATCACCGCCATGCCGATCTCGTCGGCCGCCTCCATGGCCGCCTGGTAGGGCGTTTTGCCCATGCGCACATGGCGGATGATGTTTTCGATTTCGACAATGGCATCGTCCACCAGCACGCCGACCACCAGCGACAGCGACAGCAACGTGACGACATTGAGCGTGAACCCCATCAGGTGCATCACGGCAAAGGCCGGGATCATCGACAGCGGCAAGGCGGTGGCGGAAACCAGCGTGGCGCGCCAGTCCCGCAAAAACAGCCAGACCACCAGCACCGCGAGCAGCGCGCCTTCGAACAGCAGCGCCATCGAGCCATCGAAGTTCTCCTGCACCGGGTCGACAAAATTGAAGGCCTCGGTAACGGTGATGTCCGGCTGGGCGGCCTGGAGCCGGGCCAGTTCGGCGCGTACGCCGGCGGCCACCTCGACTTCACCCGCACCCCGGCTGCGCGTGACTTCAAAACCAACCACGGGCTTGCCGTTCAGCAACGCCGCCGAACGTTGCTCGGCCACCGTGTCGGTGACAGTGGCCACCTGATCGAGTTGCACCCGGCGGCCGTCGGACAGCACGATATCCATGCGCGCCAGTTCGCTCGCCGAAGCAACCGTGGCGAGGGTGCGCACCGACTGTTCCGCCCCGCCGACATCGGCACGCCCGCCGGAGGCTTCCTGCTGAATCAGCTGCAACTGGCGTGAGATGTCGGCGGCGGTGGCGTTCAACGCCAACAGTCGCGCCGGATCGAGTTCGACCCGCACTTCGCGGCTGACCCCGCCCACCCGCGCCACCGCCCCCACGCCGCGCACACTGAGCATGTGCTTGGTGACGGTGTTATCGACAAACCAGGACAGGGCTTCGTCGTCCATCCGGCTGGAGGTGATGGTGTAAGTCAGAATCGGCGAGCCGGCCACATTCACTCTGGATATCACCGGTTCGCGCAAATCGCCTGGCAAATCGGAGCGGATGCGCGAGACGGCATCGCGCACATCATCCACCGCCTCCTGGGTGGGTTTTTCCAGGCGGAATTCAATCGTGATCGTGACGGTGCCGTCCTGCACCTTGGTGTAGATGTGCTTGATGCCTTGCAGCGTGGCGACCGCGTTTTCGATCTTGCGGGCCACCTCGGTTTCCATCTGGGCAGGCGCCGCACCCGGCAGCGTGGCGGACACCGTCACCGTCGGCAAATCGATGTCCGGAAACTGCTGGACCTTCATGGACTTGAACGCCATCAGACCGGCCAGCGTCAGCATGACGAACAGCAGCACCGCCGGGATCGGGTTTTTAATGGACCAGGATGAGACGTTCATGGCTTGATCAAGGCTGGCTGGCCACGCCCGATGCATCGACAACCCGCACCAGGTCACCATCGGTCAAGAATCCCGCGCCGCTCGCCACCACCCGGGTTTCAGGCGCGATGCCGCTGGCAACCTCGATTCGATCGCCTAGCCGCTGCCCCAACGTCACCTTGGTCTGCGCAACCTTGTTTGCGCCGTCCAGCCGGAACACATAGGCGAAACCATCGCGCAGCACCACGGCAGATTGCGGCAAACTCATGGCGCGCGCGCGTCCCAGTGCAAACTCGCCACGCGCGAAGGTGCCGGCGCGCAGGCCATTGCCGGCCGCGGCAACCGGCAGGTCGACATATACCATCCCGTTGAGCGTCTGCGGATCGACGGTCGGCGCAACCATGCGCACCTGGCCTTGCACCCGTTCACCGCCGGGGGCGGTCAGCGTCGCCACCATGCCGGGCTTCAACTTGCCGAGATCGGCTGCGCTGACTTCGGCACGCCATTCGAGACGACTGCCGCGAATCAGGCGGAACAATTCCTGTCCCGGTTGCGCCAGCGAACCGATGGTGGCGGCGCGCGCAGAAATCACACCGGCATCGGGTGCGCGCACGACCGTTTGCGCCAAACGCAATTGATCGGTCTTCATTCTGGCGCGCGCCGCGTTCAGTCTGGCAATGGCGGTTTTCTCGGCTGTCAGGTACTGGTTGATCTGCTGGGCACTGAGGAAACCCGTAATTTGATACTGGCGCGCACGATCGCCGTTCGCTCTGGCCTCGCTCAGCATTGCTTCTGCCTCGGCAACCGAAGCTCTGGACTGTGCCAGTTCCGCTTCTACCGTGTCATTGGAAATGCGGGCCAGCACCTGGCCTTTTTGCACCTGGTCGCCCACATTGACCCGCACATCGGTCAGCCGCAGGTTGCCAATTTCGGTGCTGATCACCGCTTCCTGCCAGGCGGCGATATTGCCATTCGCCGTCAGCACCTGCGGCCACTCAACCCACTGTGGCGTGATGGCGGCGACGGTCAATGCGGGCTTCGCGCCCGCCGCCTTATTTGCGCCATCCGCGGCTATCGGGGCTTGACTCGTCCCGCCCCCCTTCAAGTTGTGGGCAATCGTCCAGACAACTGCCACGCCGAGCACGATGAGCGTCACAAGGGCCAGGCGCTTTCGACCGGGGGAAAGGCGGTTTGAGGGGGATGTCATCGATAAACCTTGAATTCGTTTTGGAACCCTGTTGGAATGACCCGCCAAGCCGCGCGGTCAAACATTCCTTCAAGCCAGGCGATTATATGCAAACACAAGGACTCGCCGCACGCCGATTGCTGCTCGACTCGTTTCACGCCGCCGTCGCCGCCGCCGATCCTGCACGGATTCTGCCGCCGCACCTGCCTGCGCCCCCCAGAGGCCGTACCCTGGTGGTCGGTGGCGGCAAGGCCGGCGCCAGCATGGCTGCTGCCGTGGAAGCGCACTGGCCGGCCGGGGCACCGCTGTCCGGCCTGGTCGTCACCCGCTACCAGCACGGCCTGCCGACGCGGCGCATCGAAATCGTCGAAGCCAGCCACCCGCTGCCAGACGGACGCGGCGAAGCGGCGGCCTTGCGCATGCTGCAACAGGTCAGCCTGCTGGGGCCGGACGATCTGCTGCTGGCGCTGATTTCCGGTGGCGGCTCCAGCCTGCTCGCCGCGCCGGTTGAAGGGGTCACGCTGAAGGAGTTGCGCCAGGTCACCAAGGCATTGCTGCACGCCGGCGCGAGCATCCACGACATCAACACCGTGCGCAAACACCTCACCCGCCTGTCGGGCGGACGGCTGGCGCAGGCGGCAAACGGTGCGCAGGGGCTGGCGCTGATCATTTCCGACGTCGTCGGCGACGATCCCACTCACATCGCGTCCGGCCCCTGCGCGCCCGACCCGACCACCTGCGCCGATGCACTCGAACGGCTGGGACGGTTCCACATCGCACCGCCCGCCAGCATCAAGCATCACCTCGAAACAGGTGCCGCAGGCCGGTTGACCGACACGCCCAAGCCAGGCGATCCCTGTTTTGTCCGCATGGAAAACCGCATCATCGCGAATGCGCGCAGCAGCCTGCTGGCCGCAGCCGAATATTTCGAGCAACGCGGCATTCCAGCCGTGCTGCTTTCGGACAGCGTCAGCGGCGATGCGCAAACCGCGGCGAAACAACATGCCGCGCTGGTGCATGCGCTGGCGCGACGGCAGCCGCTCGCCCTGGTCTCCGGCGGTGAGACCACCGTCAGCCTGCACCCGCAGCATGGCCGCGGCGGCCGCAATGCCGAATATTTGCTGGCGCTCGCGCTGGCCTTGCGCGGTACCCCGGTCTCGGCAATTGCCTGCGACACCGACGGCATCGACGGCAGCGAGGACAATGCGGGGGCGGTGATCACTCCGGACACGCTGGCACGTGCGGGCGCGAAGGCACTGGACGCTCGCGCATTGCTGGCTGCGCACGACAGTCATGGGTTCTTTGCGGCGCTGGGAGACCTGGTGCTGACCGGCCCCACCCGCACCAACGTCAACGACTATCGAGCCCTGCTGATCGGCGTCGATTGAGCGCCATCAGTTCAAGCGCTGCACCTGAACCGGATCACCAACTTTCAGGCCATACGCGACGGCCGCGCTGCCCCGGTTGACGGCGAGTTCCAGCAGACCTGCGCTGTTGATAAACCAGAAGCCTTCGCCCTTGCCGACGAAGCCGAAGCTCTCGCTGTGCTTGAACGTTTTGCCCGCCGCGCTGACGCGTGCATCCTTCAACACCCCGCGCACGCCGGTCCAGGCGTTGCCGAAGTGATCGATATAAATCACCCGCGCCAGATCGCCCGCATCGAATTCAACTTGCAGCGTGTCTATCGGGGTCAGCTTGCCGGTTGGAAATTCGCCGCGCGCGATGTCGGCTGCGATCAGCGCAAACAGGTCGCGCCCGTGGAAGGTAGGTGACAAGTCATCAGGCTGCCAGTTGATGCGCCATCGCCGGGTATCAGGATGGCGCGCGGCAACCACCGACAATAGGCCGTTATCCGGCCCGACAAACCAGCGTCCACCGGCCAGAACCACCACGGCGTCGCGCGGCGTACCGACGCCCGGATCGACCACCGCCAGGAATACGCTGCCGGGCGGAAAGCCGGTCGAAAGTGCCGCCAGCAGATGCGCACCCGCATGCGGATTGAAATCCGGCGCCTCATGCAGCAAGTCCACCACCTGTTGCGCGGGCGCATGTTCGGCAAGGCGTGCCTTGACTTGTCCCACATAGGGATCACGTATCCCGAAATCGGTGAAGAGGACAATCACTGGCCACTCCTGCTGTCAAAGAGGGGGGACTATGCCTGACAAGGTCGTCCAGGAGCAAGGCAGGACGGCTGGCGCATTCTTTAATGCGCTCACCGCCCGTGACAGGCATAAAAAAAGCCGGGAAAACCCGGCTATTTTTATGCCTGTCAAAGCGGACGCAGATTACTCCGCGTCAACCGGTGCAGCATCGCTGTCCGGCCGGTCAACCAGTTCGACCAGCGCCATCGGCGCGTTGTCGCCATTGCGGAAACCGTATTTCAGAATGCGCAAGTAGCCACCGGGACGCGTTTTGTAACGCGGGCCCAGTTCGCCGAACAGTTTGACGACCATATCACGGTCACGCAGACGGTCGAACGCCAGGCGATGGTTTGCCAGGCTGGGCTCCTTGCCCAAGGTGATCAACGGCTCGACGAAGCGGCGCAGTTCCTTGGCTTTCGGCAGCGTGGTCTTGATGATTTCGTGGTTCAGCAGCGACACGCTCATGTTGCGAAACATGGCCAGACGGTGGCTGGTGGTGCGATTGAGCTTGCGGTTGGATTGACGATGACGCATGGCGGTTCCTTTCAGTCAGTATTCTTGGGCTAGGCCGCCTGCCACGGCGACCCGCACTTTATTTTTTTGGTTCAGTCAAACAGTAAAAATCAGGGGCGCTCAAGGCCTGCGGGCGGCCAGTTTTCCAGCTTCATTCCCAGGGATAGGCTCTTGGAAGCCAGCACGTCCTTGATTTCGTTCAGCGATTTGCGACCCAGGTTGGGGGTGCGCAGCAATTCAGACTCGGAGCGCTGAATCAGGTCGCCAATGAAATAAATATTTTCTGCTTTCAGGCAGTTGGCCGAACGCACGGTCAGCTCAAGATCGTCAACCGGACGCAGCAGCAGCGGATCAACCTGCGGCGAACGCGGCGATTCGGACTCGGCCGGCGTGCCTTCCAGATCGGCAAAAACCGACAGCTGGTTCACCAGAATACGGGCAGCGGTGCGTACGGCTTCTTCCGGCTCGACGACGCCGTTGGTTTCGATGTCGATCACCAGACGGTCGAGATCGGTGCGCTGTTCAACACGCGCGCTTTCGACCGAGTAGGCCACACGGCGCACCGGGCTGAACGAGGCGTCAACCAGAATCGAGCCGACGGCACGCGTATCTTCCGACACCTTGCGTGCGGTAGCCGGCTGGTAACCACGACCCGCCTCGACCTTGATTTCCATATCGAGCTTGCCGCCCTTGGTCAGGTGAGCAATCACGTGATCGGGGTTCAGGACTTCGATGTCATGGCTGACTTCGATGTCGCCGGCGGTCACAACGCCCTCGCCGGATTTGGAGACTTTCAGAATCGCTTCCGACTTGCCGTGCATCTTGAACGCGATGCCCTTGAGGTTCAGCAGGATATCCACGACATCCTCCTGCACGCCTTCAATGGTCGAATACTCGTGCACGACACCACTAATCGCCACCTCGGTCGGCGCATAGCCAACCATGGACGACAGCAGAATACGGCGCAGCGCATTGCCCAGCGTGTGACCATAGCCACGCTCGAAGGGCTCCATAATGACCTTGGCATGCAGGGGAGAGGCACGATCCACCTCAACAATACGCGGCTTGAGAAATTCGGTAGCGCTTTGCATAGAGTGCAATTCCTTAAAACCAACCCTTAAAACCCGGCCATCATGGCCGGGTTAAAAAGAACAGTTCAATTTATTTGGAGTACAGTTCGACGACCAGGGACTCATTGATGGTCGACGGCAATTCCGAGCGTTGCGGCGCAGCCTTGTATGTGCCCTTGAGCGCCTTGGCGTCAACTTCAACCCACTCGGGATAGCCGCGCGCCGCGGTCGCTTCTGCAGCGGCCTTGATACGCAGATGCGCCTTGGCCTTGTCCGCCACTTCAACCACATCGCCTGCACGCACCTGGTACGACGGGATGTTGACCCGGCGCCCGTTCACGGTAATGCCGTTATGACGCAGAATCTGCCGCGCTTCGGTACGCGATGCGCCAAAACCCATGCGGTAACACACCGAGTCCAGGCGCGATTCCAGCATCGACAGCAGGTTTTCACCGGTCACACCCTTGCGGCTGTCAGCCCGCTTGTAGGTCAGGCGAAACTGGCCTTCCAGCACGCCATAGATACGGCGGATTTTTTGTTTCTCACGCAACTGCACGCCATAACCCGACAAACGGGCGCCACTCTTCTGGCCATGCTGGCCGGGGGCATAGGCGCGGCGTTCGATAGCGCACTTGTCAGTGAAGCACTTTTCGCCTTTGAGGAAGAGCTTTTCGCCTTCACGGCGGCACTGACGGCATTTGGGATCAAGATTACGAGCCATGATATTCCCTAGTATTAGATACGACGCTTTTTGGAGGGACGGCAACCGTTGTGCGGGATCGGGGTCACATCAGAGATCGTGAGGATCTTGAAGCCCAACGCGTTCAACGCACGCACGGTGGATTCACGGCCGGGGCCAGGGCCCTTGATCCGCACTTCCAGGTTCTTGACGCCGTATTCCTGCGCCATCTTGCCGGCATTTTCAGCCGCGACCTGCGCCGCGAACGGCGTCGACTTGCGCGAACCTTTAAAGCCCGCACCACCGGCTGTCGCCCACGACAAGGCATTGCCCTGGCGATCAGTGATCGTCACGATGGTGTTATTGAATGAAGCATGAATGTGCGCGATGCCTTCCGCGACATTCTTTTTAACTTTTTTGCGAACTCGCGCCGCTGGTTTCGTAGCCATGATTAACCTTTATTTTCTGATGGCTTTGCGCGGGCCCTTACGGGTACGCGCGTTGGTGCGCGTGCGCTGACCGCGCACCGGCAAGCCTTTACGATGACGGAATCCCCGGTAGCAACCGAGATCCATCAAACGCTTGATGTTCATGGTGATTTCACGGCGCAGGTCACCCTCGACCGTGAACTTGGCCACGCCCTCACGCAGACGCTCCATTTCAGCCTCGGTCAGATCCTTGATTTTCGACGACCGGGCAATACCAGAAGCGTCACAAATCTTTCCGGACGTGGTCCGGCCGATACCGTAAATGGCGGTCAACGCAATAACCGCGTGTTGATGATTCGGGATATTAACCCCTGCTATACGAGCCATTAGCAAAGCTCCGAACGCAAAACAAAAAATTATAACACGTCAACCCATCTTTAGGTTGACTCGAAATCAAACTTACCAATCCTGCCAAGCTCAACCCTGACGCTGCTTATGACGCGGGTCGTCGCAAATCACGCGCACAACACCCTTGCGGCGTACAACCTTGCACTTACGGCACATTTTCTTGACTGAAGCCTGCACTCTCATGGTTTTCTCCATTCACTCACCGGTAGCAAGCTACCGGTCAAAAACTATTTAGCCCGGAAAACGATCCGGCCTTTGGTCAAATCATAGGGGGTGAGTTCTATCGTCACCTTGTCCCCAGGAAGAATTTTGATGTAGTGCATCCGCATCTTTCCAGAGATATGCCCCAGCAATACATGACCGTTTTCCAACTTGACCCGAAAGGTGGCATTCGGCAGGTTTTCAAGCACTTCGCCCTGCATCTGAATAACATCTTCCTTCGACATCAGCGCCCCACCAAGCCGTTCTTGAAATTGGCTTTCTTGAGCAGACCTTCATACTGATGCGACATGACGTAGGCTTGAACCTGCGCCATGAAATCCATGGTTACCACCACGATAATCAGCAATGACGTCCCACCGAAATAGAAGGGAACGTTCCACTTCAAAATCAGAAACTCAGGCAGCAAACACACCAGCGTGATGTAGATCGCACCCACCAGCGTCAGCCGGGTCAATATCTTGTCGATATAACGTGCAGTTTGCTCACCAGGACGGATACCCGGAACAAACGCACCGCTCTTCTTCAAATTGTCTGCCGTCTCCTTGGAATTGAACACCAAGGCGGTATAAAAAAAGCAGAAGAAGATAATTGCCAACGCATACAGCAACACATATACCGGCTGGCCCGGAGACAGCGTGGAAGCAATATCTTTCAGCCACCCCATGCCCGCGCCACTGCCAAACCATCCCGCCAGGGTGGCCGGGAACAGAATGATGCTGGAGGCGAAAATCGGCGGAATCACGCCGGCCATGTTCAACTTCAGCGGCAAATGCGAACTCTGCCCACCCACAACCATCTTGCCAACCTGGCGCTTGGCATAGTTGACCAGGATCTTGCGCTGCCCACGCTCAACAAACACCACCAGTGCGGTAATAAGCAACATGGCGACGAACAGCATGAGCACCAGCGGAATCGAGAACGCACCGGTGCGCGTCAATTCCAGCGTGCCCCCGATGGCATGCGGCAACCCCGCCGCAATACCCCCGAAAATAATGATCGAAATGCCGTTGCCCAGACCACGTTCTGTAATCTGTTCACCCAACCACATCAAGAACAAGGTGCCCGCCGTAAGCGTCACCACCGTAATCAAGCGAAAAGCCATACCCGGCTCGAGCACCAAGCCCGCCTGGGACTCGAGCGCAATAGCAATACCCATGGCCTGGAACAATGCCAGAAACAATGTCCCGTAGCGGGTGTACTGCGTGATTTTGCGACGTCCGGCTTCACCCTCTTTTTTCAGCGCTTCAAGCTGAGGCGATACGGTCGTCATCAACTGCACAATGATCGAGGCCGAAATGTACGGCATGATTCCCAGCGCAAAGACGCTGAAACGCTTCAGCGCCCCGCCAGAAAACATGTTGAACATGCCCAGGATGCCGCCCTGCTGCGAATTGAACAGCTGATCAAGCACCAGCGGATCGATCCCGGGCACCGGAATAAAGGTGCCGATCCGGTAAACGATCAAGGCGCCGAGCAGGAACATCAAGCGGCGCTTAAGGTCGCCGAATTTGTTCAAGCCGGTTTTGGGTGTGGCCAAAGCGCGTGTCCTCGCTGAATCAGTCGGTGACGCTGCCGCCGGCCGCTTCGATGGCAGCGCGTGCACCCTTGGTGACCGCAACACCACGCAGCTTGACCGCTTTGCCGATTTCGCCAGCCAGGTAGACCTTGGCGGCGCGAACCGAAGCGCTCACGACACCAGCCTGTTTCAGCACCAGCAAGTCAATCTCGTCGACGCCAACCGTCATAAGTTCGGCCAGGCGAACGTGAGCCGTATCCGCTTTAGTCAGCGAAACGAAGCCACGCTTGGGCAGGCGACGATGCATCGGCATCTGGCCGCCCTCAAAGCCAACCTTATGGAAACCGCCCGCACGGGAGGATTGACCTTTGTGCCCACGGCCGGCAGTCTTGCCGAGACCCGATCCGATACCGCGACCTACGCGCCGCTTGTTTTTCTTGGCGCCATCTGCCGGTTTGATGTTATTCAGTTCCATTTAAGCCTCGCACTTCACCAGATAGGCGACCTTGGTAATCATCCCGCGGTTTTCCGGCGTATCCAGCACTTCAACCGTGTGGTGCATACGACGCAGACCCAAGCCGCGCACGCAAGCACGATGGGGCTGCTTGGTGCCAATCAGACTCTTGATCAGCGTCACCTTGATTTTTTTCTGCTCGCTCATGGTTTACCCCGTGATGTCTTCGACGGACTTGCCGCGTTTGGCCGCAATCTCTGACGGCGTCGACATTTTCAGCAGGCCGTCAATAGTTGCACGCACGACGTTATAGGGATTGGTCGAGCCCAGGCATTTAGCCAGGACGTTCTGCACGCCCATGACTTCAAACACGGCACGCATCGCACCGCCCGCGATAATGCCGGTACCTTCGGATGCCGGCTGAATCAGCACACGCGAAGCGCCATGCTGGCCCACGACCGTATGGTGAAAGGTGCCGCTCTTCAGGTTGATCTTGACCAGCTTGCGACGCGCTTCTTCCATGGCCTTTTGAACGGCGACAGGCACTTCACGGGATTTACCCTTGCCCATGCCGATACCGCCATCGCCATCGCCGACCACGGTCAGCGCGGCAAAGCCCATGATTCGGCCGCCCTTCACCACTTTGGTGACACGGTTGACCGAAATCATCTTCTCGCGCAAGCCGTCGCCGCGCTCTTCGTTATTTGTAGGTGCTGTACGGGCCATCTTGATTATGCCTCGTTAAAATACCAAACCGCCTTCGCGGGCCGCTTCAGCCAGGGCTTTGACACGCCCATGAAACTGAAAACCAGCCCGGTCGAAAGCCACTTTTTCAATACCCAAACCCTTGGCTTTCTCAGCCAGGCGCTTGCCCACTGCCACGGCAGCATCCACATTCCCGCCGTTAGTCAGCTGACTACGCATTTCCTTGTCGTTAGACGAGGAGCTGGCCATGACCGTGCCACCGTCTGCAGAAATGATCTGCGCATAGATATGGCTGTTGGTGCGGTGGATGGCCAGGCGGATCGCCTTGACGGCCGCGATTTTGGCGCGGGTTTTGCGCGCTCTGCGAATCCGTGATTGCTTGGTGTTCATTATCTGTCCTTAAGCCTTACTTCTTCTTGGTCTCTTTCTTGATAACCACTTCGTCGCTGTAACGAACGCCTTTGCCTTTGTAGGGCTCTGGCGGACGGTACGAGCGCACATCGGCAGCCACCTGTCCAACAACCTGACGATCGATACCCTTGATCACAATCTCGGTTTGCGTCGGGGTCTCAACCTTGATCCCAGCGGGCATCTTGTGCACCACCGGGTGCGAGAAACCCAGCGTCAGGTTGAGCGCATCGCCCTGAGCCTGCGCGCGATAACCGACCCCGACCAGCAGCAATTTCTTCTCGAAACCCTTGGAAACGCCCTGCACCATGTTGTTCACCAGCGCACGCATGGTTCCCGACATGGCATTCGCCTGGATGCTTCCACTGGTCGGCACAAAAGTCAGCACACCGTCGTTAAGCGAAACCGTAACATCGCTCGACATCGCCTGATTCATCGAGCCCAACGGCCCTTTGACAGAAATCGCACCACCCAGCGCAACCTCAACGCCTTTCGGCAACGTAATAGGATTATTAGCTACACGTGACATATCAACTCCCCCTTACGCCACGACGCACAGGACTTCACCACCCACGCCTTTGGCGCGGGCATGGCGATCCGTCATCACGCCGCTCGATGTGGAGACAATCGCCACGCCCAAGCCGTTCATGACGCGCGGCAAATCTTCAGCGCCCTTGTAGATACGCAGACCCGGCTTGCTCACGCGCTCAATGCGCTCGATAACCGGACGGCCAGCGTAATACTTAAGCTGCAACTCAAGCTCAGGTTTGCCGACTTCGCCACGAATGGCGAAATCTTCAATATAACCCTCGTCCTTCAAGACCTTGGCGATGGCCACCTTGACCTTGGAAGAAGGCATTGTGACTGCGACCTTCTCAACCGCCTGCGCATTCCGAATGCGGGTCAGCATGTCCGCAATGGGATCACTCATACTCATATTGTTTACCCCTTACCAGCTAGCCTTGACGATGCCGGGAATCTCACCGCGCATCGCATATTCGCGAACCTTGCTACGCGCCAAGCCAAACTTGCTGAACACGCCACGCGGACGCCCCGTCAACTGGCAACGGTTACGCTGACGTACCGGACTGGCGTCGCGCGGCAGAGCCTGCAAAGCTTGATACGCTGCCATACGATCTTCTTCGCTGGTCTGCGCATTGGCGATCACCGCTTTGATCTCGGCACGCTTGGCGGCAAATTTTTTCACCGTACGCGCGCGCTTTTCTTCGCGATTAATCAAGGACATTTTGGCCATGCCTACCTCAATTCTTGCCTGATTTAATTTTTAAACGGGAAGCTGAAGGCCGCCAGCAGAGCTCGCGCTTCATCATCGGTCTTCGCGGTGGTGGTGATGGTGATATTCATCCCACGCAGCGCATCAATCTTGTCGTACTCAATCTCGGGGAAAATAATCTGTTCCTTGACGCCCATGTTGTAATTGCCACGGCCGTCGAACGACTTGCCCGAAACACCCCGGAAGTCACGAATACGCGGCATCGCCACCGTAACCAGACGATCAAGGAATTCGAACATCTGTGCACGACGCAGGGTCACCATGCAACCAACCGGATAGTTGTCACGGATCTTGAAGCCCGCGATTGATTTCTTGGACTTGGTGACAACCGGCTTTTGACCCGCAATCTTCTGCATGTCAGACACCGCGTGATCCATCACCTTCTTGTCAGCAACCGCTTCGCCCACACCCATGTTCAGGGTGATCTTCTGGATACGCGGGACTTCCATAACAGACTTGTAGCCAAACTGTTCAACCAGCTTGGGCACCACAGTCTCACGATATAACTCTTGAAAACGCGCCATGATCACCCCTGAGCGTCAACCATTTCGCCATTGGACTTGAACACGCGAACTTTGCGGCCGTCCTCCAGCACCTTGTAACCCACACGATCCGCTTTTTGCGTCGCCGTATTAAAAAGAGCGACATTGGAAGCCTGAATCGGCATCTCTTTCTCGACAATTCCGCCCTGGATGTTGCGCATGGGATTCGGCTTCTGGTGTTTCTTGACGCGGTTCACGCCCTCAACCAGAAGGTGACCGCTATCCAAAACATTCAGCACGGAACCGCGCTTGCCTTTGTCTTTACCGGCCAGGACGATGACCTGATCGCTTTTATGAATACGTGCCATGATTTACCTTACAGAACCTCGGGCGCAAGCGAGACGATCTTCATGAACTTCTCGGTGCGCAATTCACGGGTAACCGGTCCGAAAATACGGGTACCGATCGGCTCCAGTTTGTTGTTGAGCAGCACGGCAGCATTGCCATCGAAGCGCACCAGCGAACCATCCGGACGACGCACACCCTTGGCCGTACGAACGACCACGGCATTGTAGACATCGCCCTTTTTAACGCGGCCACGCGGCGCAGCATCCTTGATGCTGACCTTGATGATATCGCCCACGCTTGCGTAGCGACGATGACTGCCGCCCAACACCTTGATGCACATAACGGAGCGTGCACCCGTGTTGTCAGCCACGTCCAATACGGACTGCATCTGAATCATTTAATTGCCTCCAACTTTATCCACCATGGCGGCGGCCAGTTTTGGAACCCGTTCGGGAGAAATTCCGCTTAGAGCGGACTTACTGAGTCAGCGAACCGGCCACAAACAACCGGCACACCAACCGGAAAACGCAGCACTATACCGAGTCTTTTCGGTTTATGCAAGCCTTAAACGCGGGCGCGCTCGATCAGTTTGCTGACCGTCCATGCCTTGGTACGCGACAGCTTGCGCGACTCCTCGATCTGCACCATGTCGCCTTCATGAAACTCGTTGTTTTCATCATGCGCGTGATACTTCTTGGACAGTCGAATGATCTTGCCGATGACCGGATGCTTGGTATGACGCTCAACCAGCACCGTAACCGTCTTGTTCATCTTGTCGCTCACCACACGCCCTGTCAGCGTGCGCACCATCTTCTTGATTTCAGTCATGCTTGACCTGCCTTCTCGCGCATAATGGTCTTGACCCGGGCAATGTCGCGGCGCAGTTTGCCGAGATCAGCGGTCTTGCTGGACTGCTGAGTCGCTACCTGCATACGCAGGGCAAAGTGGGCACGCAACAGGGATTCAAGTTCCTGCTTCAACTCAACGGCGTTCTTGCCGCGCATTTCTTGCGTATTCATCGTTTAGCTCCCGATCATGCGGGTCACGAAAGTGGTCGCGATCGGCAACTTGGCCGCAGCCAAGCGGAATGCTTCACGCGCGATCTCTTCGTTCACTCCGTCCATCTCGTACAAAACCTTACCAGGCTGAATCTCGGCCACGTAGTATTCCGGCGCACCTTTACCGTTACCCATACGGACTTCAGCGGGCTTACGCGAAATCGGCTTATCCGGGAAAATGCGAATCCAGACACGTCCACCGCGCTTGATGTGGCGGGTCATAGCACGACGCGCGGCCTCGATCTGGCGTGCAGTCAAGCGGCCACGGCCAATCGCCTTGAGACCAAAATCGCCAAAACTCACGTCGGCACCACGAGTCGCCAGGCCGGTATTACGGCCTTTCTGTTCCTTGCGATATTTTCTTCTAGCTGGCTGCAGCATGCTTCACTCCCGGTTTCTTGGCGCGCTTTTCCTGTTCAGCGGCCGCAGGCTGTTCGCCACGATTGAGCGCATCGCCCTTGTATACCCAAACCTTGATGCCGATGATGCCGTAGGTGGTTTTCGCTTCGGAAAAGCCATAATCAATTTCGGCGCGCAGGGTGTGCAATGGCACACGACCCTCGCGATACCATTCGGTACGCGCAATTTCGGCGCCGTTCAAACGACCCGCACTCATGATCTTGATGCCCTGGGCACCCAGGCGCATGGCATTCTGCATCGCGCGCTTCATGGCGCGGCGAAACATCACGCGTTTCTCAAGCTGCTGCGCGATGCCGTCGGCTATGATCTGCGCATCGGTTTCGGGCTTGCGCACTTCTTCGATGTTGACATGCACCGGCACCGACATCAATCGCGCGAGTTCTCCACGCAGCACTTCGATGTCTTCACCTTTTTTACCGATCACCACACCGGGGCGACCGCTGAAAATCGTGATGCGCGCATTCTTCGCCGGACGCTCGATCAGCACCTTGGAGACCGATGCGTGTGCAAGTTTCTTCTTCAGGTAATCGCGAACCTTGATGTCTTCAAGCAGCGTGCTGGCGAAAGTGCGGTTCGAGCCATACCATTTGGCCGTCCAGATACGCTGAACACCAAGACGGAACCCGATCGGATGTATTTTTTGTCCCATGGCGCTTCCTTAATCGCCAACCGTCACGGTGATGTGACAGGTTGGTTTGCTAATACGGTTGCCACGGCCTTTGGCGCGGGCGGTAAAGCGCTTCAGCACCGAACCCTGATCGATATAAATCGTCTTGACCTTCAGGGCATCAATGTCCGCACCTTCGTTGTGCTCGGCATTGGCAATCGCCGACTCGAGCACCTTCTTGATGATCTCCGCGCCCTTTTTAGGGCTGAAGGCCAGAATATTCAGCGCCTGCTCCACACGCAGGCCCCGAATCTGGTCAGCAACCAGACGGCCCTTCTGTGCGCCCAGGCGCGTACCACGCAAAATCGCAGAAACTTCCATCATGCGCTCCTTATTTCTTCGCCTTCTTGTCCGCAACGTGACCCTTGAAGGTACGCGTTATGGAAAACTCGCCCAATTTGTGACCGACCATGTTTTCAGTCACAAACACCGGAATATGCTGACGGCCGTTATGCACCGCTATTGTCAAACCAATAAAATCGGGCAACACGGTGGAACGACGCGACCAGGTCTTGATCGGGCGCTTGTCGTTCGCATTGCGCGAGGTTTCGATCTTTTTCAGCAGATGCCCATCTACGAACGGGCCTTTTTTAATTGAACGTGCCATATCTTTCTACCTCAATCAGCGCGCTTGACGGCGGCGGACGATCATGTTGGAGGTGCGCTTGTTGCTGCGGGTGCGATAGCCCTTGGTCGGGGTACCCCACGGGCTGACCGGATGACGGCCTGCCGCAGTACGACCTTCACCACCACCGTGCGGGTGATCGCAGGGGTTCATCACCACACCACGCACGGTCGGACGAATGCCACGCCAGCGATTGGCGCCCGCCTTACCGATCGAACGGAGGCTATGCTCTTCGTTGCCCACCTCACCCAGCGTGGCGCGGCAGTCAACGTGAACCTTGCGGATCTCGCCCGAACGCAGCCGCAACTGAGCGTAGCTGCCTTCACGCGCCAACAGTTGAACCGAGGTACCGGCCGAACGCGCGATCTGCGCACCCTTGCCCGGCATCATCTCAACGCAGTGCACCGTGCTCCCCACCGGAATGCTGCGCAACGGCAGGCAATTGCCCGGCTTGATGGGGGACTCGATTCCGTTCACCAACTGCGCGCCAACCTGCACACCACGCGGCGCAATGATGTAGCGACGTTCGCCATCGGCATAACACAGCAGCGCCAGATGCGCGGAGCGGTTGGGGTCATATTCCAAATGCTCGACCGTTGCGGGAATGCCATCCTTGTTGCGACGGAAATCCACCACACGGTAATGCTGCTTGTGGCCGCCACCCTTGTGGCGAACCGTGATATGACCATTATTGTTACGGCCCGAACCGCGCTTCTTTGGCTCAAGCAATGCTGCGACGGGCTTGCCTTTATGCAAGCCTGGCGTGACGACCTTGACGACCGCACGGCGGCCGGCAGAGGTGGGTTTGACTTTAATCAATGCCATGATTTTCTCCCTTACCGACCGGATGCGAAGTCAATGTCCTGACCCTGCTTCAGGGTGACATATGCCTTCTTCCAGTTATCACGGCGACCCGTAACACGACCCGAGCGCTTGACTTTGCCCTTGACGTTCAATACCTGCACGCCCACCACTTCGACCTTGAACAAATCAGCGACAGCGGCACCAATTTCCTGCTTGGTCGCGTCGGGCAGCACGCGAAAAACAACCTGATTCAGCTTGTCGGCCACACGAGTGCTCTTTTCAGAGATCACCGGCGCGAGAATGACTTTGAGCAAACGCTCCTGAGTAAACGCACCCATCACACCATCTCCTCAAACTGCTTGACCGCCGCCTTGGTGATCAGCACGTTACCGAATTTAACCAGGCTCCAGGGGTCGGCCTGATGCGGCTCAACCACATAAACGTTCGGCAGGTTGCGCGACGACAGCCACAGGTTGTCGTCCACGCTGTCCGCAATGATCATGACCTTGCCGTAACCCATCGACTTCAGCTTGCCCGCAAGCTGCTTGGTCTTGGGCGAATCGATGCCCAGGCTTTCCACCACCTTGAGCTTGCCTTCACGGGCCAGCTGAGACAGGATGGTCGCCAGACCGGCGCGATACATCTTGCGGTTCACCTTGTGGCTGAAATTCTCATTCGGCTTGTTCGGAAAAGCGACACCACCCCCGCGCCAGATCGGGCTCGACGTACGACCCGCACGTGCGCGCCCGGTGCCTTTTTGGCGCCACGGCTTGTGCGTCGACGCCGTGACTTCAGCACGCGTCTGCTGAGCGCGGTTACCGCTACGCGCATTCGCCTGAAACGCGGTCACCACCTGGTGAACCAGCGCCTCGTTGTACTCACGACCAAACGTTTCGTCGGAAGCGGCAACGCTGGTTACCTGCTGGCCCTGTTCGTTAATGACAGTCAAATCCATCAGACACCCCCCTTCACAGCCGGGCGCACCACGACATGACCGCCTTTGGAACCTGGAACAGCGCCTTTCAACAGCACCAACCCACGCTCCGCATCAACACGCACAACTTCCAGATTCTGCTTGGTGCAGGTGACCGCACCCATATGACCGGCCATACGCTTACCCGGGAACACGCGGCCCGGATCCTGCGCCATACCGATAGAGCCCGGCACATTGTGCGAGCGGGAGTTACCGTGCGTGGCACGCTGCGATTTAAAGTTGTGGCGCTTGATGGTGCCGGCAAAGCCCTTGCCCTGCGTCACCCCCGTCACATCAACCTTTTGCCCGGCCTGGAAAACCTCGACCGACACGGACGCACCCGGCTGATACTGCGCGGCGACATCGGCAGTCACGCGAAACTCGCGCATCAATTCGCCGGCGTCCACACCCGCCTTGGCGTAATGCCCAGCTTCCGATTTGCGGACACGGCTATTGCGGCGACTGCCATAGGCAAGCTGCACAGCGGAATAGCCATCATTTTCTGACGTGCGCACTTGCGTCACACGATTGTTTGACATTTCCAGCACCGTCACCGGAACGGATGCACCGCTCTCGGTAAAAATGCGGGTCATGCCGACCTTACGGCCAACGAGCCCGATACTCATCTTTGTATTTCCTATCTCAAGCCGGCAAGCAAAGCCGCCAGCATGGGTTTTAGGTGCCGATTACTATTGACCGGCGACTATTGGTACAGCAGAAGGGGCGGCAGTATACCTGCGCCGCCCGCTTTTTACAACTTGATTTCGACGTCGACGCCAGCCGGCAGATCCAGCTTCATCAGAGCATCAACAGTTTTGTCGGTGGGATCCATGATGTCCATCAAACGGCGATGGGTGCGGATTTCAAACTGGTCACGCGATGTCTTGTTGACATGCGGCGAGCGCAGCACGTCAAAACGCTCGATCGAGGTCGGCAGCGGAATCGGGCCCTTCACCACAGCGCCCGTGCGCTTGGCTGTTTCCACGATTTCCATGGCCGACTGGTCGATCAGCTTGTAATCAAACGCCTTCAGGCGGATGCGGATTTTCTGGTTTTGCATTTAATTCGCCTTACTCTTCGATCTTGGCCACGACACCTGCGCCGACGGTACGGCCGCCTTCGCGAATCGCGAAGCGCAGACCTTCGTCCATGGCGATCGGCTGAATCAGCGACACCTTGATGCTGACGTTGTCGCCAGG
>JBAVFD010000097.1:0-4726 GCA_049588075.1 Thiobacillus sp.
GCCGGACAGGCGCGCCGGCTGGCGGGTAAGCAGGTGGCCGATGTCGAGCAGGGACACCGCCTGGTCGAGCGATACCCGGCGCGCTGCCGAGGGCACCCGCTTCTGTCCGTATTGCAGATTGGCCCGCACGTCGAGATGCGGAAACAGGCTGGCTTCCTGGAACACATAACCGAGCGGACGCCGGTGGGTCGGCCGGAACACTGCTTCGTCCTGCCAGACCTCGCCATTCACCGAGAGCGTGCCGCCGGGCGCGTGCTCCAGCCCGGCGATGGCGCGCAGCAGCGTGGTCTTGCCGGAACCGGACTGGCCGAACACGGCGGTGACGCCACGGCCGGGCAGATCGAGGTCGACGTCGAGCGCGAAGCCCGGATAGTCGAGCTTGAAACGGGCGCGGATGCCGGCTTGGGTGACCGTACTCATGCGCGCCGCCCGCTCGGGTTCAGGGTGTACAGCAGCAGCAATACGACGAAGGAGAACGCCACCATGCCCGCCGCCAGCCAGTGCGCCTGCGCGTATTCCAGCGCCTCGACGTGATCGTAGATCTGCACCGACACCACGCGGGTCTGGTTCGGGATGTTGCCGCCTATCATCAGCACCACGCCGAACTCGCCGACGGTGTGGGCGAAGCCGAGCACGCTGGCGGTGAGATAGCCGGGCCGCGCCAGCGGCAGCACCACGCTGAAAAAGGTGTCGAGCGGCGAAGCGCGCAGGGTGGCCGCCGCTTCCAGCGGCCGTTCGCCGATGGCCTCGAAGGCGTTCTGGATCGGCTGCACCACGAAGGGCAGCGAATAGAACACCGAGGCCACCACCAGTCCGGCGAAGGTGAACGGCAGCACGCCGAGCCCCAGCGACTGGGTCAGCTGGCCGACCGGGCCGTTCGGCCCCATCACCACCAGCAGATAGAAGCCGATCACCGTCGGCGGCAGCACGATGGGCAGCGCCACCACCGCGCCGACCGCGCCCTTCCAGGCCGAGCGAGTACGCGCCAGCCACCAGGCGATGGGGGTACCGAGGACGAGCAGCAGCAGCGTGGTGACGCTGGCCAGTCTCAGCGTCAGCACAATCGCGGCCAAATCGGTGTCGCCCGGCACGCTGCTCCCCCTGCTTACAGTTGATAGCCGTAGGACTGGATCACCGCGCGCGCCGGGTCGGCTTTGAGAAATTTGACCAGCGCGGCGGCGGCCGGGTTGTCCTTGCCTTGGGTCAGCACCACCGCATCCTGACGGATCGGTGCATGCAAAGCAGGCGGCACGATCCAGGCCGAACCGCTTTTGAGTTTGCCGTTCTCAAAGACCTGGGACAAGGCGACGAAACCGAGTTCGGCGTTGCCGGTGCTGACGAACTGGAAGGTCTGGGCGATGTTCTCGCCCTGCACGAACTTGCTCTCGACGCTGCCGAGCAGGCCCAGTTTGCCCAGGGTTTCGAGCGCCGCCGCGCCGTAGGGCGCCAGCCTGGGGTTGGCGATGGCCAGATGGTCGAACGCGCCCTGCTTCAGCACCGCACCCTGGTCGTCCACGTAACCGGGTTTGGCCGACCACAATGCCAGTTGGCCGATCGCGTAGGTGAAGCGGCTGCCGGCCACCGCGAGGCCCTCTTTTTCCAGTCTGGCCGGGGTTTCATCGTCCGCCGCCAGCAGCACCCCGAACGGCGCGCCGTTCCTGATCTGGGCGTAGAACTTGCCGGTGGCGCCGAACGCCAGCTGCGCCTTGTGGCCGCTGGCCTTCTCGAAGTCGGCGGCGATTTTCTGCATCGGCGCGGTGAAGTTGGCGGCAACGGCGACCCGGACTTCGGCGGCCAGAACTGGGCGAGCGAGCGCAGTCGCAAGCAGGAAAATCGCAAATAGACTGGACACGGTTCTCACGGAGCCTCCTCTCGATATGCATGCACGAATATAACGATGGACGAAAAACCGGGGCCTGACCGCCCATTCCAGCCACTTCAATCTGTCCGCTCTGCCAGCAGCCGGCCAAATTCACGCATTTCGGCGGCGACGCTGGCCGCCGCCTTGATTTCCATGGCGCGGTAACGCGCCAGCACGTCCAGACCCAGATCGGTGACCCGCGCGCCGCCGCCGCCCGAACCGCCTTTGCTTGCCTCCACCAGCGGGACGTGGAAACAGCGGTTCATGGTATCGACCAGTCCCCAGGCGCGGCGATAGGACATGCCCATCTCGCGCGCCGCCGCCGAAATGGAACCGGTGCGGGCCACCGCGTCGAGCAGGTCCGCCTTGCCCGGCCCGATGGCGATTTCGGCGCCCAGCAGGATCCGCAGTTTGGGTTTGATGCGTTTATCCAGAATCGGCTTTCATCCGCTTCGTTATGTTTTACAAGATATAACGAAGCGGATTACCTGACAAGCGCGGAGCGGAACAAAGCCCGGATAATGGCGGCTTGACCGCTGCAGCGCATAAAATCGCTGCGTTGCGCCCTCACCTGCGCCCCTCCTCCAATAACCGCCCTTTCCACCATGCTGCCCTTTCCCGTCGAGTTCTTCTTCTTCGCCCTGACCCTCGTCGGGGTGGCTGTTTTTCACCAGCGCAATTTCGAGATCGCGCTGACGGGACTCGTGGTCATCGCCCTGTACAAGGTCTCGGTGCTGGGCTACGACCTGCTGCCCCACCTCGGACACGAGGCGCCGCTGCTGCTGAATTTGCTGGGGCTGCTGCTGGGCTTCGCCATCCTCGCCAAGGTGTTCGAGCAATCGCACGTGCCCGACCTGCTGCCGCACTGGCTGCCGGACGACTGGCGCGGCGGCTTTCTGCTGCTGGTGATGGTGGCAGTGATCTCCAGTTTTCTCGACAACATCGCCGCCGCCATGATCGGCGGCGTCGTCGCGCGCCGGGTATTCCAGGGCCGGGTGAAAGTGGGCTATCTGGCCGCCATCGTCGCCGCTTCCAACGCGGGCGGCGCGGGTTCGGTGGTGGGCGACACCACCACCACCATGATGTGGATCGCCGGGGTGCCCGCCCTGCATGTGACCCACGCCTTCGTCGCTTCCCTCGTCGCCGTCGCCTTCTCGGGATTTGTCGCTGCCCGCCAGCAGCATGCCTGGCAACCCATCCGCAAGGACTGGTCGCGTGACCACCAGGCAGACTGGATGAGGCTGGGGGTGGTGGGACTTATCATCGCCGGCGCCATGGCGGCCAACGTGGCGCTCGGTTTGCCCGCGGTCGGCGTCTGGGCCGCCATCCTGCTCGGCGCGTTGCTGCGCCCGGCACCGTGGAGCGAGGCACGCCATGCGCTCAAGGGCAGCCTGTTTCTCATCTTCCTGGTCACCGCCGCCAGCCTGATGCCGGTGGAGAAACTGCCCGCCGCCTCGGTGCAGACCGCCTTCGGCCTGGGCTTTGTATCGGCGGTGTTCGACAACATCCCGCTCACCAAGCTTGCCTTGGATCAGGGCGGCTACGACTGGGGCATGCTCGCCTTCGCCGTCGGCTTCGGCGGCTCGATGATCTGGTTCGGCTCCTCCGCCGGCGTCGCCATCACCAACGAATTCAAGGAAGCCAAGAACACCTGGCTCTGGATCAGGGAAGGCTGGCACGTCGCCGTCGCCTATGTGCTGGGGTTCTGGGTGCTGTATTGGGCGCTGGGCTGGCATCCCGACCTGGTGCTGCGGGCGGGCGGCTGAAAATGAATCGCCCCGGCAATCCGGGAATCATCGCCGCCCTGGCGGCCGCCGTGCTCTTTGGGGCGGGGACGCCGCTCGCCAAGCTGCTGCTGGAACACGCCACCCCATGGTTGCTCGCTGCCTTGCTGTACCTGGGTTCCGGGATCGGGCTCGGGTTGTTGCGCCGCGTGCGCCGCGCACCGGCAGCCCATCTGGCTCCCGGCGAATGGCGCTGGCTGGCGGGTGCGATTCTGTCCGGAGGCGTCATCGCGCCCGTGCTGCTGATGACCGGTCTGGCCGCGATGCCGGCTTCCGGCGCAGCGCTGTTGCTGAATGCCGAAAGCGTCTTCACGGCACTGCTCGCGTGGTTCGCGTTCAAGGAAAATTTCGACCGGCGGATTGCCCTGGGCATGCTCGCCATCGTGGCCGGCGCCGTGGTGCTGAGCTGGCCCGCTGGCGGCGCGGTGGAATTCGCCAGCCTCTGGCCTGCGCTTGCCGTGCTGGCGGCCTGCCTGGGCTGGGCCGTGGACAACAACCTCACGCGCAAGGTCGCGCTCGCGGATGCCTCGTGGATCGCGATGACCAAGGGGCTGGCGGCAGGCGCGACCAACCTGGTGGTGGCGCTGGGCATGGGTGCGGCCTGGCCGGGCGCAGCCTCCGTGCTGGGGGCGGCCGTGGTCGGCTTTCTGAGCTATGGCGCCAGCCTCACCTTGTTCGTGGTCGCCTTGCGCCATCTGGGAACCGCCCGTACTGGCGCCTACTTCTCGGTGGCCCCGTTCTTCGGCGCGCTGATGGCGCTGACCCTGCTCGATGAGCCGCTGACCCTGAACCTGCTGCTGGGCGGTGCATTGATGGCCGTGGGCGTGGCGCTCCACCTGACCGAGCGGCATTCGCACGTACACACGCATGACACGCTGGAACACCAGCATGAGCATGTCCACGGCGCCGACGACCCGCACCACGAGCATGAACACGCTGTGCCGGTGCCGCCCGGCACACGCCACACCCACCTGCACCGCCACGCGCCCATCACGCACGTGCACCCGCATTTCCCGGATGCGCATCACCGGCATATTCACTGACACGTTATCGAATGCGAACAGGCGCTTCAGAATTTTCT
>JBAVFD010000098.1:0-11728 GCA_049588075.1 Thiobacillus sp.
GGGCAAATCCTCGGTCGCGGCAGGTTCGGACGCGGTGAGCCAGTCACGCACGGCGGCATCAGACTGCGCGGCGGCCAGCAGCGCCGGCGGCCAGTAGTGACACTGACCATGCAGTTGCGGCGCGAACACACCGGCCCGGCTGCCGTCCTGCATCGCTGCGCGCACGCCATCGAAGCGCGCATCTGCCAGCGTCAACGCGTGATATTCCGTGCAACCGGTCGCGGCGATGCGTGCGCCATCCGGCACCTCCAGCACCACGCCCAGCGTCATCACTGCCGGCCGACCGCTGCGGTCGCGCATGCGTTGCAACACGGTGGACAAATGAGCCAGCGCATCGGTTTGCGTCAGTGGCCCGGCGCCCCAGTCGTCGCTCTCGATGATCAGCACCGGACACTTCAGCACCGGCTCACGCCAGCGCGCGACGAGCGGCCCGGCGAACGCCAGCAGTACGCACGCCCACAGCAGCAGCACCAGCGCGAGAGCAAGCAGCCATACCGTCATCGATATCCCATCCGCTCAGCCACTCCCGCCACCTGCGGCAGCACACGCTCGATTTTTTCCCGATTGCGGCTGTCCTTCCATTTATCCAGGCGGATTTCAGAAAAGGCGTTGTAGGGAATATCGAGCACGTCGGCGCAGTGCGCCTGCAGGCGGGCATCAAACCCCAGCCCGCAGCCTTCGAATACCCGGCGGAAGGTGGCCACTGGATCGCGCAGGAAATCTTCATAAAATACCTCGACCCATTGCTCCCTGGGCACGCAGGTCTTGGCATCGAGGATGGCCTGGTTGATTGCGTTGTACTGAAACGCCGCCACGTCCTCGACCGGCGCGTTCACATAATTGCGCCAGCCGTCGGCAAGAAAAAAACACCACTGATGCAATTGGCCGTTTTCCACCGCCACCTTTGCCGGCAAATCGTTCGACCAGGTGGCGAATTCATCCGGCTTGCGCCAGCCTTCAATCAGCGAATTGAGGTTGTCGCCCGGACTGCGCTTGACGAAGACGAACACGGCATCGGGAAACAGCGCGGCAAGGCAGGGGATGCACAGCCCGTTCTGGTTGTTCTTGTCGACCCAGCGATGCTGGCCGGTCCAGCTGTAAAAATAGCGGCTGACAAGCGTGCGCTCCGCCACGCTGGCATCACTGGCATCGAGCGCGTGGGTGTCCCAGTGCTTGTCGGCCAGCGGATGCAGTCCGGTCCAGTAATCATGGGTTTCACGTTGCAGGCTGCCGATCTCGCGCGATTCGGACAGGGTCTTGTACACCAGCGTCGTGCCCGCGCGCGAGCAGCCGACCACGATGATCGGCTGCTGTGCGGGCTGCGGTGAGAGTGTCCAGCGCACAGCGCGCAGCCCACGCTGAACGCGCCGCCGGTAGTGGGCAAGCGTTTTGCTTACTTTAATCAGGAATTCACTCAACTGACCGGGCTTTCTGACAAGATGGCAAACGTCGACAGACTCAACAAACAGGATTCGTGCCAAACCGGCAAGCCCGTTAATATCAAGTCCTGATTATCCCGCATCACTTTGACATTACTAAACCATGGATGGAATTTTTGGCTGGCTGGGTGACCACGGCGCGCATCAGGACTTGATCAGGCAAATGGGGCGCGCGGCCAGCCTGTCGCCGGATGGGTTGCTGCACGAACACAGCAGCCAGATGCTCGGGGTGGCGGCGGGCTCGCGCTTCGGCAAGGCCGACATCCACATTGAAAACGGGCTGGCCGCCGCCCTGATCGGGCGCCCCGGCTTCCTCGACGATGAACTGACTTTCATCGCGCGCGACCGCAATCCCACCGTGGCGGTGGCGCACGGCTGGCTGCGCCACGGGGAAAAACTGCCCACCCTGATGCGCGGCAATTTCGCCTTCGCCGTACTGGAACCGCTGAAGAAAAAGGCCTGCCTGGTGCTTGATCGCGTCGGCGCCGAACGGCTGTGCTACGCCAAACATGGCGGCCAACTGGTATTCGGCAGCAGCGCACAGAGCGTTGCCGCCCACCCTGCGGTGGGCCGGGTCATCGACCCGCAGGCGATTTATGACTATCTGTACTTCCACACCATCCCCGCGCCGCGCAGCCTGTATCAGGGCGTGCACAAACTGCTGCCCGGGCAGATCGTCACCCTGAAAAACGGCCAGCTCAGCTCCGGGTTTTACTGGCAGGCCGATTACACGCCGCATGCAGCCGACTTCGACACCCACCGCCACCATTTTCGTACGCTGCTGGATCAGGCCGTACGCGATGCCGACGCGCCCGCCACCGCCGCTTTTCTCTCGGGCGGCACCGACAGTTCCACTGTCGTCGGCGCACTGACCGCCGCGCGTGGCGCGCCGGTCGACACCTTCTCCATCGGCTTCGACGCCGCCGGTTTTGACGAAATGGAATACGCGCGCTGCGCCGCCGAACGTTACGGCAGCCGGTCCCACGAGTATTACCTGAAACCCGCCGACATCGTGACGGCGATTCCCGTTGTCGCCCGCGAATACGATGAGCCATTCGGCAACGACTCTGCCGTACCCACCTATTTCTGCGCCCAGGCTGCGCGGTCAGCCGGGTTCGAGCGCATGCTGGCGGGCGACGGCGGCGACGAGATCTTTGGTGGCAATGCGCGTTACGCCAAGCAAAAACTGTTTGAAAACTACTTCCGCCTGCCGACTGTGGTCCGCCGTGGCTTGATCGAGCCGATTGCGCATGTCCCCGGCCTGTCCAACCGGTTCCCGCTGTCCAAGCTGAAGAGTTATGTACGGCAGGCCAACGTTGGCCTGCCGCTGCGCCTGGAAAGCTACAACTTTCTGCACCGCACCCCGCTCGACCAGATTTTTGTGGCGGATTTCATGCATGCCGTCGATCCCTCGACAGCGGATGCCGCGCTCACCGAAGCGTATGAGCGCACCACGTCAGACCACTACATCAACCGCATGATGCACCTGGACATGAAGTTCACCCTGGCAGACAACGACCTGCGCAAGGTCGGCACCATGACCGAAGCGGCAGGCATCGAAGTAGGCTATCCGCTGCTCGACGACCGCATGGTCGCTTTCGCCAATCATCTGCCGGTGGATTACCAGGTGCGCGGCCAGAAGCTGCGCTGGTTTTTCAAGGAAGCGCTGCGCGATCTGCTGCCGGAAAAAATCATCAACAAGAGCAAGCACGGCTTCGGCCTGCCGTTCGGCGTGTGGAGCATGCAATACGCCCCGCTCGGCGACCTCGTCGGCGACAGCCTGTCTGACTTCAAACAGCGCGGCTGGATCCAGCCCGCTTATCTCGACCACATGCTGGCCATGCAGCGCGGTCCGCACGCCAGTTACTACGGCGTGATGATCTGGGTGGTGATGATGCTGGAGCAGTGGTTGCAGGTGAACGCACATTAGGATGCGCGCCTGCGAACCCCCTCAAAAATCAAAGTAGATGAACTTCTGGCTGCTGCCGCCAAAGACAATCAATGCCAGCACGATTCCGGCATACGCTGTGCCGCGCAACATGAAATGCGTTTGCCCCCAGCGTTGCAATCCCCGCCGCAAACCGCGTTCGATTCCAGGCTCCAGCAGGACCAGCAGCAGACTCCCCCAAACCAGCACCTGCACATAATTGCGCACCATGGGAGCGTCGGTCGCCCCGCCCAGGCCCAACATCGCAGCCGTGATGACCCAGGCATCGTGAAATGACGGCGCCCGGAAGAACACCCAGGTCACCCATACCAGTGCAAGCGTCAGCGGCCACCCCAGCCAGGACAGGGCACGCGAGGCGACAGAACCGTCCAGCACACCCAGCCGCGCATAGACATCCAGCAACAGTCGATGCAGCACCAGATAAGCGCCATGCAGGAAGCCCCAGAATACGAAGGTCCAGGCGGCGCCATGCCACAGCCCACCCAGCAGCATCGTGATCATCAGGTTGGCCAGGTTGCGCCCCTTCCCGCGGCGGCTGCCGCCCAGCGAAATATAGAGATAGTCGCGCAGCCAGCGCGACAGGGTGATATGCCAGCGCTGCCAGAATTCACGCACGCTGTGACTGGTGTAGGGCTGAAGAAAGTTGCGCGGCAACACCACGCCCAACGTCAGAGCAAGCCCGATGGCCATTTCGCTGTAGCCGGAAAAATCAAAATAGATTTGCAGCGCAAACACCGTGGTGGCAAACCAGGCCGTATAAAAATCGAGGGTCGCGGGATGGGCAAACAACTCATCCGCCAAGGGGGCGAGATTGTCGGCGAACAGCACTTTTTTAATCAGCCCCGCCATGAAAACAAGCGCACCCAATTTGATGTGTGAGGCTTTCAGGGGCTGCAGGTTTTCCAGCTGTTCGACCAGTTCGGATGCACGCAGGATGGGGCCGGCAATCATGTGCGGGAAGAAGGTCACGTACAGCCACCAGGCGCGAAATGAAATACGATGCGTCCACTCGCCACGATAGACGTCGATCATCACCGACAGCATGTGGAAGGTATAAAAACTGATCCCCAGCGGCAAGGCCCAGCTCACCCATTCAGGGGGTGCGCCGATGAGCGGCATGTCCAGCCAGGCGCCCAGCCCCAGCAGGCTGTCCAGCACCATTCCCAGATATTTGACGACGCCCAGAAAACCCAGGTTCAGCACCAGCCCCGCCGTCAACAGGCGTTTGCTGCGCGTGGCGGACAAGCCGGAATAAATCAGATAGTTGAGACTGACCGACACCCCCAGCAGAATGAGATAAACCGGTTTCCACGAGGCATAAAAAATCAGGCTGCCCAACAAAATGATGGCGGCGCGCTCGCGATAGTTGCGCGCACTTGCATAAAAAACCAGCAGCACTGCAAAAAACAGCAGGAACGACGGGGAGCTGAACAGCATGGCTTAGCGCACCCCCTGCGCCCACAACTGGCGCCCCAGTTCCGCGCTGTAACGTTGCGCACCCGTGTCGTTCAGATGGCCCGCATTGACGAATTCCGAAGCCACATAACCGGTGGGCGCGGGCAGTACGGTCACGCCGCGCCGTTGCAAATTCGCCCGCAATGCACGATAGGGCGCGGCCGCGGGGTCGGGGTCGAAAAAGGCCGGGGAGCGGTCGCGCAACGGAGGAAAGGTGACGAATATGCGGACACCCTGAGCCTGCAGGACATCGAGTGTGCGCCACAAAAAGGCCACAACATCCGGCGCTGGGGCCTGCTGCGCGGCATGTTCCTGCTGCACGATTTGCGTCTGGTTCTGCGCCGCGCCAAATCCGGCACGATAGCCCAGATGGGCGGCCGCCGCTCCCCCCACAGGATCGACCTGCCGTGTACAGGCCTCGATCAAGCGGAGCGCCTTCTCCGGCTCACGCAGTTGTCGCAGGTTCGCGCTGTACGACCACAGCCGCAGATAGCTTCCCAGCCAGTCCTGGTAGCGTCCCGACTCCCACAGCGCGGACCGGTCTGCGAAAAAAACCACGTACCCAAGCGAGTTGTCTTCCTGCAGCGCACTTTCATCCAGCCCCAGCACCACTGTGTGGATGCCCTCTGCACCCAGCAATCCTTGCCCATGCAGTCGTTCGACCATGCCGTGCCAGGTCAGCAGATTGGCTCCGGGCAGCCCCAGATTGAAGCTGTAGGACGCGGGATGGCCCAAGGCATGGCTGACCGTGCGCGGGTCAATGCCATTGTCAACCCGGCTATTCCCGATGAAAAGCACGCCCGGCGGGTGCCTTTCAAGATATTGCAGCTTATCCATTGCCCGCCCGACCGCGAAGACGGAGCGATAGCGTTGCATGACGAATTCACTGTGGAGCGCCAGTTCGACGCACAGAATGATAAGCGCGGCGACCCAAAATGATCGCCCCAGGCCAGGCGGGATGCTTAATCGAACACACATGGTCACACGCGTGACGTCAGCGCATTTTTTTCTTGTAATGCCAGTACATGCCTTTGGCCGCCTTGTGCAGCAGGCTTTCGTCTGAAATGTACTTGCGGTAAATACCCTCGGCGCGCTTCTCGAACGTCCACTTCAGGTAATCCAGCACCGCACGGTTGCGATAAGCCTTGAAATAGGCATCGAGTTCGTCTTGTGTTCGGGCCAAACCGTTGTCTGCATACTTGGCGACGTAAGGCGTGAAATCGGGGTACAAGCGCGACGCGCCCCAATCTCCGTGTAGCGTGGTCTTCATGAAGTTGGCGATCAGCATGTCATCGAAAACCTCGTAGCGGATCGCGGTCATCAGCGAATTGCGCGGCGCTTCGAAGGTGACGCCCCGGTTGTACTTGCGATCACTGAGCCTGATGAGGTGGTCCTGGCCGCCGACACGCAGATTGATGTAGTCCAGATGCGTCGCAAGATGGCCAATCGCCTTGAAGTAACGGCTGGCCAGCTCGCGATCCCCGGCGTCCAGCTTGTCGTTCCAGTCGTCGCCAAACGCCGTCGCCGGCAGGATCGTCACCGGCAATTCGCGCGGGCTGATCGCCTCCCAACTGTCGTCCATGCAGTTGTAGCGCACGTAGGCCGGCAGCATCTGGCATTTGTCCGACTCGAAACCGTTGCGGTAATCGTCCAGCGCGGTGTGATAGACATTGGCCCAGGCCGAATCCTCGCGCTGATAGGTGTGCATCGAGCTGAACGGGATGAAGTATTTGGCGCCGACCGTTTCGGTGCGATTCGCATTGCGCTTGCCGATGGCGGGCGTGACCTCGGACGGTGCGATGCGGCTGCCGTCTTCATGAAAGAAGTTGATCATGTCGGCATCGCCATAGCGGCTCGACAAACCCATCATGAACGATACGGGGTAGCGCTTGATGATGCCGCGCACGTGGTTTTCCCAGCCATGATCCGACGCATCGGTCCGGTTGAACACCAGGCGGCCATTCACCTCGGCCAGCAGCACCGCATCCTGGTTCAGGTCGGAAATGCAGTACACCCGGATGTGCTTGGACAAGCGATACCAGCGGCGATCCAGCATCACCTGAACGTCGAATCCCTGCCCCTTCAGGTCATCGTGGATACGCTTGCCGACATGATCGGGCAGCAGGATTTTTTTGCCCGTCAATAGCGGCATCGACTCCGGGTTGAGGTGATCCGGATGGCCGTGCGACAGCCAGACATAATCCGCACCCAGAATGCCCTGCATCTGCATCGGGGGAATCTCGTGCGACTGCCCCCAACTGCCGAAATAGGCCTGCGGCGTGAACCAGGGGTCGGTCACCAGCACAGGGCGCCCCCCATCGTAGAGCGTCAGGATGGCATTGCCGATAGTCTCGAATCCGGTTTGCATGGCGGGACTCAGTTGGCTTGCCTGGAAGCTTGAGATTTGTTGGCAAAGGTCACGATAGGCGCGGAATGGCGTTCCAGCACCCCGGTGAATTTGGCGGCCAGCAGCAGAATGATCATCAGATGGTAGGGCAGGTCAAAGTAGCTCATGCCCAGGAAGGCTCCGCCTGCAGCATAGCCGATGAGGCTCACCTGGATCATGGCCGCCAGATCGGACGCCCATTTCCTGTCTGGATCATTCTTGCATCGCTTGATGATTTGTTGCGCGCGAATCCAGGCCAGCAGCCCCAGCAACATGAACAAGCCGAAGCCGATGAATCCATGCTCACCCATTTGCTCGAAATAGATACTGTGAACATCATGGACATTCCAGGGGTCAGGGGCATATTGACGAAACGTGGGGGGTTTGAACATCTCAAAGCCACCGCCCGTGATGCGATCCTTCGCCACGTTGAATGCGACATGCCAGGCGTTGATCCGGCCTTCCGCCGACTGATCTTGCTGATAGGTCTTGATCGTATTCATGCGGTCGTACCATGCCTGGGGCATCACCGACGCCATGATGGCCACGGCAATCGCCATATAAATACCGGTAACGAATTTGTTGCGGCTTTTCAGCCACAGGAACAGCCCCATCGCCACCATCGCCACCAGACCGCCGCGCGACTGACTGCCGATGGCAGCGACGCCGGTCAGTACCATGGCGCTGGCAAGCCCGGTCTTGATCCATTTGCGGGTTTCCTGCAGGTGAAGATAGCGGATGAGCGGAATCGTCATCACCAACGCCAGCGCCATTTCGTTGTTGCCCTGGATGAATGTCTCAGCGGGACCTTGTACCCGGTAGGCTCCCCCGTTGATGATGGTGAAAATCCCGCCTTTGACCCCGTAAAACCCGAATGACAGGACAATCACCCAGACCAGCCAATGCAGCTTTTGACGATCGGTGATGATGAGCGCAGTGAGGAATACCATCAGCTGGATCTTCCAGACCTTGTTCCACTGGAACCAGGCCAGATCGGGATAGAACGCGAAGAAGGTGGTGAACAGCATCCAGCCGATAAATATCAGCAGGACGATCGTTTCACGTGTCCAGGGCATGTCTTTTTTTTCCTTCGACGCGACGAAAGCCACGATGGTGACCAAGCCGACAATCATCGAAAACGGCAGGTTGTAGGCAAATCCCCACGTCAGACGATGCGGGCTCATGTAGCCCAGCCATGACCAGAGGAGGATGCCCACCCAGGGCCGCTTGAACACGAAGGGCAGCAAACCGAAGATGACACCGGTGACGAAAATGTCTCTCATGGGTTCCGCTCCTGCATTTTTTCAATCGCAAACCACCGGACCCTCCGGGGCAAGGCCATGCCCGCCAGCATACCGGAAGCCAACCGCTCAGCCAGTGCCCGCTCGTGGCGCAAGCCGCGATCCTTGACCTGATACAGCCGCCCCTTGCCGGTTTGCACCAGGCCAAGCGGTTCGCCCCGCGCCAGCCGTGCAACGGCTTCTGCATAAACCTCGGCGCTATCCTGAACCGCACGCCAGAACAGTTCCAGTTCGCCGTCGCCCGCGCGCACTTCCGGACTGACATGAGCGATCAGGCGACCGGTATCGATGCCGGCGTCGATGTAATGCAGGGTGCAGCCGACCTTTTCGGGTTCGCCGTTATACAGCGCCCAGAACGTGCAGTCGGCGCCGCGATACTCCGGCGACAGCCCGCCATGCAGGTTGACCATGCCGAGGCGGCCTTGCCTGAGCAGGTCGCCGCGAATCAGCGAGGTGCCGAATACGCAGATCAGGTCGGGTTTGAGCTCGCGCGCCAGTTTCACCGCCTCGGGGTGATTGATGTGCGGAACTTCGTGCACCAGCTCGGGATGATCGAGCCCGGGTTCGCGATCCGGAAAAAAGAACTTCGCCTCGGGGTTGCCGCTGTAGCGGCGGCGGTCGCGTAGCCAGCGCCAGACTTTGCGGAAAAGACGATCGGGGCGGAGCTTTTTCAGGGTTTTTTTCAGGTTCCATTCGCCGCCGGTTTCCTGCACGATGGCGAGCACCTCGCCCGCACGGCACAAGGCATTGGCGACGTGCAGGTGGCGGGGGCTGCGCCCGCACAGAATCATCAGCCGCAGCGTGCTCATCGCGGCAATCCTCTGGCTGCGTCCGGAACGGGCGGCACAACCACATCGGCCATGTCCATGATCAAGGCATCGGCGAAGAACTTGGCTGCCCAGTTAGGGAACTCGAAGCGAGAATACGCCCCCCAGATCGGCGCCGATCCGGGAATGGCGCCACGCACGACGGCATCGCCCCCGTTCAGCCGCTGGCTGCGCTTGACGTAGGCAATCGCCCGCCAGGCAGCCTCGCGGTAGGTCTTGTCTCCGCTGATCTGCGCCAGCCGCAGCCAGCACAAGGCCATTTGCGCGATACCGGTGACGCATGCATAGCGGGCCGTCGGCGTCCAGCCGTCGCCATAGGTTCCGGCCAGCCAGCCGTCCTCGCGCTGTTTTGCCATCAAGCCGCGCGCTGCGATTTCAGCAGCCCTGAGATAGCGATCCTCGCCCAGCAGCACCGCCACTTCGAGGAAGCCGCGAATGGCGTAGGCGATGGTGTGGGTGAAGGGCGCTTTACCCGGCACAAAGGCATTGGTGGCAAACCAGCCGCTGGAGGTTTGCTGGGACAGCGCCCAGTCGAGGTTGCGTCGCGCTGCCGCCAGAAAGCGGGGCTCGTTCGCCACCACACCCATGGCCGCCAATGCCCAGATGGCGCGCGTATTGTAGACATGCGGCACGCCGTTGTGTTCGAACTTGCGATAACAGCCGTCGTCATCCTGCTGCGCCACCAGCCAGTGGCCGGCGCGCACCCCCGCTTCCATGCAGTCCTGGCGATCGAGCGAGAGATAGCCCGCCACCAGGCCATGCATGATCTGGCCCTGATTGAAGATCACCGGGTGACTGCCCGCTTCGCCGAAATGTCCCGGGAATGCGCCATCGGCGGCTTGCAGCGAAAGTTCCCAGTCGATCATTTTTTGCGCGCGCGCAACCAGGTCCGGCCGGTCGAGGGACCCCGCTGCAGCGATGAACGTTTCGATGATGTAGCCGGTGGTCTCGGGATAACTGGGCAGCCAGCCGTCTTCGAAGCTCCAGCCCGCGGCGACGCCCCCTGCATCGGGCTTGTGCTTGCGGACATCCTGCGCGCAGCAGAGCCAGTCTATCGTGCCACGCAAATGGGTGCGGTGATCCTGTTCAGGCTGTCGGGCGACTCCGATCATGTCCTGCATCACCAGACGCAGGTGGCGTGCTTGCCAGGGTTTGTATCGCAGCGGCAGGTGGATCAGGGAGGAAAGTTTCATCATTCGGTTCAAATCATTCATTTCACGCCGCAGCCTGCTGCAAGCTTCCAGCAAGCGGCACGTGGCTCACCACATAGCGATGCTTGCCCGAGGCTTCAGGCGGAATCTCGTCCAGCATGCGCAATTCCACCTGCAGCGTTTCGCCGAGGCGGGCGCGCAGCCCGGTTACCACGGCATGGCGGGCGGTCTCGTTCCAGCGGGCATCCGCCACAATCTGCACTTCCATGCGCTCGGGCGCGTGCTGCACGCATTTGAACTGCGCGATGCCCGGCACGGCGCGCAATACATAAATGACCGCCAGCGCATGCATGACGCGGCCATCGGCAGCGACAACAAAATCGGTCTGTCGTCCCATGACCTCCGCGATGACATGCAGACCCTGCCCACCGGAGGCCGGCTCGCTGGAAAGCCGCAGCACATCGCCGGTTCGATAACGGATGAAAGGCTGCGCCGCGGAAGTCAGGCCGGTTATCACGGCCTCGCCCGTTTCGCCTGGCGCCACGGGCTGACCGGCTTCGTCCAGCACTTCGATAATATGGCTTTCGCTCATCAGCAGCATCTGCCCGCCCGGCGCTTCATGCGCGGTGAAGCCGATGTCGCGGCTGCCGAATTCGTTCGCCACCGGCGCGCCGAATATCCGTGCAATGAGCTCGCGCTGGTGCGGATAGAGCGCCTCGCCTGTCGTACACACCACGCGTAGCGCGGGCAAACGCAGCTTGCGTGGCCGCGCCTCGGCGTGGGCCGCCAGCAAGGCCACGCTCGATGCGTATCCATACAGGCATTTGGGCTGCCACGCCTGCAACGCGTCAAGATAGTCATCCATGCGTTGCGGCGACATGGCGAAGGCGTTCAGCACCAGCTGGTTGACCAGCCGGTCACGCAGGGTCTTGATGCGGTCGGTCTTGTTCAGTTCCACCGGTGCGCCCCACAGATAAGCCTCGCGCTCGCCCGGCTGCACCCCCCACCAGCGCCGCGCGCGCATCCGCCCTGCCGCATCCGAAGCCTGGCGCGCGCGGCCGAAGTAGAAGATCAGCGGCTCGCCGCTGGAGCCGCCGGTGGTGTACTGGAACACCCCGTCCGGCACCCCACGCCAGACCAGTTGCTCGACGTTGTCGCGGGCATCGCGCTTATTCATCGTCGGCAGGCGGGCGAGGTCGGCCAGTGTCACCGCACCGGCCT
>JBAVFD010000099.1:0-13563 GCA_049588075.1 Thiobacillus sp.
ACGTCGTCGAAACCCGCCAGCCGATTTCCGCCGAAGCCTTGAACCCGATGCAGATGGCGGTGATCTCGGTGATCGAGGATGCGCGGGTGGAAGCCTTGTCGATTCGCCGCTTCCCCGGCCTGAAGCAGCTGTGGAGCAGGCTGCATACCGCCACGCCGGAAATGAATGCCAGCGTCGGCGATTACCTGAACCGTCTCGCGCGCGCCCTGCTCGACGCAAGCTACGCCGACAGCGACCCGTGGATCGCCGAAGGCCGCGCGTTGTTTGCACAGGCTCAGGACAAACTCGACAACAACCACACCTCGTGGGAGATCGGCGTCCAGCTCGCGCACGGGCTCGCCCAGAAAAAAATCGCCTTCAACGCGCGCACCGACTTGCTCACTGCGCCTTATCGCGACGACAACCGCTACTTCTGGGAATTCGAGGAATTCGACTTCGACAAGGCCGCCAGCGCCGGCTACGAATCCGTCAAGCAGGTGCGCAAGTACGTCAGCGTGATGGAAATGGCGAACGAGATCGACGTCGAGACCGCCGGCGACGATGCCGAGGAAATCTGGGTGCTCGGCACCGAGCTGTATCCCTACGAGAACATCGGTGACGAGAGCGGCGGCAAGAGCTTCAACGAGCTGGAAGGCAAGGAGCCGATGTCCGACCCCTTCCATTATTCCGAGTGGGATTACCAGATCCAGCTGGAGCGCCCGGCCTGGGCGACGGTGCTGGAAAAGCGCGCGAAAGTCGGCGACCTGCAGGTCATCGATGCCATCGCCGCGCAGTACAAGCGCGAAATCCATCGCATGAAATTCCTGCTCGACGCGATGCAGCCGCAGGGCGTGCAGCGCATCCGCAAGCTGGAGGACGGCGACGAGATCGACATCAACGCGGCGATCGCCAGCTTCATCGACATTCGCCTCGGCAACCAGCCCGATCCGCGCATCATGATGCGTTCAGTCAGGAAAACGCGCGACTTCTCGATCCTGGTGCTGCTGGACCTGTCCGAGTCGACCAACGAAAAAGTGCAGGACCAGGAATACTCGGTGCGCGAACTCACCCAGCAGGCTTGTGTGCTGCTGGCCGACGCGATCAACAAGGTGGGCGATCCATTCGCCATCCATGGCTTCTGCTCGGACGGCCGCCACGACGTCGAGTATTACCGTTTCAAGGACTTCGACCAGCACTGGGACGACGAGCCGAAAGCCAGGCTCGCCGGCATGACCGGCCAGCTATCGACCCGGATGGGCGCGGCGATCCGCCACGCCGGCCATCACCTGAAACTGCAGCGCTCGGCGAAGAAACTGCTGATCGTCATCACCGACGGCGAGCCGGCCGACATCGACGTGCGCGACCCGCAATACCTGCGTGCCGACACCAAGAAGGCGGTGGAAGAAGTGGCCAGGCACGGCGTGACGACCTATTGCATGAGCCTTGATCCGCGCGCCGACAACTACGTCAGCCGCATCTTCGGCCAGAACAACTTCATGGTCGTCGATCACGTCCAGCGCCTGCCGGAGAAGCTCCCGCTGCTGTATGCTGGGCTGACACGGTAGGTTTTATTTATCCGCGAAGGGCGCGAAGGAACACGAAGCAGGTCTTCAAGGTTTACCTTCGCGATCGTTCGCGGACTTCGCGGACAGAAAAGGCTTTGCCCCATGAACAACACGTACATCGGCTTCCACCAAGACCATCACGGCATCACCCAGCTCGGCCGCATCGTGCTGGACGGGTGGGTGTTCGGCTTCATCCCCGAGTCGGAGGACTGCGCTGGCTGGGATTTGGGTCGGATGCAGATGCTGATGGATAAAATCAGCGCGGAATGGGACAAGTACGCCAACCTGCCCAGCCGCCTGCCGCCGGAATTGCTGGCGCGGCATACCGAAATTTACGCCAGGGCCGTGGCCGATGCCCGCACCAAGGGCTGGAACCCGGAGCTGGGCGACGACGAATAAGCGGCGGCTCAGCGTTCCGTTGCCTGTTCGCTGGATGCAGACGGCAACACATCCAGCAAACTGACCGTGGCGTCCGCCTGGTTCAGGCGCTTGAGCAGGCCGAAGTTCGCCAGCTTGGCGTTGATGCGGGGATTGGCCTCGCACAGCAGCACGCGCACCCCGCGCTTCTGGAAATGGCGGGTCAGGTCCTCCAGGGTTTGCATGGCCGTGGCGTCCGCCATCGGCACCAGACCCAGCCGCAAAATCAACACGCGCGTCTGGTCGTGCAGGCCGGCCAGCGTACGCTCGAAGGTGGCGGCGGCGCCGAAGAACAGGGGGCCGTCGATGGAGTAGATCTGCACGCCCGGCGGCACGCCGACCGGACACACGCTGGCCAGCGTTGCTTCGGTTTCGCCTTCGATTTTCACCGTCTCGCTCATGCGCTTCATGAACAGCAGCGCAGCGAGCAGCACGCCGACATTGACCGCGATCACCAGATCGGCGAACACGGTCAGCAGAAACGTAATCAGCAGCAGCGATTTGTCCGATCCGGGGGCGCCCTTCAACAGGTCGATGAAATGTCGCGCTTCGCTCATGTTCCACGCCACCACAAATAGGATCGCGGCCAGCGCGGCGAGCGGAATGTGCGCGGCCAGCGGCGCCAGAGCGAGGATGACGGCGAGCAGGGTCAGCGCGTGGACGATGCTGGCGAGCGGGCTGTCGCCGCCGTTGCGGACGTTGGTGGCGGTGCGCGCGATCGCGCCGGTGGCGGCAAAGCCGCCGAAAATCGGCGCGGCGATATTGGCGATGCCCTGGCCGACCAGTTCCTGATTGGGGTCGTGGCGCGCGCCGATCATGCCGTCGGCGACCACCGCGCACAGCAGCGATTCGATCGCACCGAGCATGGCGATGGTGAAGGCCGGGCCGAGCAGTTCCAGCACGCGTGCGAAACTGACCTGCGGCAGATGCAGTTCGGGCAGCCCCGACGGGATGCCGCCGAATGCGCTGCCGATGGTGGCGACGCCGTCGAACTGGAAGTAGGCCTGCGCAAAGGTGACGGCAAGCATGGCGATCAGCGGACTGGGAATGCGCCGGGTGAGGCGCGGCGCGATCACGACGATGGCGAGCGCCGCCAGGGAAAGCAGGGTGGTCGGCAGATGCAGGCCGGGCATGGCCTCGATCAGTACCGCCAGTTTTTCGTGGAAATGGGGGCCGGATGCGGCGGGATGCAGGCCGAAGAAATCCTTCCATTGCCCGACCCAGATGATGACCGCGATGCCGGTGGTGAAGCCGGTGATCACCGGCGTGGGGATGAAACGGATGATGCCGCCGAGTTTCACCAGCCCCATCGCCAGCAGGATCAGCCCCGCCATGAGGGTGGCGATCTGCAGGCCGTCGATGCCGTATTTCGCGGTGATCCCGGCCAGGATGACGATGAACGCGCCGGTCGGCCCGCTGATCGACACCCGCGAACTGCCGAACAGCGCGGCCAGCAGGCCGGCGACGATGCCGGTGTAGATGCCCTGCTCGGGGCGCGCCCCGCTGGCGATCGCGAACGCCATTGCCAGGGGCAACGCGACCACCCCGACCACCAGGCCGGCGGCAGTGTTGCGCATGAAATGGCGCCGGTGAAACAACCCGGCCCGCCAGGACTCCAGCGCGGCGATCATGTCAGTCAGCCCTTAGAACTCGTTGCGGATGCGCTTGTAGCCCTTGACCAGTTCATTGTTGGCCTGCGCCACGCTCTCGGAAAAGTCGGCCGCATCGGACGAGACGCGCTCGATGCCTGCCAGTTCGGCATCGGAGTGGATATTGACGGTGGAGGGGATGTAGAAGCCCGGAGGCACGGTGCAGCCTTCCACAACCGAGTTGTGGCGGATGACCGAGCCTTCGCCCACGATGCAGTTGAAGAGGACCGAGTTGAAGCCGACGAACACGTTGTTCCCCACGGTGCAGGGGCCATGAACGATGGAACGGTGCGCGATGGAGGAGCCCCGCCCGATGTTGACGCCGCCGCCGGCCTTGCAGTGGATGACCACGCCGTCCTGGATGTTGGAATGGGCGCCGATGACGATGGCTTCCATCTCGCCGTTTTCATCCACTTCGTCGGCGCGGATCACCGCATAGGGGCCGATGAACACGTTTTCCTCGACGATGATCTTGCCGCACAGGATGGCGGTGGGATCGACGAAGGCGCTGTCGTGGACAACCGGCAAATGTCCGGAGGGGTTTCTGCGAATCATGTTGGAGCCTCAAGCAACTGCGGATAGACAAAGAGCCGGGAAATCCGGCTCTTGAATTTTACCATCGCACCCGTCGGTGTCCGAAGCCGAATTACTCGGCCAGGCCGACCGTATCCGTATGTGGTGTGTGCTGCTTCTTGTGTTCGCGCATGCCCTTGAACAGCGCGTGCAGCACGGTGTACGCGCCCAGAACCAAGGCCAGCGCCAGCACGCCGTCACCGGCCCACTTCAGCATTTTCCCCGTTGCCTTCGGCAGCGATTCCATCAAGCCGAGCTCGACGAGGTAGTTGGGAATATAGAAGAAACGCGAGAACAGCACCGTCAGCATGATGACCGCCATGGTGAACTTGACCTGGTAGTCCTTGACGTAAGTGGTGCCAATCGCGCCCAGTTGGATGCCGAACAGCGATCCGAGCAGGATCAGCATGGCCAGACGGATATCCACCACGCCTTCCAGACCATAGAAAAGCGTGCCGCCCAGGCCCATGACGAAGGCGATGACGAGTTCGGTGGCGGACGCCATGATGGCCGGCAGGCCCAGGATGTAGATCATGGCCGGCACGCCGATGAAGCCGCCCACGGCGATGGCCGAAGCCAGGAAGCCGGTGGCGAAGCCGATGGGGACGAGGAACAGCACCGAGACTTCGGCCTGCGCGCCTCTGGAATAAATCATCGTGCCCGGAATGTTCACTGATTGAACCCAGCGGGCGATCCGGGTGATCGGCGCGATTTGTTCGCCTTCACCCGCGTCATCCAGCGCCTTGAGCTTGCGGTAGTCCTTGAACACGAAGCCGCCGACGATGGCCAGCGTCACGATGAACACGGCCGACACATAGAGGTCGGTGCCGACCGCACCGAAGGTGTGCTTGATACTGGTCATCACATGCTTGCCATACAGCACCCCGGCTTCGGCAAACAGGCCCAGAACCAGACCCAGTTTCACATCCACCTGGCCGTACTTGTTGCGCTTGACCGAACCCACCAGCGCCTTGGGAAACTTGTGGCAGATGTTGGAAGCCACCGCGACGATGCCGGGCGCGCCCAGCGCCATCATCGCCGGCGTGAGGACGAACGCGCCGCCCGAGCCGATAAAGCCCGACACCATGCCGCCGATGAAGCCGACCAGAATGAGCAGGATGGCGGTCGTCGGGGTGATGTCGATAAAGTTGATCAGTTCCATGCCCTGTTCCATGTGTCGTCCTTATTTTTTGGCCTTGAGACCGACCACGTCCCAGAACAGGCCGGTGAAGATGCCGTGCGTGAAGGAGAGTGCCAGGGCCATGGCGATGGGCGCGAACACGTACCACCAGGTTCCTTTGATGAACGACCCGTTTTGTGCCGCGCACTGCTCGGGGGTGACTTTGTGGTGGTATGCGGTGTCCGTGTCGTTGTGAATCAGACAGGAATCCAGCGTGGTGTGCGCCAGGTGCTCGAACATCTCTGAATACTGAAACAGGAACCCGTACAGCCCTGCGGTCACGACGCCCCAACCGAGCGTCTTGACCCAAGTGGTTTGACTCACTGCCATTTCCATCTCCCGCTGAAGGACTGAAAAAGAGTACTGTCTCCTACGTGCTCATGGCTGTTTCAGGCCATGAAATGCGTTGCGAATTCGTTTCAGGAAGGGCGTGCTTCGCCGTTGGGCAGGCGCTTGTGGCAGATGGCGAAGGCGCGCACGGGACAATTGCGGCAAATCTCGTTGTCGAGTTTTGAGTATATGGTTTCGATGGGGCGGGTCTTGGCGGGGAACAGGTTTTCCTCACCCACATCCTCCATGAAATGGCCCCGCTTCAGGGTGCTGGCCAGGCTGTCCTTCATGCGGTAAAAATACAGGCTGCCGCCGATTTTACGCCGCTGGCGCGCGGCTTCAGCCAGAAACTCCGCCCCCGCAAGGTCGACAAAATTTATGCCGCTGGCCATCACGACCACATGCTTGCGTTCCGGTTCCTGTTCTTCCAGCTCCTGCATTTGCTGCTGCAGATGCGCCACCGCACCGAAGAAGATGGACCCGTTGAGCCGCAGCATTTTGATCTGCGGGCATTCCGGACGGCCGTCGAGCGGCACGTAGTGATAGCTTTCCGGATCGAGATCGGGCAGCACCGGTTCAAGCATGGGGCGCGAGGTGCGATACAGATAGAAGGCCAGCGACAGGGCGATGCCAAAGAAGATGCCCTTTTCCAGATCGACCAGCGTGCCGATCAGCGTCACCCACAGCACGATGGTTTCCTGCCGGCTGATTTTGGGCAGCAGGCCGATGTGGTGGAAGTCGATCAGGCCCCATGCCACCAGAAACAGGATGCCGGCCATTGCCGCGTTGGGCAGATAGGCGGCCAGGGGTGCCACCAGCAACAGAATCACCACCAAGAACAGCGAAGCGAACACCGCGGCCAGCGGCGTCCGCGCGCCCGCTGCGTAGTTGACGCCGCTGCGGTTGAACGATCCGCTGGACGGGTAGCTGGAGAAGAAGCTGCCGATCAGGTTGGATAAACCCTGGCCGACAAATTCCTGGTTGCCGTCGATGTGCTGACCGGACTTGGTGGCGATGGCGCGTGAGATGGAGACCGCTTCTGTCAGCGCCAGCATGGTGATGATGAGCGACGGGAACAACATCTGGTGCAGCGAGGCAAAGGAAAAGTCGGGCGCCGACAGCGGCGGCAGGCCGGCCGGCAAGGCGCCCACGGTTTTGACGTGGGTGACGTCGACGCCGTATTTCCCGTTCAGGAACAGTGCCGCGAAGCTGCCCACCAGCATGGCGGCAATCATGTAGGGAAATTTGGGGATGAAGCGCTTGACCAGAATGCCCGAAGCCAGCGTGATGACGGCCACCGCCGTGACGTAGGGGTTGATGTCGCCGATCTGCCTGGCGAACAGGGCCAGCGTTTCGAAGAAGGGTGTGCCGCGCGGAATATCCAGGCCAAAGAAGTTCTTGATCTGACTGCCCGCGATGAGCATGGCCGCACCCGCGGTAAAGCCGATCACGACGGTATGGGAAATGAAGTTGACCAGCACGCCCATGCGCGCCAGCCCCAGGATCAACTGGAATACCCCGGCCATGAACGTCAGCGTCAGCACCATGCTGATGAATTCCGGCGAGCCGGGCTGGGCAAAGGGGCTGACCGACGCGAACACGGCGATGGAAATCGCCGTGGTGGGGCCGGACACCAGATGCCACGACGAGCCGAACAGGGCGCCTACAATGGCGGGCATCATGGCCGCATACAGACCGTATTCCGGAGGCAGGCCGGCGATGGTCGCGAAGGCGACCCCTTGCGGCAGCACGATGAGCGCGCCGGTAAGCCCCGCCATCGCGTCGTCGCGCGCGGTGCCGGCGTTGACCGAGGGCCACCAGCGCAGAAAGGGGAACAGTCTGTAAACCCAGAGTGGGCATACCTGGGCGAATTTGGTAAGGGTGTTTTGCATAGTGCGCGCATTTTAATGCATTCGCGCCGGATGCCCCAAGCTGGATGCCCGCGCGCGCCCTGAAAACCGGATGGATTGCGTTAGTCTGGTTTGACGCCTGGCCGGATCCTGGCGTGCAGGTCGAGGACGGTGGCAGGGGTGCCCGATAGCTGACGGCTGGCGAGTTGCTGCAGCGCCTGATGGAATTCACCCGTGAGCCGCTTCATGGTGTCGGTGGCCTGCGGCAGGTAATGCACCACCTCGAACGGCACGCGTTCATCGAGCGCGGTGCGCGCCTGCGGCCGGAAATGCTGCCAGGCCAGCTCGACCCAGGCCTTGTTCTGGCTGTCGACGAAAATGAACTCTTCCGGATCCAGCACCGCCATGTACTGCATGGAACGGATCGGCACGAACAGGCATTGCCCGGCGCGCGCCAGCAGGGTGTGCGCGAGGTTGTAGGTGACGGCTGGAAGAAAGGCGGGCAGCCGTTCGATTTCCTGTTCGCGATAAAAGCGTTCTTCCATGGCGCTACGTTAGCAGGCTTGTCCGACCTTGGGGAGCCTCGTGGGCTTGGATCGCGCCGGGATTGAGGCAAAATAGTCACTCTGATTTCGAGCGGTAATCCCGATGACCAACCTGCACGCTGCCCACGCGCCGAAGCTGATTTTCGATACCCACCTGGAACACTTCGACCGCGACGTGATCGAGGCCTCGCACACGCAGCCGATCCTGGTCGATTTCTGGGCCGACTGGTGCCCGCCCTGCCGCGCGCTGACCCCGGTGCTGGAGCGCGTCATTGCGCATCATGCGGGCAAGCTGATCATGGCCAAGGTCGAAGTGGACGAGGGCGCCAACATGAAACTGGCCGGCCGTTACGGCCTGCGCGGGTTTCCCACCGTACTGCTGTTCGTCAAGGGCGAAATCGTCGGACGCTTTGCCAGTGCCAAACCCGAGCACTGGGTGCGCGATTTCATTGCCGAGCACCTCGATATTGAGTAGCCCCCTGCTGGTGCTCGACACCAATGTGGTGCTCGACCTGCTGAATTTCGACGATGCCGCTGCCCAGCCGTTGCGCGATGCATTGATTGACGGGCGTGTGCGCTGTGCGGTGACGGATGCCACATTTGGCGAGTGGCAGCGTGTGCTGGGCTACCCGGAATTTGCACTGGATGCGGTGCAGCGGGCCGCGCTGGCCGCGCGTTACCGCGAGCTGTCCACGCTGATCGCAATGGATACCGCAGTCAGCGGCCTGCCCCACAAGGGGACTCCGATCCACTACGGGCTAAAGCCCGTGTGGAATCGTATGCCGCGCTGCAGCGATCCGGACGACCAGAAGTTCATCGAGCTGGCGGCCACCGCGCGTGCCGAGGCGCTGATCAGCAAGGATCGCGCGGTGTTGAAATTGCGCCGGCGCTGCGCGCCATGGTTCCGGGTGATGACGCCTGCCGAGGCGGCAGGCTGGCTGGACACCTCGTCGTCCTGAAGCTTACGCGTTGCCGGGTTCGAAACTGCGCCGCGCCGCTTCGCTGACCGCCAGCACTGCCGGATGGCTCAGCCGCCGCTCCACCGAAATGGCGAAGAAGCGCTCACGGATGTCCAGCGTCCGTCCCAGTTCGATCGCCTGATACTGTTTCATCACCTCGCGCACGGTCGTCAGCGGCACCGGAAATATGCCCGCGCCCGCTTGGCCGAAGGCGCTCATCAGCGCGCTGTCGTCGAATTCGCCGACGAGACGCGGCACGACGCCCTTTTTTTCCAGCCAGCGCAACAGCGGTACGCGCAGGGCGCTGTCCTCGCCGGGAATCAGGAGCGGCGCGCTGTCCAGGCACGCCGGAAAATCGCCGTGCAGCGTCTGGGCGACGCGTTTCGCGGCGAGGAAGGCGATACCGCACTCGCCGAGCGGATGGCTGTAGCCCTTGATGTCCATGTTGGACGGCAACGGTCGGTCGGCCAGCACCATGTCGAGCCGGTGGATCGAGAGTTCGGCTGCGAGCCGCTCCAGCCGGTCTTCCTTGCATACCAGCTTGACCGGTTCGGCCAGGGTAAGTGCCGGTGCCAATAGCTGATAGGCAATCGCCTTTGGCACCACATCGGCGATGCCGACGCGGAACGGATGGACTGGAGCGGCATCACGGTTCTGCAGGGCTTCTTCAAGTTCGGCGCCGATGTGAAAGATGTCGTCGGCATAGGCCAGCGCGGTGCGGCCGGCGTCGGTCAGTTCCAGCCGCCGTCCGCTGCGACGGAACAACTCCACGCCCAGCCGTGTCTCAAACGCGCTAATCTGACCCGATAAGGTTTGCGGCGTCAGGTGCAGTTTGTCGGCGGCGCGGTTGATCGCTCCCGTCCTGGCGACGGTGCGGAAGTAATGCAGGTGCTTGTAGTTGAGCATGACCCGAGCTCGATTCGATAAAACCGAACAATAGCAGTATTAAAATCGAATTTTATTGTTGGTTGGCGGGCTGTATCCTGTTGTCTGTTCGTCAAAAGGCTTTGCCCCTTATTCAAGGAGAACTTCATGAAACGCATTTTCCTGTTCCTCGCCACCAACATGGCGATCGTGCTGGTGCTGTCGCTCACCATGCGCATCCTCGGCGTCGAGCCCTACCTCACCGCGCAAGGCCTGAATCTCACCTCGCTGCTGATCTTTGCCGCGATCATGGGCTTCGGCGGTTCGCTGATTTCGCTCGCGATCTCGAAGTGGATGGCGAAGAAGTCGATGGGCGTGCAGGTGATTGAGACACCGTCCAATTCGACCGAGTTCTGGCTGGTTGAAACCGTGAAGAAATACGCGGCCGACGCCGGCATCGGCATGCCCGAAGTCGGGATCTTCCCTTCGCCCGAGGTCAACGCCTTCGCCACCGGCATGAACAAGAACAACGCGCTGGTCGCGGTGTCGGCCGGTCTGCTGAGCACCATGACGCGGCAGGAAGCCGAAGCGGTGATCGGCCACGAAATCGCCCACGTCGCCAACGGCGACATGGTGACGCTGGCGCTGATCCAGGGCGTGGTGAATACCTTCGTCATGTTCCTGTCGCGCGTCATCGGCCACACCGTCGACCGCGTGGTGTTCAAGAATGAAGAGGGCCATGGCCCGGCGTTCTTCGTCACCATGATCATCGCCGAACTGGTGCTCGGCATCCTCGCCTCGATCATCGTCATGTGGTTCTCGCGCCAGCGCGAATTCCGTGCCGACCGTGGCGGCGCCTCGCTCGCCGGCAAGGGCGCAATGATCGCCGCGCTGGAGCGTCTCAACAGCCTGCACCCGCATCCGCTGCCCGACAAGATGGCGGCATTTGGCATTGCCGGTGGCGGCGCCAGCGGCCTCAAGCGCCTGTTCATGACGCATCCGCCGCTTGAAGAGCGCATAGCGGCGCTGCGTGCGGTGCAGTCGGCCTGAACCTACGTCAACCCGGTTCGCCAGCGATGACAGCATCGCTGGCGAGTCGAGTTGGCAGGCGCGGCTTTAATCCCACTTGAATTGGGTTACATATTAATGAATAACACGATCTCCATCGGCGAACCCTGGATGTGGGCCGCCTTCATCGGTTTTGTGCTGGTCATGCTGGCGCTGGACCTGTTCGTGTTTGGCGGCCGCAAGGCGCACAAGGTCAGCGTCAAGGAAGCCGCGCTCTGGTCGCTGGCCTGGTTTTCGCTGGCACTCGTGTTCAACGCCGGCCTGTGGTGGTATCTGAACGGCACGGTGGGGCAGGAGATCGCTGACCGCAAGGCACTGGAGTTCTTCACCGGCTACCTGATCGAGAAGTCGCTGTCGGTCGATAACGTGTTCGTTTTCCTGCTGATTTTCGCGGCATTCCATGTTCCGCCTGAATACCAGCGCCGGGTGCTGATTTACGGCGTGCTGGGCGCCATCGCCATGCGTGCCATCATGATCCTGGCCGGTGCCTGGGTGGTGCGCGAGTTTTCCTGGGTGCTCTACCTCTTCGGCGCATTCCTGGTGGTCACTGGCATTCGCATGCTGGTCATGGCTGAAAAGACCCCCGATCTGGAGCAGAACCCGGTGCTCAAGTTCGCGCGCCGTCACCTGCGCATCAGCGAAGGCCACCATGGCGAGAAATTCAGCGTGATGAAAGACGGCGTGCGTTATTTCACGCCGCTGTTTCTGGTGCTGATCCTGATCGAAATCACCGATCTGGTATTTGCGGTGGATTCGATCCCGGCCATTTTTGCCATCACCACCGATCCTTTTATTGTCTTCACCTCCAACATCTTCGCCATCATGGGGCTGCGGGCGCTTTATTTTCTGCTGGCCGATGTGGCGGACCGCTTCCACCTGCTGAAATACGGCCTCGCTATGGTGCTCACTTTCATCGGCACCAAGATGCTCATCATGCCGTGGTATCACATCCAGGTGCAGGTTTCGCTGGCTGTCGTCGCCATTTTGATTGGGTCAAGCGTGGTTGCCAGCCTGATCGCTACGCGCAAGAAAGGAACCTGATATGTTGATGCGTTCGTTTGCGGCACTGCTGGTCTTGCTGGCGCTCGGCGGCTGCGCCAAGCCGCCCTACAGCAATGTCGATAACGCCCAGTTGCAGGCGCTACTGGCACAGGGCGTGCCGATCTACGATGTCCGACGCGCGGATGAATGGCGGCAGACCGGCATCGTGGAAGGTAGCCGCATGCTGACTTGGGTGGACAAGAGCGTGCATCCGAACCCTGAATTCATGCCGCGCTTCACCGCCAGAGTGGACAAAAACGCACCAGTCATCCTGATCTGCCGCACGGGCAATCGCACCGACAAACTGGCCGCGAATTGATGGAGAAACACGGTTATACCCAGATCTACAACGTGCGTAATGGCATCACGGGCTGGATCGGCGAGGGCAACCCGGTAGTCAAGCAGTTATGACCGACACCGCCGCCCCCCCCTTTAAAAACAGCCAACCCGCTGATCGAGTTGGCGGTGACGCTTATCGTTCCGTCGCTCATACTGATGAAGTTGAGTGATCCGCAAGACTTGGGCGCGGTGAACGCGCTGCTGCTGGCGCTGGCATTTCCGCTGGCTTGGGGGGTACGCGGCTTGCTGCGCGAACACAAGCTCAACCTGTTCGCCGCGCTGGGCGTGGTCAGCATTTTGCTCACCGGCGGCATCGGCTTGTTGCAACTGGACACCCAGTGGCTGGCGGTCAAGGAAGCCGCCATTCCCGGCCTGATCGGCCTCATCGTGGCGGTGTCTGCCAGCACCCGCGCCCCACTGGTGCGGGTGCTGCTCTACACCCCGGCGTTGATCGATATCGAGCGTATCCAACGCAATCTGGCTGAGCGCGACAACCACGTCGCCTTCGAATCGCGGCTGAAGATCGCCACCTGGATGCTGGCCGGTTCGTTCTTTTTCTCTGCGGCCATGAATTATTTCCTTGCCACCTGGATCGTCACCAGCCAGGCTGGAAGCCCCGCCTTCAACGAAGAACTGGGGCGGCTCACCCTCTTGAGCTATCCCATGATTGCGCTTCCGTCGATGCTCATCATGATAGCTGCACTCTATTTTCTGGCGCGCAGTATCCGCGAACTCGCCGGGCTGAAGCTCACCGACGCAATGAAAGTCCACGCATGAACTCTGAACAGCAAAAATCCATCCTCGCCATCGCCCTGTTTGCCGCCTTTGCCGATGGCGCCAAGCACGACCGCGAGCGCGAGGAAATCCGCCGCATCGCCGAATCCCTGGGTGGCGAAACGGAGGCGCCCGATCTCGCGCGCCTCTATCAGGACGTGCTGCTCAAGCGCATCAGCCTGGATGCCGCCGCCGCCGCGCTGACCGACCCCGGTGAGCGCCAGCTGGCGTATGAAATGGCGGTGTGCGTGTGCGATGCCGACGGCCGCCAGAGCGAGGCCGAGCAGCGTTTCCTGAACGACCTGAAAGCGCTGCTCAAGCTCGATGCCGGGCAGGCCGCCGCCTTCGAGCGCGACGCCGAATCCATCGTCGATCTCAGCGAGGCCGCCGCGCCCGCCGTGGCGGCAGGCGCCGTCGCCGCCGCTGTAGC
>JBAVFD010000100.1:0-4472 GCA_049588075.1 Thiobacillus sp.
CGCCGACTTCGCTCAAATCCTCGGCGCTCATGCTGGTCAGCACCGTCACCGCGATCAGCAATGGCCGCGGAGATTGGTCCGCGAGGGCTTCCCGCGCCGCCGCCATCATGCGACGTCCGCCCGAGGCGTGGACGTTCAGCATCCACACCCCCAGCCCCGCCGCCGCGCGGCACGCCGCCGCCACGGTATTGGGGATGTCGTGGAATTTCAGGTCGAGGAACACCTCGAAGCCGCGCGCCACCAGCGTCCGCACCAGTTCCGGCCCGGCCACGGTGAACAGTTCCTTGCCCACCTTCAGCCGGCACAATGCGGGATCGAGTCGATCCACCAGCGCCAGCGCGGAGGGCGCATCGGCAAAATCCAGCGCCACAATAATCTTGTGCGTCTGCACGTTTCTTGCGCCTTGCATCATCCCTCTCCCTCATGCCGCTCGGGGTCGAAACTATCCCAGCGCCCGCACGCCGGGCAACGCCAGAAAAACTGCTTGGCCTTGAAACCGCAGCTATCGCACTGGTAGCGCATCATGCGCTGGCTATGCGACGCCACCAGGCTTTTTTCCACTTGCAGCAATTCGCGCTCACCCGGCTCGGCATTGATGAGCTGCGCTTCGAGCAGACGATCCAGCGTGCGCAGGCTGGGATTGCGGCGCAGTTCCTCGCGGGCAAGCTGGGTGGCGGCGGCCGCGCCTTCGGTTTCCGATACCGCCAGATACAGCGCGTTGAATACATCCTGAGACGCTTGCCGCGTATATAACGCGCGCAGCCATTGCACGCCATCCGCCAGCCGTCCCAACTGGCGATAGCTGCCCAGCACACGGTCGACCACCAGGGCCATGTGTCCCGCACTTTGAGTCTCCACCAGGCGCCAGTCGGCAATCGCGGCGTCATGGCGACCGGCTGCCGCGTCAAGATCGCCCGCCATCAGATTGGCGCGCACCGACTGACGATTGGTGACAAGCGCCTGCTGCAAATGCGCAGCGGCCGCATCGGGATGGCCTTTCGCCGCTTCCAGCAGCGCCAGTTCGCAGTAAAAGTGGGCGATGTCGGCGTTGAGCGGCTTGCTGGTGTCTTTTTCCAGCACATGCGCGGCTTCGATCGCCTTTTGCCAGTCTTTCTCCTGCACGTAGATTTCCAGCAGGTAGGTGCGCGCCAGCCCGTGTTGCGGGGTTTCCAGCAGCTTGCCGAACACCTGCTCGGCACGATCGAGCAGGCCCGCTTTCAGGTAATCCTGCCCCAGCTCGGACATCGCCCGCAGACGCTGGTCTTCGGCCAGGCCTTCGCGCTCCAGCAGGTTTTCGTGCATGCGAATCGCGCGATCCAGTTCACCCCGGCGGCGAAACAGGCCGCCCAGCGCAAAGTGCAGATCGATGGTTTCGGGTTCGAGCTTGACGACTTCGAGAAAGGCTTCGATCGCCTTGTCCGGCTGCTCGTTGAGCAGAAAATTCAGACCGCGAAAATACGAATTGGGCAGCGCACGTGACTCAGTCACCACCTGCTTGATGTCGACACGCGCGGCCAGCCAACCCAGCACAAAAAACAGGGGAAATGCCAGCAGCCACCAGAGCTCAAATTCCATCTGCGTTACACGACAGGCATGTCGGTATGCGTGACAAGCGTGTCCCCCTCATCCGTCCGCAGTGTGCTGGCAGCTTCACGCCGCAGACGAAACAGGGTCGGCAGCAGCGCCAGCAAGCCCGTCAGCGCACCCAGTACAAATGCCAACCCAAGCATGACGATCAGGGGCGCTTGCCACATCTGACCCAGATAGGAATAGAAAGTGACGGTGTGGCTGTTTTTCAACGCAAAGCCCAGTACCAGCAGGAAGACCAGCAGCTTTGCTGCCAACCCCAGATAACGTGTGAGATTTTTCATGAATCGTCGCGTGTAATTGGTGCCCATTCTACCTTTGCAGGCCGGCCACAAAAAGCGCGGCAACAAAAAGAAAACGGCGCATTAAGCGCCGTTTTCACTTGCCTGACATCTACAGTGGAAAATCCACCCGATCACGCAATTCCTTGCCTGCCTTGAAGTGCGGCACATGCTTGGCCGGAACCTGCACGCGCTCGCCCGACTTGGGATTGCGCCCAAGACGGGCGGGACGGTAGCTCAGGCTGAAACTGCCAAAGCCGCGGATTTCGATCCGCTCGCCGCGCGACAGGTTTTTTGCCAGCGCGTCGAGAACCGTTTTCACCGCCATCTCGATATCCGCAACCGAAAATTGCGAATGCCGCGCCGCCAGTTGAGCAATCAGCTCGGACTTGGTCATGGATTACTCGGCGTTTTTGTTTTCGAGCTTGGCCTTCAGCAACGCGCCGAGGTTGGTCGAACCACTGGCGGCCGCCGAGGTGTCGGCTGCAAGTTTCTTCATCGCCGAATCCTGCTCGGTCATGTCCTTGGCCTTGATCGACAGGTTGATGACGCGGTTCTTGCGGTCAACGTTGATGATCATGGCTTCGATCTCGTCGCCTTCCTTGTAGTGAGTGCGCATGTCTTCGACACGGTCACGCGAGACCTCGGAAGCACGCAGGTAGCCTTCCATGTCGGAATCGAGCTTGACCGTCGCGCCCTTGGCCTCGACCGTGATGATGGTGCCCTTGACGATGCTGCCCTTCTCATGGCCCGTTGCGTAGCTGGTCAGCGGATCGCCTTCAAGCTGCTTGATGCCGAGCGAAATGCGCTCGCGCTCGAGGTCGATGCCTAGCACCACGGCCTCGACATCCTGACCTTTGCGGAAATTGCGCACGGCTTCTTCGCCCGGCAGGCTCCACGACAGGTCGGACAGGTGCACCAGGCCGTCGATGCCACCGGCGAGGCCGATGAACACGCCAAAGTCGGTGATCGACTTGATCGCACCGCTGACCTTGTCGCCCTTCTTGAAGTTCATCGAGAAATCTTCCCACGGGTTCGACTTGCACTGCTTCATGCCCAGCGAGATGCGGCGCTTGTCTTCGTCGATGTCCAGCACCATGACTTCGACTTCGTCACCCAGCTGCACGATCTTGTTGGGGCTGACGTTCTTGTTGGTCCAGTCCATTTCGGAAACGTGCACCAGGCCTTCGATGCCGGCTTCGATTTCGACGAATGCGCCGTAGTCGGTGAGGTTGGCCACCTTGCCGAACATGCGGGTGCCCTGCGGGTAGCGACGTGCGATGCCGACCCACGGATCATCGCCCAGCTGCTTGATGCCGAGCGAAACGCGGTTCTTCTCGGTGTCGTAGCGCAGGATCTTGGCTTCCAGCTCCTGGCCGACGTGCACCACTTCGGACGGGTGCTTGACGCGACGCCATGCCATGTCGGTGATGTGCAGCAGGCCGTCGATGCCGCCCAGATCCACGAACGCGCCGTAGTCGGTGATGTTCTTGACCACGCCCTTGACGATGGTGCCTTCCTTGAGGTTTTCCATCATCGCTTCGCGGTCTGCACCCATGGTCTCTTCCAGCACCGCGCGGCGCGACACCACCACGTTGTTGCGCTTGCGGTCGAGCTTGATGACCTTGAATTCCATTTCCTTGTATTCGAACGGCGTGGTGTCCTTGACCGGACGCATGTCCACCAGCGAGCCCGGCAGGAAGGCACGCAGGCCACCCACCAGCACCGTCAGACCGCCCTTGACCTTGCCCTGCACCATGCCGGTGACGATACGGCCTTCGTTCATCGCCGCTTCCAGATCCAGCCATGCAGCCAGCTTCTTGGCACGCTCGCGCGACAGTTTGGTCGCGCCAAAGCCGTCTTCGATCGACTCGATGGCAACCGCCACGAAATCGCCGATCTTGGCTTCGACTTCGCCCAGATCGTTCTTGAATTCTTCAATCGGAATCAGGCTCTCGGATTTGAGGCCGGCATTCACCGTCACGAAATTGCCATCAATGGCAACGATTTCAGCGGTGATGACTTCGCCCTGGCGCATTTCCTGGTGTTCGAGCGACTCTTCAAACAGGGCGGCAAAACTTTCCATGGACTCGGGGGCAGCGGAAGCGGAAGCGGTAGCAGTAGACATTAAAAACCTTCTTGGTCCGTCGGTGAGGACGGGGTTGGTTGCACATCGTCAGCCTGCGGGCGCAGGACAGACACACTTTATTACTTCATTTGCTTGCTGCGGTAATGGTCCAGCACGGCCTGCACCGCCGATTCGACATCCATCCGGGTGGTATCGAGAAACAGTGCATCCGGCGCGGGTTTGAGTGGTGCCACCGCGCGCGCGGTATCGCGTGCATCGCGCGCCTGCATATCCGCAACAAGGGCGGGTAGACTAGCAGAGTTCCCCTTTTCGATCAACTGCTTATAACGCCGCTCGGCACGCGCCTCGGCGCTGGCGGTGAGGAAGATCTTGGCCACGGCATCGGCGAACACCACCGTGCCCATGTCGCGGCCGTCGGCCACCAAACCGGGCGCTTGCCGATAGGCGCGCTGGCGGTCGAGCAGCGCCGCGCGCACCGCTGGCAACGCCGCCACTTTCGACGCGCCCTCGCCCAC
>JBAVFD010000101.1:0-18981 GCA_049588075.1 Thiobacillus sp.
TCCCAGTCCCACGGATCGGACAGCGCATCGACCAGCACTTGCGCCTCGTCGGCCTGGCGTTGCCGGGCGATGGGTTTGGGGCGCTGCTTCGACACGACCGCACGGTTGTGTGGCGGCAGCGGAACGGCGTCGGCAACCATGCGGCGGAACAGCATGACGCCGTCAGCCGGTGGCCTGGGTTGATGCGGCGCCTGATGAAGCGTGGCCGGCTGGACAACCTGTTCGCGCAGGATGCGGCGCATGCGCGCCAGCGCCTCGAACGAGGCGGGCGCGAGCGCACTGCGGCCGCGCTTCATGGTTTAGCTCACGCGGTCTTGCCGAGCGCGTCCAGATAGCGCTCGGCGTCGAGCGCCGCCATGCAGCCGGTGCCGGCGCTGGTGACGGCCTGGCGGTAGATGTGGTCCTGCACGTCGCCGGCGGCGAACACGCCGACGATGTTGGTGGCGGTGGCGTTGCCCTTGTTGCCGCCCTGGGTGACGATGTAGCCGCCTTCCAGGGTGAGCTGGCCTTCGAACAGGCTGGTATTGGGCTTGTGGCCGATGGCGATGAAGACGCCGGTGAGCGCGAGGTCTTTCGTGCTGCCGTCCTGGGTGCTCTTGATGCGCATGCCGGTGACGCCGGTCTTGTCGCCCAGCACTTCGTCCAGCGTGCTGTTGAGCGCGAGCGTGATCTTGCCTTCCCTGACCTTTTCCATCAGGTGATCGACGAGGATTTTCTCGGACTTGAATGTGTCGCGGCGATGCACCAGGGTGACGTGACGCGCGATGTTGGCCAGATACAGCGCTTCCTCGACCGCGGTGTTGCCGCCGCCGATGACCGCGACATCCTGGTTCTTGTAGAAGAAGCCGTCGCAGGTGGCGCAGCCCGACACGCCCTTGCCCATGAAGGCCTGCTCGGACGGCAGGCCGAGGTACATGGCCGAGGCGCCGGTGGCGATGATCAGCGCGTCGCAGGTGTAGGTGCCGGAATCGCCGATCAGGGTGAACGGCTTGTCGGTCAGCCTGGCGGTGTGAATCTGGTCGAAGATGATTTCGGTCTTGAAGCGTTCGGCGTGGCGCTGGAAGCGGTCCATCAGCTCGGGCCCCTGCACGCCGTCGACGTCGGCCGGCCAGTTGTCGACTTCGGTGGTGGTCATCAGCTGGCCGCCCTGCTGCATGCCGGTGATCACGACCGGCGACAGGTTGGCGCGCGCGGCATACACCGCGGCGGAGTAACCGGCGGGGCCGGAGCCGAGAATGATGAGTTTGTGGTGTGCGGTGCTCATGATGTGCATTCGGTGAAGGGGAAAGCCGGCTATTCTAACCAATCTTGCTGGCCGCGTTTCCATGTTGCTCGCCCGGTATAATCTGGCGTCTTTCTCTCGTTCAGTTCCCATGGCGCGTCCCGCTCCCCGTTCGTCCCAGTCCCTGCCGCCGCGCATGCAACGTCTGCTGCGCGAAGCCCGCGCCCTGCTGGTCGGATTTGCCGCCCTGTTGCTGGCGGTGATCCTGCTCACTCACAGCGTCGCCGATCCCGGTTTTTCGACCACCGGTGACGGCGGCGCGCTGCACAATCTGGGCGGCAGCGCGGGCGCGTGGCTGTCGGATGTGCTGCTGATGCTGTTCGGACTGTCGGCCTGGTGGTGGCTGGTGCTGGCGGCGGGCTATGTCATCCACACGTTCCGCCATCTCGACGAAACGCCGCTGGCAGAGGGGCGGCAGCGCTGGTTCCGCCTGGGGGGGTTCGCCCTGTTGCTGCTGGCCAGCACCGGTGTCGAATGGCTGCGTGCCTGGCATTGGACGGTGGCGTTGCCGGATGCGCATGGCGGCGTGCTGGGCGCGGGGATCGGTCGCGCTGCGGGCGCGCTGCTGGGGTTCACCGGCGGCTCGTTGATCCTGCTGCTGCTGATGGCGGTGGGGTTCAGCCTGTTTACCGGCGTGTCGTGGCTGACCATGGCCGAGCGCTGCGGTGAATGGGTGGAGCGCGGGTACTGGAAAATCCTTCAGGTCTGGCAGGCATCGCGTGACCGCAAGCTGGGCGAAGTGGCGCTGCAAAAACGCGAAGCGATCGTCTCGGTTGAAAAGCAGAAGCGCGTCGAGGCGCCGCCGATCCGGATCGAGCCGGTGGTCAAGGAGATCCCGCAGTCACCGCGCGCGGTCACTGAAATGCAGGCGCCGCTGTTCTCCGACCTGCCCGATTCGCCGCTGCCGCCGCTGCATCTGCTCGACCCCGCCGACGAAGCGGTGGAAACTGCCAGCGCCGAATCGCTGGAATTCACCTCGCTGATGATCGAGCGCAAGCTCGCCGAATTCGGCGTCGAGGTGAAAGTGGTGTCGGCGTCGCCCGGCCCGGTGATCACGCGCTACGAAATCGAACCGGCGACCGGCGTCAAAGGCAACCAGATCGTCAACCTGTCGAAGGACCTGGCGCGCACCCTGTCGGTCATCAGCATCCGCGTGGTCGAAGCGATTCCCGGCAAGCACACCATGGGGCTGGAGATTCCCAATCCCAAGCGGCAGATGGTGCGTTTGAGCGAAATTCTCGGTTCCAGGGCCTATCACGACAGCACCAGCCCCTTGACCGTCACGCTGGGCAAGGACATCGCCGGCAATCCGGTGGTGGCCGACCTGGGCAAGATGCCGCACCTGCTGGTGGCGGGCACCACCGGATCGGGCAAATCGGTCGGCGTCAACGCGATGATTTTGTCGCTGGTCTACAAGTCCGACCCGTCTGCCGTGCGCATGATCATGGTCGACCCCAAGATGCTCGAGCTGTCGATTTACGAAGGCATTCCGCACCTGCTGGCACCGGTGGTCACCGATATGAAGCAGGCCGCCAGCGCGCTCAACTGGTGCGTGGGCGAAATGGAGCGGCGCTACAAACTGCTGTCCGCCGTCGGCGTGCGCAACCTGGCGGGCTACAACCAGAAAGTACGCGACGCCAAGAAATCCGGCACGCCGCTGACGCATCCCTTCAGCCTGACGCCGGACAACCCCGAGCCGCTGGAAACCATGCCGATGATCGTGGTGATCATCGACGAACTCGCCGACCTGATGATGGTGGTCGGCAAGAAGGTCGAGGAACTCATCGCGCGGCTGGCGCAGAAGGCGCGCGCGGCCGGCATCCACCTGATCCTGGCGACGCAGCGGCCGTCGGTTGACGTCATCACCGGCCTGATCAAGGCCAACATCCCGACGCGCATCGCGTTCCAGGTGTCGAGCAAGATCGACTCGCGCACCATCCTCGACCAGATGGGCGCCGAGGCCTTGCTGGGGCAGGGCGACATGCTCTACCTGCCGCCCGGTAGCGGACACCCGCAGCGGGTGCACGGCGCCTTCGTGTCGGACAACGAAGTGCATCGCGTGGTCGATTACCTGAAATCGCTGGGCGAACCCGAATACATCGAAGGCGTGCTCGAGTCGCCGGAAGAAGCGGGCGAGGGCGGCGGTGAATTCGGCGAGGCGAGCGAGGCCGATCCGCTCTACGACCAGGCCGTGGCCTATGTGCTGAAGTCTCGCCGCGCCTCGATTTCGTCGGTGCAGCGCCAGCTGCGCATCGGCTACAACCGCGCCGCGCGCATGATCGAGGACATGGAGCGCGCCGGCCTGGTGTCGTCGATGCAGTCGAACGGCAACCGCGACGTGCTCGCGCCGGGTGGTGAAGGATGAAGTACTACGCACTGATCCCCGCAGCCGGCTCGGGCTCGCGCATGGGCGGCAGCATCGAAAAGCAGTACATGCCGCTCAATTCGGTTCCCATGATCGCGCACGCGATGATGGTGCTGGCACGCGAGCCTCGCCTGTCGAAGATTTTCGTGGTGCTTTCGCCCACCGACAAACGCTGGAACAACTACGCGTGGCAGGGTTGGGAGGAGCGCATCGAAGTGCTGCGCTGCGGCGGCGCCACCCGCGCCGAAACCGTGCTGAACGGCCTCGACGCCATTGCCAGAATCAGCGCCCCGGACGACTGGGTGCTGGTGCATGACGCCGCGCGGCCCTGCTTGCCGGACGAACTGCTCGGCAAGCTGCTGGACGAAGTCGCCGATGATCCGGTCGGCGGCCTGCTCGCCGTGCCGGTGGCCGACACCCTCAAGCGAGCCGCAGTCGACACAGGATCCGGGCCGCGGGCCGAAGCCACGGTGCCGCGTGCCGGCCTGTGGCAGGCGCAAACCCCGCAGATGTTCCGCTATGGCACGCTGGTCCAGGCTCTGCGTGCCGCCGGCAGCGACATGACCGACGAGGCCTCGGCCATCGAAAAGATGGGTCTGCAGCCCCGGCTGGTCGAGTCCGACAGCCGCAATCTCAAGGTCACCTACCCGCAGGACCTGGAACTGGCGAGCCTGATTCTGGGGAAACTCAATGAGTGATATTCGAGTCGGCCACGGCTTCGACGTCCATGCCTTCGCTGAAAACCGCAGGCTCATCGTCGGCGGCGTCGACATTCCCTACGACCTGGGCCTGGCCGGGCATTCCGACGCCGACGTGCTGCTGCACGCGATCTGCGATGCGCTCTTGGGCGCGGCCAGGCTGGGCGACATCGGCCGCCATTTTCCGGACAGCGACGCCGCCTTTGCCGGCATCGACAGCCGCATCCTGCTGCGCCGCGTCGCCGGGCAACTGCGCGAAAGCGCCTGGCGCGTCGGTAACGTCGACGCCACCATCATCGCGCAGGCGCCGAAGATGGCGCCGCACATCGCGCGGATGACGGCGCACATCGCCGACGACCTCGGCATCGCCCTCGATCGCGTCAACGTCAAGGCCACCACCACCGAAAAACTCGGCTTTGCCGGGCGCGGCGAGGGCATCGCCGCCGAAGCGGTGTGCCTGATCGCGCGTGACTGATCCCGCTCCAATCGAAGACGCGCCGCTGCGGCTGTTTTTTGCCCTGTGGCCGGACGATGCCACCCGCGACGCGCTCAACCGCACCGGCAAATGGCTGCACCAGCACTGGGGCGGTCGCCGCATGCGCGCCGACACCCTGCACATCACCCTGGCCTTTCTCGGCAGCACGCCGGTCGATCAACTGGAAGTCCTGGCCGCCTGCGCCGACGCGGTCCGGACCGATGCATTCGAGCTGATGCTCGATCAGGCCGGCTACTGGCGGCACAACCGGATCGGCTGGCTGGGGGCGAGCCAGGCGCCGCCGCAGCACTTCGAGCTGGCCTCTGCGCTGAATGCCGCCCTGCAGGCGGCCGGGTTTCCCGTCGATGCCCGTCCGCATGTGCCGCATGTCACCCTGCTGCGCAACACGGCGGGCGGCGAGTTACCGGCATGCGATCCGGTGCATTGGCCCATTCGCGATTTCGTGCTGGTGGTGTCGCGCACCGAAAAGGATGGCGCGCATTACGAGGTCATCCGGCGCTGGACGCTGACGTAGAGAAGGAGGGCGTTGCCGCGGTGCCCAAGGCCGCCTTTCGGCGGTGCGCTTCAGCGCGCACGTTGCACGGCGCGGTCAGGTCTCTTTGTCCGCAAGCACGTGCTCGATGCGCCGATCCGGCACCAGCCAGACCAGCGCCACCAGAACGTACAGGCCCAGCGAGACCCACTGCGACCAGAAGGCAAGGGGAATGGCGATGGCGTAGGTGACCGGCGACATCTTGCCCTTCCAGTCGCCGCCCACCGCCTTCTTCAGCAGCGAGTCGGGGCCCTGTGACGCGATGATCAGTTGCTGCAGCAGCCAGTAGGCGATTGCGGCCATGAACAGCACCACCCCATAGAGCGCCGCAGGGGTCGCCGCAAAGTGGTTCTCTCCCATCCAGCCCGTGGCAAAGGGAAACATCGACAGCCAGAACAGCAGATGCAGATTGGCCCACAGGATGGACCCCGTCACCTTGCGGCACGTATGCAGCATGTGGTGGTGGTTGTTCCAGTAGATGCCGACGTAGATGAAGCTCAGCACATAGCTCAGGAACACCGGGATCAACGGCGCCAGCGTGTCGATGCTCTCGCCGTGCGGCACCTTGAGTTCCAGCACCATGATGGTGATGATGATCGCGATCACGCCGTCGCTGAATGCTTCCAGCCTGTTCTTGCCCATTCAGATCTCGCGCCTGCTCAAGGAAACATACATTTCGCCACCGCTGCCGGGAGCGGGAATTTTAATGGAAGGAACGGGCGTCATGGCTGAAGGCGCTCAGGCTGCTGCGCGCTTGCGGCTGATTGCCAGCGCGGGCGGATGCGCCAGGGTCTGGTACACGACGCAGTACCGCTCCGTCAGGCGCAGGAGCGTGGCGAGTTGTTCCTCCGAGGCGTCGGTGTCGAGCTTGAACCGCAGCCGGATGTTCTGGAGGCCGACCGGAACCTCCTTGGACAGGCCCAGCGTTCCGCGGAAGTCGAGATCGGCTTCAGCCTCGAGCGAGGCATCGCGCAACTCGATGCCGAGCGCCGTGGCCACGGCGTTCAGCGTCACACCTGCGCAGGCCACCAGCGCTTCGAGCAGCATGTCGCCGGAACAGGCGGCTTGCCCGCTGCCGCCGGTGGCCGGATGCAGCCCGGCCACGACCAGTGCCTTGCCTGTTTCGATCCTGCAGCTGAGACCTTCACCGATGCGGCCTTGCGCGCGCAGCGTGACCAGCGCCGCCTCGGGGGCTTCGCGATAACGCTCCTTCAAGGGAGCCTGTACAGACCGCAGATCATCGGCATTCATGCTGGAACCTCCTCGCGATTACTGTATGACGCCCAGCGTTCGAGTCGGGCGTACGCTGCACGTTGATCACTCCCGGATTTCTGGCTCCACGAGTTTTGCGAGCAGAACGAGCGAGTCCTGCCACCCGAGGTAACACATCTCGACGGGGATGACGTCAGGGATCCCTTCCTGCACCACATTCAGCTCGGTTCCACAGGACACTGCCTTCAAGGACACCGTCACCTGGATGACGCCGGGGAGGTTCGGGTCATCGAATTGATCTGTGTAGCGGATCAGTTCGTTCGGCACCAGTTCGAGGTATTCGCCGCCGAAGGAATGGCTCTGCCCGGTGGTGAAATTGGTGAAGGACATTCTGAATGTCCCGCCCACTCTGGCCTCCATGTGGTGGACTGTGCCAGTAAAGCCATTCGGGGGAATCCACTTGGCCATTGCGTCGGCATTGAGGAATGCGCGATACACCCGTTCAGGTGGTGCGCGCAAAATGCGGTGGAGACGAACAGTATGGGTGGCCATGATTTTCTCTCCTTTTCTTGTTGAATTTCACCGTCTGTTTCTGAAGCATTTTGAAGATGCTGCACGATGCCCTCAGGCCCCCAACGTTTGAGCTAACCGGACCGTTAGGCGGCACCGGCGCTTCGCTCAAGAGCGCGAGTAAGTCGATCAAGGTTCTGTTCATTGGCCGGCCCGACTATGCTTTTGACGGCTTGAGCAGTCCGGCCGTCGTCGAACGCTTGCTCCCAAGACAAGTGCGTTCCGCCTGCGACTTCCGTCAGTTGAACCGTAAGCGTGAAGTACGGAGGGCAGTCGTGCCTGATCACGACTCTTGACGCCGGCTCCAGTTCCGCGAAGACACTCTTGTTTGAATAGTTCTTCCCATCCGGCCCGTGCATGACGAATTTCCAATTGCCGCCGACCTTGAACTCATACGTCTCGAAAGAGTTCGTGAAGCCATCGGGCCCCCACCATGAGGCCAGAATGTCGGCGGACGCGAAGGCGTCGTACACGGCTTGCGGAGAGTATGGGACCGTTCTCTCAGCGGACAAGATTCTGTCTTCATCCATTGCGCGAATACTCCTGGGTGTGGCAGATGTGCCGACTAACGTTGAAGGTGAGGGGCGGTTGCGAGCGGTGCGTAGCGCCGCTTGCAAACGTCCCTCTCGACCGACGGGTTAGCCATTGAACGCTACCTCAAAGTATGGACAGCGTTGAATGGCAGGATCATAGGAAAGAATCAGGATTGCGCGGGAAATGTGTACTGGTCTCGGAATGCCGTGGTCTTTCAAGTATTCCTGTACGGTTGATCGAGTCAGTATTGGCTCGTCGGAAAACACAACCACAACATAGCCGCCTTCATACGGAGGCTCTTTGAGATTGGGGTATCGCTTGTCCTTGGCAGCGATGCGGTCGGCAAGTGATGATATGAACTTCTCCCTTGGCCAGTCCACCCAGTCATAGACGTGCCCCTGTTTGAAGGCGCGGATCGCTTCGTTATCCACGAGCTCAGTGATTTCGATCGCAACCCTGGAGCCATCAGAATCCGTAGCTTCGCAGTCCGGGGGATCGTTCGGCCGCCGACGTGACTTTACGTTTTCGTAGAACAGGGCTCCATCGGCGGCCATTGATTCGGCCAAGGACGATAGGACTCCGGACTCCTCAAGGTCTCTGTCGATCGCCCAGCCGAAGAAGTCGGCATAACCGCGTGAGCGCTCTCTTGCGGCTCGCATTAGTGCACGGATCTCGGCTTCGTCATCGGACGTCATTGCAATGGCTAACGTAGAGGTAAGGGGCGCCGCTTTAGCGGCGTCCCAGCGTAGCGTAGCGAAGCGGTCTTGACCGCCGGGTTAGGCATCATCACATTCTGGGGGACGGTAGTACTTACCAGTTCCTGACGCACGTTGGTATGCGTCGGATGCGGCATCTTCGCGCTTGCGATACGGATAAGTTACTAGTAGGTAAACGCCAATTAGAGTGCCGAACGCTAGCCATCCGTTATGCCACTTGAGATAAGCCGAGATGGCTGCAAAGATGGCAACCCCCCACCCGAGGTCCTCGGCAACGCCGAGTTTTCCCATTTCAATCTCGGCTCGCTTCCCAAGCTCTTCTAGATTTTCCATGCGGGTTTCTCGATTGCCTAACGTTAAGTAGACACCGGAATCGGTGCATAACAAAAAACCACGAAGGTGTATAACACGCTCTGTTTCATGGCAACCTGTTGTTCTAATTGAAGCGGGTCATTAATAGGGGGCGCAGATGCAAACCGATAACCCACCGCGGGCTCAACCGCCCAAACTGCTTGATCAGGTGCGCGACCGAATCCGGGTGAAGCATTACAGCATCCGCACTGAAACACAATATGTTCAGCGGGTTAAGCGTTTCATTCTGTTTCATGACAAAAAACATCCCAGGGATATGGGCGTGCATGAGGTCGAGACGTTTTTGACGCATCTGGCGGTGGAGGGCAATGTGGCTGCTGCTACGCAAAACCAGGCGTTGTCGGCTTTGCTGTTTTTGTACCGGGAGGTGTTGGCGATCGATCTGCCATGGCTGAATGACGTTACCCGAGCCAAGCGTCCGCAACGCATGCCTGTGGTTTTGACGCGTGAAGAGACGCATGCAGTGCTGGATCGCATGGCGGGGACGTATGGCCTGAGGGCGCGTTTGCTCTATGGCACGGGGATGCGCCTGATGGAATGCGTGAGGTTGCGGGTGAAGGACGTGGATTTCGCACGCCGCGAAATTTTGATCCGCGATGGCAAGGGCGCAAAGGATCGGGTGACGATGCTGCCCGACTCTGTGGTGCCGGTTTTGCAGGCGCATTTGCAGCAGCGGCGGGCGCTGTTTGATGATGATGGCCAAGTGGGAAAATCGGCGGTGCATATGCCTGACGCCCTGGCGCGTAAGTACCCCAACTCGCCTACCGAGTGGGGCTGGCAGTATATCTTTCCATCGGGCAGTTATTCGGTTGACCCTCGCAGCGGTGCCGAACGCCGGCACCATCTCGATGAAAAGCTGTTGCAACGTGCGATGAAGCGGGCGGTGCAGGCATCAGGACTGGCCAAGCCCGCCACGCCCCATACTTTGCGCCATTCATTTGCCACGCACTTGCTGGAAGCCGGCTATGACATTCGCACGGTGCAGGAACTGCTTGGACATTCGGACGTTTCGACCACAATGATTTATACGCATGTGCTGAACAAGGGGGGGCGCGGCGTGATGAGTCCGCTGGATCGGTGATGACGGACGAAGACTACATGCGCGCCGCGCTCGAACTCGCCCGCCAGGGCTGGGAGGCGGGCGAGGTGCCGGTGGGGGCGCTGGTGGTGTGCGGCGGCGAGGTGGTGGGGCGCGGCTACAACCAGCCGATTTCCAGCCACGACCCGACGGCGCATGCCGAGGTGATGGCGCTGCGCGATGCGGCGGGGCGGCTGGGCAATTACCGGCTGGCGGGCTGCACCCTGTATGTGACGATCGAGCCGTGCGTGATGTGCGCCGGGGCGATCCTGCATTCACGGGTGGCGCGGGTGGTGTATGGCGCGCGCGAGTACAAGACCGGGGCACATGGCAGCATCATGGATGTGTTCGCCGAGCCGCGTTTGAATCATCATTGCGACATCACCGGCGGGGTGCTGGCGGACGAATGCGCGGCGATGATCTCGGAGTTTTTCGAGGCGCGACGGCAGCAAAAGAAGGAGGCGACACCATGAACAATCTGTATATCGAGGTGGATATCCGTCTGCAGCAGTTGTATCTATGGGAGGCGTATCCCGATGGCGACATGCTGATCCGGCAGTATTCCATTTCCACTGCGGCGAACGGGGCCGGCGAGCAGAGCGGCAGTCATTGCACGCCGCGCGGGCGGCACCGCATCGCGGAAAAGATCGGCGCCGGCGCGCCCCTGTGCTCGGCCTTCAAGTCACGCGTGCCGACGGGGGAAATCTGGACGCCGGAACTGGATGCCGAATATCCGGGGCGCGACTGGATCCTGACGCGGATCCTGTGGCTGGAGGGGCTGGAACCGGGCAAAAACCAGGGCGACGGGGTGGACAGCCATGCGCGCTATATCTACATCCACGGCACCAACGAGGAGCACAAACTGGGTACCCCGGCGTCGCACGGCTGCATCCGGATGCAGAATGCGGATGTGGCGGAATTGTTCGATTTGGTGGAGGCGGGGACGGAGGTCAGGATTTCGTAGGGTGTCTGGCCCTTCGACTACGCTCAGGGCGAACGGGCAGGGGATAGAGGGCTTGGGTTGGCCTTTTGATGGTTGCTTGGATCGTAAACCGCCGTTCGTTCGTGGTAAGCCCGTCGAACTACACATTTCAGTAATGTAGGCGTCCAGCAGTGCAGCCCCCATTCGGCAAGCTCAGGACAGGCTTCGACTTCGCTCAGGACGAACGGGCTTGGAGTGGGGGGCTTGGATGAAGCCAGCCGATAAACTCCGGTCTGGTATTAAACGTTGCCCGTTCGTGTTGAGAGTCCTGAGCTTGGCGAAGGGCGAACCACACCCCAGCACCCCCACCGCAGCTTCATTTCCCCGATTTACTTTTTGCTAGCCGCGAGATTTCTGCCCAGTCGCCCCGTATCAGCGCTTCCTTCTTGGCGCGGCTCCAGCCCTTGATCTGCCGCTCGGCGCTCAAGGCTTCGATGCGGGTCGCGCATTCCTGGCTATAGGCCAGCTCGACGGGAAAGCGGGTAGCGGTATAACCACCACACGCTCCAGCAGCATGTTCGCCGATGCGCTTGTCCAGGTTGTCGGTATGGCCGGCGTAATACGAGCCGTCCGCGCAGCGCAGCAGGTAAACCCAGAACACTTATCGAGGCTCCCAGCCATCCGTTCGGGCTGAGCCTGTCGAAGCCTCGTTGCAATGCGCACAGCGCTTCGACAGGCTCAGCGCGAACGGGCTTGTGATAACGGTCATGTTTTATGGAAGGATCACTGGTTCAGCGTCATCGGTTTGTTGTCGTTGAGGTTGAGCCAGCCCTTGGCGATGCGGTAGATGAACCAGACGAAGGCGACGCCCAGGATCACCCAGCCGATCAGGATGATCCAGGTGATTCCGCCGAGCACGCACCACAGCACGCTCCACCAGAAGGTGCGGATCTGCCAGGTGAAATGGCTTTCCAGCCAGGTGCCTTGCGCGTCTTCGCGCTTGATGTAGTTGAGCACGATGGCGACGATGGCGGTGATGCCGTTGAACAGCGACAGTGCGTACAGCGCGTAGATGACGGTGGTCAGCGTTTTCAGGCTGGCGATTTTTTCGTCGGAACCCGGCGTGGTATCCATGTTCATTGGCGTGCTTTCTCGTAGATCGGCATCATCGTCGGCACCAGCGCGTTCAAGGCCTGGATGCGGTTGGTGGGTGCGGGGTGGGTGCTGAGGAACTGCGGCGGGCCGTTGCCGCTGGCCCGGCTCATTTTTTCCCACAGGCTGATGGCGGCGTGCGGGTCGTAGCCGGCGCGGGCGGCGAGTTCGATGCCGTAGCGGTCGGCCTCGGATTCGCCTTCGCGGCTGTTGGGCAGGGTCAGTGCGACGTCGGCCACCGGCGCCAGCACGCTGAGGTCGTATCCGGCGACGATGGAGCCGAGCACGATGCCGCCCTGCATCGCGATGGCGCGCGACATGCGCTCGCGGCCATGGCCCAGCATCGCGTGGGAGATTTCATGCCCCATGACCTGGGCGATTTCGTCGTCGGAGAGGTTCAGCTTGTGGATGATGCCGGTGTAGATCGCCATCTTGCCGCCCGGCATGCACCAGGCGTTGAGCGTGGGCTCGTCGATCACCGCGACCGACCATTTCCAGTTGCGGCTGGGCGCATACATGTTGCCCGCCTGCTCGATCAGCCGGTCGGTGATGCGCTTGACCCGGGCGTTCAGTGCGGCGTCGGTGCTGAGCTTGCCCTTCTGCTGCGCCTCGTTGACGGTCTGCGCATAGGCCTGCGCGGACGAGGCCTGCGCCTGTTCTTCGGATACCAGCACCAGTTGCGTGCGGCCCGACACCGGGTTGGTCTGGCAGGCCGCCAGGCTGACCGCGAACAGGGCGGTCAGCAGCAGTCGGGTTTTCATCGCGGCGCCTCGCATGACGGACCCCCCGCGCCTCAAATGCCGCGCAGCAGTTCGTTGATGCCGACCTTGGACAGCGTCTTGGCGTCGACCTTTTTCACGATCACCGCGCAGTACAGGCTGTAGCTGCCATCCTTGGACGGCAGGTTGCCGGACACCACCACCGAGCCGGCGGGAATGCGGCCGTAGGTGACTTCGCCGGTCTCGCGGTCGTAAATCTTGGTCGACTGGCCGATGTACACGCCCATCGAGATCACGCTATTGTCTTCGACGATCACGCCTTCGACCACCTCGGAACGCGCGCCGACAAAGCAGTTGTCGCCGATGATGGTGGGGTTGGCCTGCACCGGTTCGAGCACGCCGCCGATGCCGACGCCACCGCTCAAGTGCACGTTCTTGCCGATCTGCGCACACGATCCGACGGTGGCCCAGGTGTCGACCATGGTGCCTTCGTCAACGTAAGCGCCGATGTTGACGTAGCTCGGCATCAGCACCACGTTCTTGCCGATGTAGGAACCGCGGCGCGCGGCGGCAGGGGGCACCACGCGGAAGCCGCCTTCGCGGAAATCGCGGCTGTTGTAGTCAGCGAACTTGCTCGGCACCTTGTCGTAATAATTGGTGTAGCCGCCCTTGATGAAGGCGTTGTCTTCGAGGCGGAAGCTCAGTAGCACCGCCTTCTTGATCCACTGATGGGTGATCCAGTTCTGGCCGTCGGTGCGCTCGGCCACGCGCAGCTGGCCCTTGTCGAGCATGTCGATGACCGACATGACGGCGTCCTTCAGCTTGGCGTCGGCGTTGCGCGGGGTGATGTCGGCGCGGCGTTCGAAGGCTTCTTCGATGATGGCTTGCAGGTCTTGCATGGGGTTTCCTTTTTAAAAAATGGGTAATGAATGCGTTGAGTGGAGATCAGGCGGCTTCGCCGATAAAGCTGAGCATGCGTTTGGCCGCTTCGATGCAGGCCGGCAGGCTGTCGACCAGCGCGATGCGGACGTAGCCTTTGCCCGGGTTGACGCCAGCGGCGTCGCGCGCCAGAAAGCTGCCGGGCAGCACGGTGACGTGCTGTTTTTCATAGAGGCCGCGGGCGAACGCGGCATCGTCGCCGCCCGGCACCCGCGCCCACAGATAGAAGGCGGCATCGGGCGCGTCGAAAGCCAGCATGTCCTGCAGCAGCGGCATCACGGCGGCGAATTTTTCGGCGTACTGACGGCGGTTCTCGATCACGTGCGCCTCGTCGTTCCACGCCGCCACGCTGGCGGCCTGCACCGCCGGGCTCATCGCGCTGCCGTGATAGGTGCGGTAGAGCAGGAATGACTTCATGATTGCAGCGTCGCCCGCCACCATGCCGGAGCGCAGGCCGGGCACGTTGGAGCGCTTCGACAGCGAGTTGAACACGATCAGGTTCCTGAGGCCGCGGCCGAGCTGCTGCGCCGCGGTCAGCGCGCCGAGCGGCGGCTGGCCTTCCTCGAAATAGATTTCCGAATAGCATTCGTCGGCGGCGATGACGAAGCCATGCTGGTCGGACAAGTCGAACAATTCCTTCCAGTCGTCCAGCGACATCACCTTGCCGGTGGGGTTGCCGGGCGAGCAGACGTAGACCAGATTGACCTGCTCCCACAGGTCTTCCGGCACCCGCGACCAGTCCATCCTGAAATCGTTTTCCGGCAGCGTGTTGAGAAAGAAGGGGCGGGCACCCGCCAGCAGCGCGGCGCCTTCATAAATTTGATAAAACGGATTCGGCGAGATCACCACGCGGCGGCCGTGGCGGCTGGAATCGACGCTGGCCTGGGCAAACGCGAACAGCGCCTCGCGCGACCCGTTCACCGGCAACACCTCGGTGGCCGGGTCGAGCTTCACGCCGTAACGCCGCTCCGCCCACGCGGCGATGGCCTCGCGCAGCGCATCCGAGCCCTGAGTGATGGGATAATTCGACAGCCCGCCCAGCCCGGCGACCAGCGCATCCTTGATGAAAGCGGGCGTCGGATGCTTGGGTTCGCCGATCGACAGGTTGATCGGCGCGAGATCGGGGTTCGGCGTCACCCCGGCGAACAGTTCGCGCAGCTTCTGAAACGGGTAGGGGTGGAGTTGGTCGAGACGCGGATTCATTGAATGGGCTGGAAACAGCAGATTGCAAACCCCAACATTATAAAGCCCCATGCCGACCCATCGCCCTTTTGCCATCGCCAGCCTGGTCTACGCCGCCACCCTGTGGGGACTGGTCTGGTACCCCTATCGCCTGCTGAACGAGGCCGGGGTGGGCGGCATCGCGTCGGGCTTCTTCTCCTATGCGACGCCCCTGCTGCTGCTGGGCTGGCTGCATGGCCGGGCCTTGCACCAGGCGCGCGGGCACTGGCTGTGGCTGTCCGCACTCGGTCTGGCGGCGGGCTGGACCAATCTGGCGTATGTGCTGGCGGTGCTGGAAGGCGAGGTGATGCGGGTGCTGCTGCTGTTCTACCTGTCGCCCCTGTGGACGGTGCTGTTCTCGCGCTTTTTGCTGCACGAAAAACTCAACCGTGCCGGCTGGGCCGTGATGGCGCTGGCGGCAGGCGGCGGGCTGACCATGTTGTGGCAGCCGGGCGAATGGCCGCTGCCGGGCAATCTTGCCGAATGGCTGGCGCTGTCGGCGGGGGTGGCATTCGCGGCGAGCAATGTCATCAGCCGCCATCTGGAAGGCGTGACCGAGGGCGCCAAAACGGTGACGGTGTGGGCGGGCGTGGTGGTGCTGACGTTGATCGGCCTGCTGTTCAAACCCGCCGAACTCGACTTTATGGCGCGTGCCGAAGTCATCAGCTGGCTGCTGCTGATCGGCGTCGGTCTCATCATCGGCAGCATGACCTACGCCGTGCAATACGGCCTCGCGCGCGTCCCCGCCAACCAGGCCATCGTCATCTTCCTGTTCGAACTCGTCGTCGCCGCGATTGCGGCCTATTTTTTATCCGACGAGCGCATGGATGCGCAGGAGTGGATCGGCGCCGCCATGATCATCATCGCCAGCCTGTTTTCCGGCCACATGGAAGACGATCAATTGAAAGAGCGACCTTGAACAAAAGCGCCATGCCTGAGCTGCCCCCAATCCATATCGCTGCCTTGCTGCACGCCGGTCTGCTGGTTGCCGACCTGGCGCGCGCCAAAGTGTTTTACGAATCGGTGCTGGGGCTGACGCGGGTTCCGAACCGCCCTGCGCTGCCTTACCCCGGCGCGTGGTATGAGCTGGGCGGCGGCCAGCAACTGCACCTGATGAACCTGCCCAACCCCGATGCCGCATCCGCACGGCCCGAGCATGGCGGCCGCGATCGCCACATCGCGCTGGCGGTCAGCAACATGGATGCGCTGAAAAGCCGGCTCGATGCGGCAGGCGTGACCTACACCATGAGCCAGTCCGGGCGCGCGGCACTGTTCTGCCGCGATCCGGATGACAACACCCTGGAGTTCGTCGAGACCCGCTGAGCGCCCGTCAGCCTGCTCAGTATGTCAGGTCGCGTGCGGTGAACGGTCGCTTGGGGGCAGCGTCAAGGACGCGGGTGAGCACCGAGTTCATCGTGGCGCAGTCGTTGTCGAAGCCACCGTGGCTGTGGCTGACGGAGGCGCCCTGCTGGATGGCGGCGGCTTCTTGGGCGGGCGCGAGCGGGATGCCCTCTGAGACCACCAGCGCGGGGCGGCCGTCGACGGTTCCATCAAACAGCTTGGCGAGCGTCTTGTCGGCGTCGATGCAGGCCTTCATCCCCAGTATCGGCACCTCGCGCATCCCTTCGAAGGCATTGGAGACCAGATAGAGCAGGGATTTTCCATAGGGTCCGACGCTGTCGTCGCGTTCCAGCTTGTCCGACAGCATATACAGGCTCGGCAGCGGGATGTGCCCCGCTTGCAGACCGGGAAGCAGCAGTTGCTTGAACGTGTCGGTGCGGATCGCGGGGGCCATGAACTGCACGCTCTTGAGCGGAATACCCAGATTCGACAGCAGCGGCATGGCGTAGGCGGCGAAGATGCTGCCCGCCGAATGGCCGACGATGTGGAGTTCCCAGCCGTCCTTGTCGTGACTGGACAGTATCTTCTTGGCCAGTTCGACATACTGCGCGACGAGCTGGATGGCGCCAATATTGTGGGGATGGTCGGAGGCCAGTTGCGCGTTTTCCTTCATCTCGCCCCACAGCTTGCCGCCTGAGCGGGCCAAGGTGAGTTCGAGCACGCGATCCTTGGCCTCGGTCAGGTTATCAAGGAATCCGCCGCCGGCGAGCTTGTCGGCCTCGGTGAACAGGTCCTCGAACATGTCGGCGACGCTGGACAGGAAATCGCTCTCCCACATGATGTGCAGCGGGTAGATCTCGTTTTCCAGCATGACGTCGCGCATGGCGACGATGCGCCTGGCCGAGTCCGACTCGGAGTTGAGGCCACCGTGCAGGTAGAGCAGGATGCGACGTTTTTTCCAGCCACTGGTTTTGGCGGGAATGGTTTCGCCAAACAGGCGTTCGATATCGGACTCGGTGGTCCAGTACTCGCCGGAATCGGACAGTTCGCCGTTGTTGGCGACGTCGATGACGTAAGGCCGGATGTCGGCCAGCGGGATGCTGCGGCTGGCGCGCTGCAGCCCGGCGCTGTCGATCGACTTGTCGTCGGCCCACAGGTCCATCGTCACCGGCACGCCGAGTTGCGCCACCCACACGTCGGTCGCATGCATCAGGAAATCTTCATAGGGCAGCAGGGCAAAGCCGCCCGCGCCCCAGTCGGCGCCCCACGAGTTCTGGATGATGAAACCCTGCGGGGTGTAGCCGACGATGGCGATGGCGTGGCCGCCGTCGGCGCTGCCGCTGCGCTTGATCACCGGCAGCTTGAGCGTCGCCTTGCGGCCCCGGTGCACATAACTGACCGGCACCGGTTGGTCGCCCTTGCTGCTGCCCGGATCGGCCCAGCCCGAGTGCACCATCAGCGTGGCGTAAAGAATGCCGGTTTCGTTCAGCGCGGTGTGCATGTCGCGCACGTTGTAGGGGCGGATGCGGTAATACGCGCCGCCCGGCGTCGCCATTGCCTGCCTGATGACGGCGTCGCTCATGTGCGTCAGGCCGTGCTGGTCATCTTGCCACGACGAGCGCAGACACACGCCGTGCTTGGCCCATGCCTTGATGCCGCCGCGCGCGGACGAGCCTTCGTAGGCTTCGCCCGGCCATTCGTCGTAGCGCCGCGCCAGTTCGTACAGCATGCGCGGGCTGACCAGCGCAGTCTGCTTCTTCCTGGCGCGCAGAAAATTCACCACCGCCGCCAGCGCAAACCCGGTGCAGGCGCCTTCCTGACCCTGATCGAGGATCATCGAAGGCTTGATCAGCGGACAACTCACCAGCGAATCGGGCAGCGCAATCAGCGCCGGCTGGTAAAACCAGTCGCGCAGGTCGATGCGGTCGGGAAAGGCGTCGAGCCGCTTGCCGGTGGCCTGCTCGGAACTGGTTTTCAGGGAGGGGCTGGAGCGGGGCTTGATCCGCTTGCGCCGGATGGAATCAGATGGGGCAGCGGCGGTTTTTGTGCTCATGAGGATATCCCTGGCGCGGTACTGCACCCACCTTAGGACAAACACTTGGCGATTGATATACGACTTTAGTTGTAGGCGCGAGGCCGGGGGCTGGATTTATTCAAAGCGCTGCGAGCCATCGCGCGCCAGCAATGCCGACCCATACGCAGCCTCGGTGTGGGCGGCGCGATTCACCGGCACGCCGAGCCGGCGCTGGCGGATGCGCGTCCAGGCAGAGTTTTGCGCGCCCCCGCCCGCGGTTTCGACGCGCCGTACCGGCGTGGCGCCGAGCCCGGCCAGCAGGCCATAGCCGCGCGCTTCGATGCGGGCGAGGCTTTCCAGCAGGCCGTGCAGGAATTCGGCGTCGTCGGCCGGACGCGGGGATAAACGCGGCGCCAGGGTGGGATCGTTGACCGGGAAGCGCTCGCCGGGTTTGGGCAGCGGCAGGTAATCGAGCGGGCTGGCGACGCTGGGGTCGATGGATTCGCTGAGCGCAGCCAGCTGGCGGTCGTCGAAGAATTGCCGCAGCACCGCGCCACCGGCATTGCTGGCGCCGCCCGCCAGCCAGCGGCTGCCGAACCAGTGCGAATAGACGCCGTGCTCGGTCGATTCGACCCGGGTGTCGGACAGCAATTTCAGCACCAGCGTGCTGCCGAGCGAGGTGACGGCGTCGCCGCTGTGCGCGACGCCCGCCGCCAGAAACGCGGCGATGGAATCGGTGGTGCCCGCGCGTACCCTGCAGCCGGGATGGATGCCGAGGTAGCGCGCGCGCGGGCGCGACACGCTGGCGAGCGGTGAGC
>JBAVFD010000102.1:0-19799 GCA_049588075.1 Thiobacillus sp.
TGACCGCTGCGGGAGGGCTCGTGTATGCGCTCAGCTTTCTGTATTTGCCGCTTGGCACACTCCAAACCGAGCAGCAGCGCTGGATAGCAAAATTTCGCCTTCCCGGAAATCAGCTTGCGTGATGGCCCTTTCGATTGCGGGAATGTGAAATGAAGACGATTGTGATGGCGAGACTGTATTGCTTCAACGGGGATTACGCCTCTTGCCCTGGCCGCATGCCGGCCAGACCGGGCACACGCTGTTTTCAGGGTGTTCAGCCCTAATGTGCGGGATTGCCGGGCACTTCTCATATGCAGCCCACGGTGCCCCAGTCGACCGGGAAGCGTTGACGCTCACGCGTGACGCCATGACCCGGCGGGGGCCGGACGCCGCAGGCATGTGGATATCTCCCGATCGTAAAATCGGGCTGGCGCATCGGCGGCTTTCCATCATCGACCTCACCGAGGCAGGGGCACAACCCATGCATAGCGCGGATGGACGGTTTAGCGTCACATTCAATGGCGAGATTTACAACTATCCGCAATTGCGTGGCGAGCTTGAAAATGAGGGCGTTGTTTTTCGCTCCCATTCCGACACTGAAGTGCTCCTGCACCTCTACCGGCGTGATGGCGCAGCGATGGTTGAAAAGTTGCGCGGCATGTTCGCCTTCGCACTATGGGATACGGATGCCCGCAGCTTGTTTCTTGCACGTGACCCGCATGGCATCAAACCGCTTTACTACGCGGATGATGGCAAGACCTTTCGCTTTGCCTCTCAAGTGTCCGCCCTCAAAGCGGGCGGCCATGTCGATCTCAGCCCCGATCCTGGGGGCACGGTTGGGTTTCTGCTATGGGGTTCGGTACCGGAGCCCTTTACGCTCCATAAGGGAATACGCCAGCTGACGGCGGGCAGCACACTGTTGGTCACGCAGGCAGGTGTGGCCCCATCCCGGCGCTACTGGAGCATCGCGGCAACGATGCGGCGTTCGCTATTCCGGGCAGAGGCCATTCCCCGGGGCGAAGAGCGCGATTACTTTCGGGCTCAATTGCTCAATAGCGTCAAGGCTCACCTGCTTGCCGATGTGCCGGTAGGGGCCTTTCTTTCGGCCGGGCTGGATTCTTCCACGCTGGTGGGTCTCACTCGGGAAGCGAGCGACGCCCCCCTGCAAACCCTGACGCTCAGTTTCGATGATTTTCAGGGCACGCTCAACGACGAGTGCCCGGCGGCCTCGGACATTGCCGGCGCGGTGGGCGTATCCCATCGCTGTATCAGGCTGCCCGCCGCCGCGGTTGATCAAGAGCTCGACCGCTTCTTCTCTGCCATGGATCAACCTACCGTTGACGGCTTCAACACCTGGCTCATCAGTCTCGCTGCCGTGCAGGCTGGATGGAAAGTCGCGCTCTCCGGACTGGGCGGGGATGAACTGCTGGGCGGGTATGCCAGCTTTCAGCACGTGCCGAATCTCATGGCAAAGGCGCGACGCTCGCCCTGGCGCCATTGTCCCTCCCTCTACCGCAAGGCTCACAGCTTGGTTGGTCCCTGGTTCAAGTGGCCCGTCAATGCAGCAGGAATCCCGCAATATGGCCAGACGCCCGAGGGGGCCTATCATCTGGCCAAAGGGGTGTTCATGCCGTGGGAACTGTCCGCCATATTGGCGCCCGACATACTGGCCTCGGGCCTCCAGGCACTGGCAGCAGAAGACGCGGCCCATCAGGAATCGCTGGAGGACATGAATGCTTTCCAGCAAGTCGCTTGTCTGGAATCCGTACGCTATATGCGCAACCAGTTACTGCGCGATTCCGACTGGGTGGGCATGGCGCATTCTCTGGAGATCCGCGTGCCACTGGTTGACAGTGTCCTGACCGAAGCCGTCATCGGACTGGCTGCCAGCGGTCGGCTGGGCAAGGGCAAATCGCTGTTGCCACAGACCCTGACCCACCCCCTGCCCGCTCATGTTTTGCAACGCCCTAAAACGGGGTTTGTCGTGCCCACATGGCGCTGGCTGCGGCACCATCCAGACCTTTCCGCGTGGAAACAGGTACCGCTGCTGAAAAACCCGCGCATCCGTGATAATCGTCGCTGGGCATACACGTTGCTGGCACGAACTCCTGAAGGGCGAAATTTGCTGGCCTAGTTTCAACAAGAAAACACCACAAGCGCAAACAGACTCCAGGATTTACCGTGTCAGATCATTCCAAGCCTCCCCTCATTTCGGTCATCATGCCCTGCTACAACGCGGCGCCCTATCTGGACGAAGCGGTCAACTCGGTCATGAGCCAAAGCTATCCGAATGTTGAACTGATCGTCATCGATGACGGGTCGAATGATCGCAGCGTGGAAACCCTGGAACGGATGACCGAGGCTCATCCAGGTCGTATCAAGCTGCTTTTCCAGCAGCGCGAGGGGCCTTACCCTGCACGAAACAGGGGGCTGGCGCAGGCTGATGGCAGTTATATCGCTTTCCTGGATGCGGACGACTGGTGGAGCAGCGATTGTCTGGAAAAACTCCATGCTGCCCTGGAGCCGTCAAATGCAGTGCTGGCTTACTGTGGCTGGCAGAATATCGGCTTGCAGGGTGGCCGGGGCGACCCTTATGTTCCACCCGATTACGAGGCGGGTGACAAGGCCGAAACGTTTCTGCGTGCCGCTGCGCCCTGGCCGATTCATGCAGCACTGGTGCGCCGAGAAGTCATCACAACTATCGGTGGATTCGACACCCATTGGCCAAGCTGCATGGACTATGACCTTTGGCTTCGCATCGCGGTTGCCAATCCCATCGTGCTGGTACCTGAAGTGATGGCGTTCTACCGGCATCACGGAAGCGGGCAAATCACCTCCAAGCAATGGATACAAGCCGTGAACTCCAGGCTTGTCAAAAAGAAGTTTGTCCAGGCCAACCCCCAGTTGGTCAGCCATTTCACCCGGGACACGCTCAAGCAACTCATTGACGGCGGGCTGCTGCGTCGTGGCTACAACGCCTACTGGCAACGCGATCTGACCACCGCTTGGCATATTTTTCGCAGGTCACTGCTGGTGGGCGGCTGGAAAACAGGCGATCTGAAATACCTGATTCCAGCCTTTTTCCTCCCTCAGGCCGCCTTTGTGCGATTGATCGGTATGTTGGACAGGCGCCGTTTTCAATGAGTCTTTACAAAGCATTACTGGCAACCCCCATCCTGCCATGGCGCGTACGCAATGCCCTGGAACGATGGACGGAAGAAAAAGCCGGTGATCGATTTCCAGGCCTTTACCGGTTGCTTCATTCCGGAAGCATGCGTGATCGAGCCATGCCCCTGACCATCGGCCCCCGTCACCACTTTTTCGGTTACTACGACAAAACACCGTGGAATGCCTCGCAATCCTTGATTCTCGCCCATGAAGCGGATTTCAACGACCGTGCACCCAATGCAGATGACCGGCTGACCCTTGGCGTCATTCATGCGCAAGACAACAACCGGTTCCAGCCCTTGGCGGAAACGACAGCCTGGAACTGGCAGCAGGGCGCCTTGCTGCAGTGGCACCCGGCCGGTCCGGAAACACGCTTGATCCACAACGACCGGCGCAACGATCGGCACGTGGGCATCGTGCGTGACATCGCCGGCAAGGAAATCGCTGTTTATGATCGCCCGATCTATGCAGTCCTGTCAGATGGAAAAACAGCCTTCTCGGTTAATTTTTCCCGGCTTGCCGCGCATCGGCCAGGCTATGGCTACGCGGGATCGCGCGACCCTTTTGCAAACGACCCGCACCCCGCACAGGATGGCATCTGGTGCATCGATCTGGCGTCAGGCGAAAGCCGGCTGGCGGTTTCACTGGATCGGCTGGCCACACTGAACCCCAAGCCTTCCATGCAGGGTGGATTTCACTATATCAATCACATCCAGCCTAGCCGAAGCGGAAAGTGGATCGCCTTCTTTCATGTCTGGACAACCGGCGACAAGGGCTGGGCGGTGCGCCTTTACATTTGTCAGGCCGATGGATCGGCGCTGCGATGTCTGCTCGATACCGGCAAGATTTCCCATTACGACTGGCTGGGGGACGACGGGATTCTGGTCTGGGCGGCCGATCCCGCAACGGGCAATGCCCATTTCCTGCGCATCGGCCTCGATGAGACAGTCGAAGTTTTCGGCGGGCAGGCGCTCGCCGAGGATGGGCACTGCACCTTCTCACCCAACAGGCAGTGGGTACTCAACGACACCTATCCGGACCGGTTCGACATGCGCACCCTGATGCTGGTGAAATGGCCAGAAGGAAAGCGCATCGATGTCGCGCGGTTGTATTCACCCAAGTCGAAATGGTGGGGGGAAATCCGCTGCGATCTGCACCCGCGCTGGAGCCGTGATGGCAACAAGGTATGCATCGATTCGGTACATCAGGGTACGCGCCAAATGTATGAAGTGGATGTGGGGGATTTGGTCGCGTGAGCCGCGCACTGATTCTGATGTACCACTCGGTGGATCAACCACTTAACGCAGCCGAGGCACGCTACTGTGTCACGCCTGCCGCCTTTCGTCAGCAGATGATCCATCTGGCCGCCCCGGGTCGGGTCGTGATGCCGCTCGCCACGCTGGTACAGACCTTGAAGCAAGGCAATCAGCTGCACGACAATACAGTGGCAGTGACATTCGACGACGGTTTCGAGTGCTTCCGCCGCAATGCATTGCCGATCCTCACCGAATTCAACATCCCCGCCACCCTGTTCGCAGTATCCGGCAAGCCAGGCGGATCGAACACCTGGATGCAGGCAAAAGGCTGGCCCGAGCGCAGGCTCATGAACGCCCACGAGCTACGTGACATTCAAGCCGCCGGGGTGACGGTAGGCTGCCATGCCCTGAGCCACAGGCCCATGACCCAGCTCCGCGATGAGGAGCTGGTGGATGAAACCGCCGGTGCTCGCCGCATCCTCAGCGACACTCTGGGGACGGACGTTACGCTGTTCGCCTACCCTCACGGAGCCCAGGGCGAACGCGAACGCCAGGCTGTGGCACAGGCCGGATTCATTGCGGCCTGTGGCACCGAACCGGGATTTAACCGGTACCAAACCGACCTTTTTGCACTACGCCGCATCGATGTTTACGGCGGCGACACGCTCGCCAGTTTCCGTCGCAAATTGCAATTCGGTGCCAACCAGGTTGCCTGGGGTGACCTTGCCCGCTACTACCTCAACCGCATCACGACCCGCTTCCATGGCTGAAACTGCTCCCGCCTCCGCGCTGCCTTTCGTCAGCGTCGTCGTACCCGCGCTGAATTGTGCCGAAGACGTGCAGGGTTTCGTCGAGGCGATGCGAAAGCAGGATTATCCGGCCGACCGCTTCGAGGTGATCGTGGTGGATAACGGCTCGTCCGACGATACATTCGAGCGCGCCCGTGCCGCAGGCATGATCTCGCTGCAGCGCAAGGAAATAGGGCGGGCGCGGGCGCTGAACACCGGCGTCATGGCCGCCCGCGGCGCAATCATCCTCACCACCGACCTGTCCTGCCGCGCCGAACCTTGCTGGATCCGCACCGTGGTCGAGACCTTCGCCGCCCACCCGGAAGCGGGTTGCGTGGCCGGGGAAATCAAGCTGCACAAGACACACGACAGCGCGGTGATCGGATTTCAGGAGCGCAGCCATTACATGTCTCCACTGCTGGCCCTCAATCGCACCCGCCTGCCTTTCATGCCCTTCGCGGATGGCGCCAATGCGTCCTTTCGGAAGCGAGTGTTCGACGAAATCGGCGGCTTCGAGGAAAGCTTCGTCAAGGCCGCAGATGTGGAAATCTGCTATCGCATGTTCATGCTCACCGACTACACGCTGGTGTTCAACCGCTCGGCCCTGATGTGGGAGCCGGGCGAACCTTCGCTGCGCGCACTGCTGCACCAGCGCTTCCGCATGGGGATCGGCTGGAATCTGATGCGGATGAAATACCCGGCGCTGTATGGCGTTAAAAAGCCCCCGTTCAATCCGCGCCAGATCTGGTGGGAAGCGCAGGGCAACGTAAGCCATGCGCTGCACCTGATTTCACTCAACCTCGGCTTGCTGTTCGGCCGCAATCGCGAAGCCGCGATCGACGCCAATATCCGCCAGCTCATGAGTTGGGCTCAGTGGTTCGGCCGTTATTACGGGCGGTGGTGGGTTGACCAGCGGGGGATTCAGCCGGAACCGGTGGATGGGGAAAAAATTCGTCGATTCATGGCCCGCAAGGATCCGCTGAGCGGGCGGGTCGGCCTGGTCGCGACGCCCACGGTGGGCCTGACATGATTCGCGTTGCATTGCGCCTCGACGATCCTTCCGAGACAAGCCATCAGGGTGTGGAAACGGGGGTCATGGACATCCTGCGCAAGCATCGCGCAGCAGCAACCTTTGCCGTCATACCGTTTCGCATGGTCGACGGCGAACGCAAAGCGCTCTCCTTGCAGCGAGCGCTGCCTCTCGTCGAGGCGGCGCGTGAGGGCGTGATCGAGATCGCGCTGCATGGTTATACGCATGTGCGCCGCCTGCCTGAACCCGCCCTCCCAACCGAGTTTTCCGGATGCCCGCAAGGCGAGCAGCATGCGCTCATCGAAGCAGGACGCAATCGCCTGGAGCAGATTTTCGAACAGCGCGTGCGTGGATTCGTCCCCCCCTGGAACAGCTACGACCTTGCCACGCTGCATAGCCTCGATGCACTTGATTTTCGGTATGTGTCCGCCGACTGGGCACAGCCCGCGAACTACCGGGGCGACCTCAAGCTGTTGCCCCGCACCGCACATCTGGGCGACATTCCTGCAGCGCTGAATGAAGCCCGTCGCTTCGTGAAGGCTCGCCCGGTAATCGTGGTCGTGCTGCACCATTACGACTTCTCGGAGTCCGGTTCTGATCATGCGGTTATCGACATGCCGGGCTTCGATTGTGCGCTCGAGCGGATTCAGGCGGAACCCGACGTCCGGATATGCACCCTCGGCGATCTGTCGGATAGCTTCAGTGCACCCAGCAGCCAGATGCTTCGCCACCATCAATTGACGCGGAGCCGCCTTGCCCGGCGCCTGTTACCCAGACAGAGCTTTCTCGATTCATCCCTCTGGCGCGGCGCGATAGCTGGCGCACTTCACGGTTAAAGACATGACGCGAAATGGACCGATTTTCGTGGTTGGCGCGCCCCGCTCGGGTACCACTTTGCTACAGCGCATGCTGCGTTCTCACCCGCGGATATGCTCACCAACGGGGGAGTCCCACTTCATCATTCCCCTGCTGCGTGACGAGTCACGCTTTGGCGATCTGAGGCAGCGACACAATATCCGCGCATTGCTCCAGTGGATGCACGGGCGTTGGGACGAGTTTCTCGACACCGACCTGCACGGCATCAAATTCGATGTCGATTCAATGGCTGACGCGATCCACGCACGCCAGGTATCCCGCATGCCGGAGTTCATCGACATGCTATTCCGCATCAATGCGGAAGGTGAAGGCAAGGTTCGCTGGCTGGACAAGACGCCTTATTACATCCTCCACATACCCACGTTGATCGCGGCTTACCCCGACGCACAGTTCGTTCATATCATCCGCGATGGGCGCGATGCCGTTCTTTCCATGCTGGAAAGAGCAGCCGAGATCCGGGTCTTCAATGCCAGTGCCGGTGCGCGCCTGTGGCAAAAATACGTTGTGGCGGGCCGGAGCGCGGGAGGCGAACTCGGCCCGCATCAATATCATGAGCTCCGCTATGAGGACATGCTCGCCGACTCGGTCGGCACCGTGCAGCGGCTCTGCGAGTTTCTGGGCGAGGAATACAGCGACAAGGTCATCGATTTCCAGAAATCGACCGATCCGAATAGCAAAACGCCTTTGCTCAAGCAGGGGCTGCTGCAGAGCAACCACGAGAAATGGCGGAGCGCCATGACGCCACGGCAGATCCGGATGTTTGAGTCGATTGCTGGCGATACGCTACGAGCTTGCGGTTACGAACTGGCCGGGCCGATGCACCCGATCAATCCGCTTGACCGGGCAGTCGATGAAGTGCACCAACGCGTGATGGCGCGCATGAACCCACATCCGAAGGATCCCCGGTTCAAACGATGAAGCTCACCATCCTCATCTGCACCCACAACCGCGCCGATTTGCTGGAGCGGGTGCTAACTTCCCTGAACGCAGCCAAGCGGCCCGCCATGCCGGTTCAAATTCTGGTGGCCGCCAATGCCTGCACTGACGATACGGTCGCGCGCATGCAGGCGTATCAGGTGCAGCAACCCGCCCATGACTGGCTGCCGTTGCGCGTGATTGAAGTGCCGGCGCCGGGGAAATCTCATGCGCTGAATGAGGCGATCCCGCAAATTGAAACCGAGTTGACGGCCTTTGTAGATGACGACCACCGGGTGGACGCATACTATTTGACGGCGATTGAACATGCCGTCACCACCTGGCCGGACGCCGGTCTGTATTGCGGAAAGATTTTGCCGGACTGGGACGGCAGCGAACCTTCGTGGGTACATGACTACGGCGTTTACCGTATCTACCCCTTGCCGGTTCCACGTTATGACCAGGGTGACACACCCACTACCATCACCGCCGAGGTGGGGCCCATACCCGGCGGCGGCAATCTGGTCGTGCGGCGTCGCGTGTTTGAATTGGCCGGTCAGTTTTCCACCGAGCTCGGGCCACACGGCCACGACCTGGGCGGCGGCGAGGACAGCGAATACGTGCTGCGTGCCATGACGCGCGGCGAACGCTGCCAGTACGCGCCGGATATCGTGCAGCACCACTATGTCGACACTGAACGCCTCCAGCTCGGCTATTTGCTGAAAAAGAGCTATCAGCGCACCCGCTCGACCGCCCGCATCCACGGCAGTGGGGCGGTTCCGCTATACATGTGGCGAAAGCTGGCTGAATATGGTTTTCACAGCGTGTTCAGCCTGTCGTGGACCAAGCGGCGCTTTTATTGGGTGCGCACCGCTGCGGCCCTGGGTGAGATCCAGGGCCGCAGCGAATCCGGGTTTCGCGGCAAGCGTCTGACCCTGCCACCCGACCACGGCATATTGCGGATCGAAGCGCTGGGGATACTCACCGCTGCCTGCGGACTGATTGCCTGGTTTGCCGGCGCCGGCGCACGCTCGGCCGGCCTGCTCCCTGCGCTAGGGGTGGCGGGCCTGGGCACGGCGGCCTTGCTCGCCAAGTCGCTGCTCGACTTTTCGCAAACCGGGCCGCGCATTCGCGAAGAGGTGCTCACGCACTACCGGCGCTATACCCTGTTTGCACTGGCACGACTATCGGCATGGGCATTCGCCCTGATGCTGTTCACCGGCGGCGCAGGCATGCTGGCGATCTTCATGCTCGGCACCGTGCTGGGGGCAAGCTGGTCAACCGGTCTTGCCGTGTTCGCTGCCTGCCTTGGCATCCTGAGTGGCGCCACGCTGCAATTCGTCCGCAAGCTGCGTTTTAATCCGGGCCTGCTGGTGGCATCGATGCATTACCGCATGAGCCGGCTGTACCGTCTGTGGCACTGGATGACGCCAGTGCGAATTGCACGCATCCAATCGCTGGGCATGGGAATGATCGGGCTGTTGCTGGTGGCGACATCCTGGCAACTGGCGAAGGAAAACCGCATCGGCGACCTGATGGCGTTGTGGGCAGCCACGCTATTTTTTGCCGGGGCCATCACCTGGGCCGGCTGGCAACCGAAAGCCCGCGCTCCGCGCAAGCAGCCCGCCCGCGCCCCGGACGCCCCCCCCAACATTCTGATGATCGGCTCCGACACCTTGCGTGCAGACCGCTTGGGCGCACTCGGCTACCGCCGTGCCCTGACCCCGCACATCGACCAACTGGCCGCCACCGGGGCGCTGTTCGCCAACTGCTACGTACCATGCGCCCGCACCGCGCCGAGCCTGATTTCCATGCTGACCGGCACCTGGCCGCACACCCATGGCATCCGCGACAATTTCGCCGACGACGAAAACACGCGGCTAATAGTGGACGCCCTGCCCACGCGCTTGAAACAGGCCGGCTATCGTACGGCGGCGATTTCGGACTGGTGCGGCGCCGATCTGGGTAAATACTCCTTCGGCTTTGATTACACCGATCTGCCGAAAGACCAGTGGAACCTGAAATACCTGATTCGGCAGGGACCCAAGGATTTGCGTCTGTTCGTATCCCTGTTCACCCATAACCGTCTGGGGCGCCTGCTCCTGCCCGAGCTGTATTATCTGGGAGGGGTGCCGCTGACGCAGCCGCTGGGCAGCCGCGCCAGGCGGCTGGTGTCGCGCCTGGCGGAAAGCGCGCAGCCGTTTTTTCTCAACGTGTTCTACTCCACCACGCATCCGCCTTTCGCCTCGGAATGGCCGTGGTACACACGTTTCGCCGACCCGGCCTATGCGGGTGAATCCAAATTTGCAATGGCACGACTCACCGACCCGTTCGAGATCATTCGACGCCAGGGCGCGCCCAAGGAGGAATTCGACCTCGACCAGATCATCGACCTGTACGACGGCTGTGTGGCGGAATTCGATGACGAAGTGGGCAAGATGCTGGCGCATCTCGACGCGTGCGGGCTGTCCGATAACACTCTCGTCGTTGTCTATTCCGATCACGGCATGGAGTTTTTCGAGCACGACACCTGGGGGCAAGGCAATTCAGCGGTGGGGGATTTCAGCCCGCGCATTCCGCTCGTGATTCGTGACCCGCGCCGTCCCGCGCGCGGCAGAGTCGACGCAGTGGTGCGCTCGATCGATCTCGCCCCCACCCTGCTCGATCTCGTCGATGCCCCGCCTGTCGCCGGTATCGATGGGGTATCGCTCGCAGCGTGCCTGGCAGTCGACGATGCCTGTCCGGAACTCGACGCGTTCAACGAAACCGGCATCTGGGTCGCCGATATTCCCGGCCTGCCCGAGTACCACCTGCGCTATCCGGACCTGCTGGAACTCCTGGAAGTGCCCGACCGCGCCAGCGGCACGCTGGCAATCAAGTCCGAATACACCCAACGCATCATGAGTGCCAAGGACCGCATGATACGCAGGGGACGCTGGAAGCTAACCTATCAGCCGCTCACCCATGGCCATATCGTGCAATTATTCGACGTTCAAACCGATCCCATGTGCCGGAACAACTTAATCGAGCAGCATCCGGATTTGGCTGAAGCGTTGTGGCACAAATTATCTGATTGGGTAGATTGCCCGCCCGCCAAACAACCTGATTTTCAACATTCACCAGAAAAATGCTGACCCTTCCCAAAGTCGCCTGTCCAACTTGCAACAACACTGAAAACCGTCATGGGTAAACATCGAATAGCGGTTGTCATTCCCGCGTACAAGGTGCGTGCGCATGTGCTTGCGGTGATTCGATCGATCGGCCCCGATGTCACCTCCATCTATGTGGTGGATGACAAATGCCCGGATTCAAGCGGCCAGTTCGTTTTGGAAAGCTGCCACGACCCGCGCGTGTGTGTGATTTTCAACGAGCGCAACGAGGGGGTGGGTGGCGCCACACTGAATGGCTTCGAGAAGGCGGTCGAGGATGGCGCTGAAGTGTTGGTCAAGATCGATGGGGACGGGCAAATGGACCCCACGCTGATCTCCAAGTTCGTTACGCCGATTCTCGAAGTCAGGGCCGATTACACCAAGGGAAATCGTTTTTACAATCCCGAGGATGTGATCGCCATGCCACCCGTTAGATTATTCGGGAATGCCATGCTTTCTTTCATGAGCAAGTTATCCACCGGATACTGGCATTTGTTCGACCCCACGAATGGCTACCTGGCGATCAATTCGAAAGTTTTTTCACTGCTCCCCAAACACAAAATTGCAAAACGTTATTTCTTCGAAACCGACATGCTGTTCCGGCTCAATACCATCCGGGCGGTCGTGCTGGACATTCCGATGACAGCGAAATATGGCGACGAGGAAAGCAATCTGAAAATCCATCGTGAATTGGGCCGATTCTTTGCGGGCCATGCGCGCAATTTCTTCAAGCGGTTGGTGTACAACTACTTCGTGCGAGACTTCGGTACCGCTTCCATCGAACTCGTGGGCGGCTTGCTCGCGATTGGATTTGGCACCCTGTTCGGCGGCATCAAGTGGTATCAGAGCTCCGTGGCCGGCATCGACACGCCCGCAGGCACAGTCATGATCGCCACTCTGCCGATCATCCTGGGTTTTCAGTTGATCTTGGCCTTCCTGGGCTTCGACATCGCCGCGACGCCCAAAGACCCGCTGCAAAATCGGCTATAGATCGATCCCCCCACCCACCATGTCTCAACCTATATCGAGTCAGTTTTTACGTTTCTGTATCGTCGGAACCCTGGGGTTCATCGTCGATGCCGGGAGCCTCTATCTGATTATGGCCTGGTGGAAATGGGGGCCATATTCCAGCCGGCTGCTGAGCTTTCTGATCGCCGCAACAGCAACCTGGGGGCTCAACCGCACCTACACATTCGAAGCCGCTTCAGGCGATTCCATTCATTACGAATGGCTAAAATATCTGGGTTATGCCTCTATTGGCGGAACGATCAACTATGCCACGTACGTGGTGTGTTTGCTGACAAGCGATATGGCACGCTTATATCCGATCATTGGGGTCGCGGCCGGATCGATCACGGGGCTGGCATTCAACTTCACGGCCTCGCGTCACTTCGTGTTTGGAACCGCGAAAGCAAAGCAGGGGGTCGATTAGCCGTCAGCACGACAGCGCAGCGAGACCTTGCGTTCCGATCACCGGCCCAAGGCGAGCCTGGAATCGCCCTAGTCCCGATTCATGCCATGGATTCGAGATTGTATGAATGGCCCGGCCATCGCAGAAAAATGCTCATAGCTCACACCGTAACGCCTCTCATAATAAAGCGCGCCGGGGTGAGGGCGCTGCGTAACACGTCCCACGCTAACGGGCTGCAGTGCGATTCCGGGTGACCAGGCGGTTTTCACCAGGGCGGGCAACAACAGTCCCATCCAGGTTCGCCATTGGGAGCGGTAATGGTGGGCAAGCAACCAGTAACCCAGTGCCCGAAATCGCGGCACGCCGAATCGAACCACGTCCCCATTTTCCGCGATCGGCGACTGCGGCCTGAACAGCATGCCGGGCAGTCCTCTGCCGTTGTAGAGCGGAAATTGGCAAGTGCGTGTCAGGGCGCCTAGCCTGAGGGCCTGGGCCAGCGCGATCAGGTGGGTGGCGTCGTGGTCATGGTGCCCGCCCTCCCACGCTGGGCAATATATGTTGCGAATACACTCACGGGGAATCCGGGCGAGGATGTCCGTGCTGGCTTGATTCGCTGCAGCGAGATGCAGAAACAGGGAACCGTCATCAATGAAGATATCCGCACCCGGGAAGTGGATGTCCTCCTGTCTGCACCCATGCGACAGGAGGACCTTGCGGCTTTCGTCCTTGCGGACCCTGACCAGAGAACGTCCAGTCGTCGCCGTATCGATTGCGCCGCTCGTCAGGAATAGACATATGGGCCGAATACCCCTGTGCACTTCCTCGACCAGGCGCGGGAGGATTCCCAACTCGTCATCCGGATGCGCCAGGAAAAACAGGCTGCATGCCTCGAAATCAGGTGTCACCATGGATAACACGAGGCTCCCAAGCCCATGTGGAGGCGCCTAGCTTGCACCAGGCGCACCATCCAGCTTGAACAACTCGAACCGATGGCCCTGGATGGAGAGTGGAACGACGCTGCCATGGCTGTGTAGCCAGGCAATCAGGCCGCCCTCCATTAGGCCTGCACCCGCCTCCGGCTCAAGAAGAAAATAGGTAGCGCCCCCAGGCTGAGCGTCCTTTTGTGCCAGTTGCGGCCGGATTTGCCCGGGACTTGTGATGCCAGGCACGATCACTCGGCGGGAGTAGTACGGCAAGGTCCGGATATAAGAGTTCGTTTTTTCCCTGCCTGGAACCAGGTTAGTCAGAACCTGATCATGGATCGCAGTGGATCGATGAATGCGGCGGCCCAGTTCCCGAATGAAATCGGGTCTCTCGGGGCGCCCTTCCGGCAAAACACGAATCTGCTCGCCGCTGAGTTGCCATACGCTATAGAGCATGGTGAGCATGACCGGTAGAGCCACTGCCGCCATTATTCCTGCCTTTGCTGCCTGACCATATGCCTGTTTCTCATGGCCGGCAAAATCCAGCATGCCCGCCACGGCCACCGCGCCGAGAATCGCCAACGGGACTGTCAGCAAGTGCAGCCACCACAGGTGGAAAAACAGGCTGCGCCAAAAGATCATGAAGGTGCCGAGCACGACACATGACAAGACAAGGACGACATGCTTCAACTCCCTGTGGCTTCGTACAAATACCAGGCCAAGCATCGCCAGCAAGGCCGCAATGGCACCGAAAGCCAGGTCAAAGTTTTGAACAAGCCTGAAGAAATACGCTTTGGGGGAAAACGCGATTTGTGCCTCGACCACCGTGCTGGCGATGTCGCTGTCCTCGGGAACAAACCCGGCATAGGCCAGCCCCTGGTGTAACAGGCTCAACAAGGATGTCTTGTCGACGACATAGATTGCGAGCAGGAACGATACGAGGATAGCCGTCGGCGTCAGGACCAAACCTGCAAGCAGCGGCCAGTCCACGCGGGCATCCTTGCGGGTCAACAAATAATGGCCCAGGAGTGCGGGGGGCAGGAGATAGGCGGCCCAATCGCTCGCAGCAGCGGCTGCAAGCGCAGCGAACAACAGCAGCAGCGTCGAGCGGGCGGAGTTGTTTCGGTATGTCTGGTAAAGCCACGTGGCAAGCACGACGAATAACAGGGTCAAAGCCTCGTATCCGGGCTTACGGCCAAAGAGGATGGTGGACGGATAGGTCATGAACAAGAAGATCGCCAGGACAGCTGTCCGGCCATTGGTCATTTTCCTGACCATCGTGAACAACAGCGCAGCTGTTGCCAGCGTGGCCAGTACCGATACCAGTCGGGCATAAGCCTCCGCCTCTCCAAACAGGGCAAAACTGGCTGCCACCAGGAGCGGAAAGAGTGGCGGGTGGTGAAGGTAGTAAATACCGCCGGGACGCGCCAATTCTTCGTAAGACGCGAGTTGGCCGAATTTCAGTTCAAACACACCGAATTGGAGATAGTTGTGGGCAATTGAGCTGAACAGCGCACCATCCGAATCGCCCAACCCGCTCCATGGCTGGGCGATACCCCGTAACAGCAGAAACAGGCCTATCGCGAACCCGCCGATTGGGATGAGGTAGGCAATACCGTCCCAGATACGCTGGCCTGGACGCACCGTGGCGGAATTATGATTCATCTCGCATCTCACTCTGAAGGGTACGACAAGGCAACGGGTTGAGCTTACCGCCAACCCGGGATCGCGTAAGGATAAGCCGTGCCACGCTCGCAGCCCGGCCTTCCGGAAACGACAGCGCACCCATCCGGACTTTTAATCCGGGCAGAACCGGCAGTAAGGATTTTTCGGTGAGCCGATATGGGCAGGAGCGGCGGGCTCCGCGACAGGGGCCACGGTAGCCGGCGTGCCCGAAGCGGGTTCGGCAGCGCTGGCCGGGGTTGGGGTGGCCGGTTTGTCCGTCTTGGCAGCCAGGGGGTCTGCCGGTACAGGCTCAATGGGAGCAGGATAGGGCAATTTGCCACCCAGTTCCGTGTAACGGCGCTGCAGACTCCGGCTACCCGGATTGTGGCGCAGGCCTTCGGTTACGGTTTGCAGTGCCTTGCTGCGATTTTTTTGCTCGTCATACAAATCGGCCAATGCCATATAAGCGCGTGGCTGCTTGGCATCCAGCTCGATCGCCTGAAGCAGGTTGCTTATCGCCTCGCCATTGTGCTTCATCATCGACAAAGCCATGCCACGGTTCATCAGAATTTCCGGGCGCAGGTAAAACCCAGGAGTGGCATTCGTCAGCACATAGTCAAATTCCCGCACGGCAGCACCTAGTGTGCCGTTGTCACTGGACGAGAACGTGCCTCGTGCCCGGCTCAGCAAACTGAGTCCGTTGCAGTAATGATGAATGTGGATGAAGTCGCCCCCCATGGTTGAGCGCCAGCTTTTGAATTCCTCCGAGCTTTCATTCAGGCGTGCCGCACAATAAGGCGGCAGCACGGCCAGTTCGGCCTGCGTGGGCACCGCCATTGCCATCGGGGTCGGCAGCAGCATGACAAGGCATGCCGTAGCCAATTTTCGAGAATAAGTCATTGCAACGATTCCTTTCAGGTTGAAACATGCGTTTCGATTAGCGCGTGGCCTCGATTTCCCGGATCGCCAACCAGTCAAAAAGAGTATTCAGCCCATGCCACTCAAGCCTGAGCATTTCCGGATAAATCGGGTACAGCCCTCGCACCTGTTGCGGCAACGATTCAAAACCCGCAGGCTGAATGGCCCGACCCAGCATTTTGTTCTGGTATCCACGCACGCTGTAGCGTACGCGCCGCCTGAAGTATTTTTTCCACTCTCGCGGCAACCAGGGGGAAACCGAATCGAACTCGAACCCGGCATCGCGAGCCACGACCACCCTGCTGTTGTCCCAGCGGGTGTCGCCGCGCAAATCCCATTTAAGCATCGCCCCCATCAACGCGTCTTCGCCGATGGTACCAATAGGCATTTTGATGCCCTGGGTGCGGATACGTTCAACGAACGCGCCGCGCAGCCCGTATAAATTGCCTGCCACGCCGTTGTCCTGCAGCATGTCGCGCTGGAATGCCGCGACACCACGCCCACTTTTAGGCAAGGCCGACACGCCGTTGGCCCGCGGATGCTGGGTCAGCGTTTGCGCCATGGCGTCGAGTGCGCCCGGGGTCGCGCGCACATCGCCGTCGATGAAGAAATACTGTGCCGCCCCGGCTGGTGCGATCTCGTGCACGAACACATTCCAGGCGTTGGCCTTGTCGCCCAGCGCGATCGACACGAGATGCACGTTGGGATGACTGACACTGTATTCGCGTACCAGCGCTTCGGTACGGTCATTGCAGGCATTGGCCAGCACATGGCATTCCAGCGGATGGCGGGCAGCCCGCAAACTGTCGAGGCAGGCGATGATGTTGCGCGCCTCGTTGTGGGCAAAGACAGCGACAGGCCAGGGTTGCGAGTTGTCAGTCATGGACATCCATCAGGATCGGTTTTCTGTCATGTTCAATTGCCGGGTTTTCTCCGCCACCCGTTCCCAGGAAAATTCGCGTTCCACCCGGTGCAGTGCGCGCTGCCCCCATTCAAGGGCCAGTGCAGGCTGGGTCAGCAAGCTGCGCAGACCGGCGGCCACCGCATCAACCGACAAGCCGTCCACCCGCATGCCAGTCTGATTATGCAATACCGCCGATCCGGTGCCGCCAGCCTCGCCCGCCAGGCTCGGTTTGCCGCAGGCGGCCGCTTCGATGAAGACCATGCCGAAGCCTTCATTGTCGCCGTTGATCTCGCGATTGGGCATGGCAAACAGGTCGCAGGCGTTCAGCCAGCGCGGCAGGTCGATTTCGTTGATTGCGCCGATCCGGTGGGCGATGTCCTGCACCCGATACTCAGCGATCAAACCGTCGAGGTAAGCCGCGTCCTCGCCGATGCCCGCGATGACATAGCGCAACGGAATGCCTTCTGCGCGCAATTGCGCCACGGCGCGGATCATCTGATCGAAGCCTTTGCGGCGCGACAGCCGGCCCACCGAGAAAACCAGTTTTTCATCGGGGTGAATGCCCAGACTGTCGCGCAGACCGCGTGCATCCAGTCCCGGCTTGAACACCGCCACATCGACACCCGGATAAATGATCGAAATGCGTGCCGCATCGATGCCCATCTCCAGCAACGTATCGCGCGTGTGCTCGCTGTTGGCGATGACCCGATCGGCATGACACAAGGCAAAGCGCATGGCCCGGTATTTGCCGCCGCGTCCCCAGGTGGTGAGTTCCTCGCCATGGGCATAGATCACCACCGGGCGGAAGGTCAGCCGTGCCACCGCCCACGCCACCAGGCCTTCGGGCAACGCCCGGAAGGCGTGGACGGCGTCGAAGCGGTGCGTCAGCGCCAGGCTCAGCGACTTGAAGAAAAACCGTGCGTACATCGCCAGCGATTCGGGACGCAACCAGGCCACCCGCTTGAGGCTGAGCCGGTGGATGGTGTTGGGATGGGCGGCATCGACGGCCGCCGCACCCGGCACATCGGCCGTGACGATATGGATGTCCTTGCCGCCAAGACGTTTGTACACTTCGGCCGCCCATACCGCGGTGCCGCCCCTGGTCGGCAGGAACAGTTCGGTCAGCACCAGCAGACGGCTCACGTGCTCATCCTTTCAGCATCGACAACAGACTGCGCAGACTTGTCCAGCCAGGAGTCATTGCCAGCGAAGGCAACACGGCCTTGACGGCGGCCACGCGCTGGCCGTTTTTGCTCAAGGCACAGCCGAGGTTGTAGCGCGCGCTTAGCATCCGCGCGGCCACACCCTGTCTGACCGGGTTCGGGAAACGTTGCGCCAGCCGGGCGAGATCAGTCAGCGTGCGGACATTCTCCCGTTGCGCCGCCACCGGATCGCGACGCGTGGCGCTGCCCCCGTGAATCACGTACACGCCCAGGCTTTGACAGATCACGCCGATGTGGCCGCTGCTCGCCACCAGCCGGGTCAAAAAATGTACGTCCTCGCAGACCTTGAACCCGGTCGGGTAGCCGCCGAGTTCGACGAAGCGGAGGCGCGGGACCGAAAGGGTATGGGTGTCGCCGAAATGATCCGCCACGAAGGTGGCGATTTCGGCGGGCGTTTCCATCACCACCCGCACCGCGCCTGCGGCTTTGGCCAGCATTATGCGGCCGGATTCGTGCTGCGCCATCGAGGTGCCGAGCAGGCCGCCTGCGGCGTCGCGGTATTCATAATCACCGGTCAGGAAGTCGAGCGTCGGATCCTCGGCGATCCACTCGGCGTGCAGGCTGAGTCGATCGCCCGCATACCAGTCGTCGGCGTCGAGAAACGCCAGCCAGTCGCCGGTAGCCGCCGACGCACCCGCGTTGCGCGCCACCGAGACGCCACGGTTCGTTTGCTGGATCAGTCGCACTGCCGCGCCAAACTGGCGCGCGATGTCGGCGGTGGCATCGGTCGAGCCGTCATCGACCACGATGATTTCGTGTGCCGGCCAGCTTTGCAGACGCACCGATTCGATCGCGCGCGCCAGTGTTGCCGCCGCATTGAACGCGGGAATGATGACTGAAAAGCGGGGGGTCATGCCGCACGCCCCAGCCAGGCCAGCGGCAGAGCCAGGCCGCTGAGCTGCGCCATCCGGCGAAAGCGCGGAATCTCGCCCAGGCGGGCACGCCAGGCGGCAAGACGCGGCAGCAACCGGGTCTCGATCCAGGCCGGATCGCGATCTTGCAGCGCACGCGCCAGTTCAAGCGGGGAAATGAAGCGCACCTTCGGGCACGCGGCGAGCGCCGCGTTCAGCCCCGCTTCGAGCGCGCCGAGACTGGCGTCTTGCGCCTGCAGGAAATTGAAGCGATGGGTTTCAACTAGGCACGCCCGGCCTTGCCGGCTGCGTGCCAGCAGTCCGTCCACCAGGCGCTGCGGCGCGTGCCCCAGCGCCGGTTCGAAATACACATCACGCAACAGGTAGATCTGCCCCGCCAGTGAATGCTCACCTGCCAGCATCGTCTCGTCCACGCAGCCCGGGTGGCCTGCGGCATTGCGACAGGTGGCGCGCTGGCCCGGGGTGATGATGACTTCGACCCCGGCCTCGCCCCAGGCGGCTTCGACCGCGTCGTTCCAGACAAAGGTGGTGGCGACCGCCACCTGCGGCGCGCTGCCGAAAATGGCCTGGTACGTCGCCGCCTCGGCAACGGCAGCGTGCCGGATCGCCGCGGACTCCAGCGGGCGCGACGGCAGGCTGGACGCATCGACCCAGCGGCTCTGCAGGTGCGCGGGCAAATCCTCGGTTGCGGCAGGTTCGGACGCGGTGAGCCAGTCACGCAC
>JBAVFD010000103.1:0-25509 GCA_049588075.1 Thiobacillus sp.
TTGCTCTGCTGCTGCTGTACAACAGGCTTGCCGGACACACAGCCTGCGAGCAAAACGGCACCTGCCACCATCCATTTCTTCACGCTGCCTCCTGATTCATACGTTTCATCACGCGCCCGCTCTTGTCAGCCACCCTGCCGGCCAGCTGACCGCATGCGGCGTCAATATCGTCACCGCGCGTTTTGCGCGTCGTCACCACATAGCCGGCATCCTGCAGAATCTCGCGGAACACACGCATCGCATCGTGACGCGGCTTGTCATAACCGGAATCCGGGAAGGGATTGAACGGGATGAGATTGAATTTGCACGGAACGTCGCGCGTCAGCTCGATCAACTGGCGCGCGTGCTCGGGTTGATCGTTTACGCCGGCCAGCATCACATATTCGAAGGTAACGAAATCGCGCGGCGCATGCACCAGATAGCGCCGGCACGCCGCCATCAGTTCGCGCAGCGGATACTTCCTGTTGATCGGCACGATCTGGTCGCGCAGCGCGTCGTTGGGTGCGTGCAGCGACACCGCCAGCGCCACCGGGCAACGCTCGGCCAGCCGATCCATCGCCGGAACAATGCCCGAGGTTGACACCGTCACCCGCCGCCGCGACAAACCGTATGCGTGGTCGTCAAGCATCACCTGCAACGCGGTGACCACATTCTCGAAATTCGCCAGCGGCTCGCCCATGCCCATCATCACCACGTTCGACACCGGCCGTTCGGCGATTTCACCCGTGGTGCGGTTGGCCTGGTTTTTCAGCGTGTGCTGCGCCACCCACAACTGGCCGACGATTTCGGCCACCGTGAGATTGCGGTTGAAACCCTGCCGCCCGGTCGAGCAGAAGGTGCATTCGAGCGCGCAGCCCACCTGCGACGACACGCACAGCGTGCCGCGATCCTCTTCCGGGATGAACACGGTTTCAATGCCATTGGCGACCCCGACATCGAACAGCCACTTGCGCGTGCCGTCGGCCGAAGTGTGTGCGAGCTTGATCGGCGGCGCCGCCACGATCGCCTCGCGCTGCAAGGTTTCGCGCAGGCTTTTGGCGATATCGGTCATTTGCGCGAAATCGGCCACGCCGGACTGGTGTATCCAGTGAAACACCTGTTTGGCGCGGAAGGGCTTCTCGCCGAGTCCAGCAAACCAGGCGGTCAATCCTTCGAGGTCGAAATCGAGCAGGTTTTGCGGCATCCGTGCAGCCAGTCAGCGGCTATAAACTTCACACGCCGGGAAAAAGTAGGCGATTTCGATCGCGGCGGTCTCCGGCGCGTCGGAACCGTGCACCGCGTTGGCGTCGATGCTCTCGGCGAAATCAGCGCGGATGGTGCCGGGGGCGGCCTTCTTCGGGTCGGTTGCGCCCATCAGTTCGCGGTTCTTGGCAATCGCGTCTTCACCTTCCAGCACCTGCAACACCACCGGGCCCGACACCATGAAATCGACCAGATCCTTGAAGAAGGGACGCTCGCGGTGCACGCCATAAAAGCCTTCGGCTTCCTGACGCGACAGATGCTTCATTTTGGAGGCGACAACCTTGAGGCCATTGCTCTCAAAACGGCTGATAATCTTGCCCACCACGTTTTTGGCGACGGCATCGGGCTTGATGATGGAAAAAGTGCGTTGAACAGCCATGCGAATGCTCCAGACAGATATGAAAAAAGGTTGAAAAATCAGGAAAATCAGCCGCATAGGATAGCACGGCGGGGGGCGGTCTGTCTTGGGTCGAGCAGCGCCGCAACCCGGCCAGGCTCTGCCGTGAAGTCCGCGCAACGGGCAGATTGAAGCCATTGCCCAAATTGCCGAAGGCTTCGAAACCGGCAAGCAGCGTGACATCCCGGCCAAACCGGGGTGAGTCCTTCCACGGTGATCTCTTCAGCACGCCGCCACACGCGGCAACACGCCCGCTTCGCCCGGCGCGGCCAGCGCCCCGGCATCCATGCCGATGCCCGCTGCCCACAGCAGGTGGCCATCGCCCCACAGCAGCGGCAAGCGGTCACGCTGCCAGGGCGGAATGGCGTGTTCCTGCAGCAGGTTTTTCAGGCTGCGGTGCTGCCCACCGGGATGCAGGCGCAGGCGCTCGCCGCCTTGCCGCACTCCCAGGGTGACGACAGTGGATTCCAGCACGGTGCGTTTCAGGCCCGCGCCGACGACGGCATCGAATTGCACCGCCACGCCCGCAGCAGGCACGTGCAATTGCGCCTCGCCTTGCCAGCGCACGGGTTCCGCCCAGGCGGGCGCGGGCGGCACGAGGGTGGCGCCGCCGCGAAAGCGCACCAGGTCGGCGCGACCCAGTTTCAGGCACACCCGGGCATCGGGGCGCGCATCGCGCAATTGATGCAGCGCCTCGTTGAGCCGCCGCGCGCTGGGCATGGCATGCCCCCGGGTTTCGATGAAATGACGCAGCAGATTGCGCGCGCGCGCGTCGGACAATGCCGCGAGCGCGGCGCAATCGAGACGATCGCCGGAGATGGCGGCAGCGGTATCCAGCCGCGCCAGTTCGTCGAGCAATGTGGCGGCGTCGGCCTGTAACGCGGCGGCACGCGCGAGGGTGGCGACGGCACCGGGGAAATGTTCGTCCAGCAAGGGAAGCACTTGCCGGCGCAGTGCGTTGCGGCGAAAACGGACGTCCCGATTGCTGTCGTCTTCAACCCAACTCAAGTCGTGCGCATGGGCATAGTTCAGCACCCCGGTGCGCGTCACGCCCAACAGCGGCCGCAACTGCGCGGCGCGCCAGCCAGGCCGGCGCTGCACCTCGGGCATGGACGCCAGGCCCTTGGGCCCCGCGCCACGCAGCAACTGCAATAACAGGGTCTCGGCCTGATCGTTCTGGTGATGCGCGGTCAGCAGCCAATCCGCGTCGAGCGCGCCGAAAATGCGCTGGCGCTCGCGCCGCGCGGCGGCTTCGATGCCGGCCGGGTCGGCACGCGCGACATGCACACGATGCGTCGTCAATTCGATCGCATGGCTTGCGCAAAGCTGCGCGCAAAAATCCGCCCACGCGTCGGCGTGCGGCGACAGGCCGTGATGAACATGCACCGCCTGGAGTTGAAAGGGAAAGCTGTCGCGTAGCGACTGCAATAGATGCAGCAGCGCGACCGAATCGAGCCCGCCCGACAGCGCCAGCGCCAGACGCGCGTTCGGGGTGACATGGCGGCCGAGGCTGTGCGCCACGGCGGCCACGACGACGTTACTTGAGGGGGGTTTCCTTGAAGCTGCCATACGCCCGCAGGCGTTGGTAACGCGCGTCCAGCAAGGCATCCAGCGGCTGTTTGCGCAATTCGCCCAGCGTCTCGGTGAGCGCGCGCCGCATCGACAGGAACATGGTGTCCCAATCGCGCTGCGCACCGCCCATGGGTTCTTCGATGATGCGGTCGACCAAGCCGTTGGCTTTCAGGCGGTCGGCGGTGATCGCCAGGGTTTCGGCGGCGACCGAAGCCTTGTCGGCGCTCTTCCACAGAATCGAGGCGCAGCCTTCGGGCGAGATCACCGAATAGGTCGAATATTGCAGGATCAGGGTGCGGTCGCCGACGCCAATCGCCAGCGCGCCGCCCGAGCCGCCTTCGCCGACGATGGTGCAAATCACCGGCGTGCGCAGCTCGGCCATCACGTACAGATTGCGCGCGATGGCTTCGGACTGGCCGCGCTCTTCGGCGCCGATGCCGGGATAGGCGCCCGGGGTGTCAATGAAGGTAAAAATCGGCAGGCCGAATTTTTCGGCCAGCCGCATCAGTCGCAAGGCCTTGCGGTAGCCCTCGGGCCGCGGCATGCCGAAGTTGCGGTAAATCTTCTCCTTGGTGTCACGGCCTTTCTGGTGGCCGATCACCATCACCGGCTCGCCATTAAAACGTGCCATGCCACCGACAATCGCGGCATCGTCGGCAAACGCGCGATCGCCGTGCAACTCGGAAAAATCGGTGAACAGCCCGGCAACATAGTCCAGCGTATACGGGCGCTGCGGATGCCGCGCCACCTGCGACACCTGCCAGGCGTTGAGCTTGGCGTAGACGTCCTTGGTCAGCGTCTGGCTCTTTTTCTGCAGGCGACGGATTTCTTCCGAAATATCCAGCGCGGAGTCGTCCTGCACAAAGCGCAACTCTTCGATCTTGGCTTCGAGCTCGGATATCGACTGCTCAAAGTCGAGGAAGGTGGTTTTCATCGATGGTCTTAATCAAACTGTCACAGAAACAGGTTAGCCGGGCATTCTAGCAGCCCGGCGTCATTTGCCCCACGCGGATCAATGATGGTGATGGCCATGCGCGCCATGCGCATGACGGTGCGCAACCTCGTCCGCCGTCGCCGCGCGCACATCCGACACTTCGCACTGAAAATGCACCGCCTGGCCGGCATAGGGGTGATTGCCGTCGACCACCACCTTGTCTTCGGCGATGTCGGTGACGGAATAGAGCAGTTCTTCGCCGCCGCCATCCGGCGAGCCGACGAACTGCATGCCGATCTCGATGTCGGGAGGAAAGGCCTCGCGCGGCTCCAGCCGCACCAGACTTTCTTCGTATTCGCCAAATGCATCGGCAGGCTGCAGCTTGAGATCGACTTTTTCGCCCACAGCCTTGCCTTCCAGCGCCTCTTCCACCATCGGGAAAATATTGTCGTAGCCGCCATGCAGATAGCTGACCGGCTCATTGCTTTCTTCCAGCAGCTTGCCGTCAAGATCCTTGACGATGTATGTGATGGTGACGACCGTGTCTTTAGTGATATTCACTTGAGTTTTCCTACCAGTTCAAGCACTTCCGCCGCATGACCGCGGCTGGAAACGCCATACAGTGCGTGACGGATGACGCCCTGTTTGTCGATGATAAATGTGGAGCGCGTCATGCTTTTACGCATGACGCCGTCCACTTCCTTGTCTTGCAACACGCCATAGGCCTCGCTGGTCGTTTGATCCTTGTCGGCCAGGAGTCCCACGCTGATGCCGTGTTTGTCGCGAAACTCGCCATGCTTGATGCAGTCGTCGCGCGACACGCCCAGCACCGTAGCACCCAGCCTGGCAAAGTCGCCTTCCAGTTCGGAAAACTCGATCGCCTCCGCAGTGCAGCCCGGCGTATCGTCGCGCACATAAAAATACAGCACGAGCGTTTTACCCCGGAACTGGGACAGCTCGACGATATTCATGTCCGCATCCGGATTGGAAAAGTCCGGCGCACGATCTCCCGCTTTCAGCATGGGGTACTCCGCTTCGTGTTTTTCCGGCAGCATTCTAACAGGGCGGATGGCCTCGCTATAATCCGACCATGAAAACCCTGCTCGGCGGCCTCAGCCCCGCCCGATTCCTGCGCGACTATTGGCACAAGCGTCCGCTGTTGATCCGCAACGCCGTGCCGGGCTTCACCGGACTGCTGTCGGCAGACGAGATGCGCCAGCTGGCCCATCGCGACGATGTCGAATCACGCCTGATCCAGGGCAGCGGCACCCATTGGCAGCTCGATCACGGCCCATTCAACAAGAATGATTTCAGGCGCCTGCCCAAAGCCGGCTGGACCTTATTGGTGCAATCGCTCAATCATCTCTTGCCCGAGGCCGACGCGCTGCTGGCGCGCTTCAATTTCATCCCGCACGCCCGGCTCGACGACCTGATGGTGAGCTACGCCGTGCCTGGCGGCAGCGTCGGCCCGCACTTCGATTCGTATGACGTTTTCCTGCTGCAAGGCCAGGGACACCGCCGCTGGCAGATCAGCACGCAAACCGACCTGACGATCCTGGACGACGCACCGCTGAAAATCCTGCGCCATTTTGTGGCCGAAGGCGAATGGCTGCTCGGCCCCGGCGACATGCTCTATCTGCCGCCGCATGTTGCGCATTACGGCGTGGCCGAGGATGCCTGCATGACCTACTCGATCGGGTTCCGCGCGCCCACCACCGAAGAACTGGCGCAGGGTTTCCTGATGCACTTGCAGGACACCCTCGCCCTGGAAGGCCGCTACGCCGACCCCGATTTGCGTCTGCAACGCCACCCTGGCGAAATCAGCCGGGCGATGCTGAAGCAGATCGAAGCCATGATCGCCCGCATCAAGTGGAGCAGGCGCGACATCGACGAATTCGCCGGATGCTACTTGTCCGAACCCAAACCGAATGTGTTTTTCGACCCGCCGGACGCCCCGCTCAGCCATGCGGCATTCAACAGGCAAGCGAACAAAACCGGCGTGGCGCTCAATCCCAAATCGCGCCTGCTGTTCTCGGGTCGGCAGTTTTTCATCAACGGCGAGGCCTTCACGCCCGCGGCAGATGAAACCGCTGCCTTGCAGCAACTGGCCGACCACCATCGCCTCGCGCCGCCCTTGCCCGCCACGCTGCGCGAGCGTTTTTATGACTGGTACCAGGCGGGCTGGCTGGAGATCGACACCCCATGAACGCCTTTGAAACTCCCTCCGAATTCCGCGCGGCATTCGACGCACTGCTGGCGGGCACGCTGCGGCAACTGCGTCTATACGATCATGACCTGAGCCTGCTCGATATGGATCATCTGCCCCGCCACACGGCGCTGCGCGCACTGTGCGTGGCAGGCGGCGGGCGGCGCGTCGAGCTGCTGCTCGACGACATCAGCCGCGTCGCACGCGACCAGCCCCGCCTGATGCAGCTGGTGCGCGACTTCAGCCATGTCCTCGAAATCCGCCAGGCCGACCCCGACATGCCGCGTCCCGACCAGGCGTTTGTTCTGGCCGACCGTCATGGCGTGCTCATCCGCGCCGACAAGGCGGCAGTGCATGGCACGCTGCACATGGACGATGCACGCGACAGCGTGGCGCTGCATCAAAGTTTCGAGTCAATGTGGCAACGCTCGCAGGCCAGCGTGACGGCGACGTCGCTGGGCTTGTGAGGCCCAGGCCCTAGAGCGCGCTCAGCCAGTCCAGTTCGGGCTCGCTGAAGCCCGCCTTGCGGCGCGCTTCAAGATTGAACGGCGGCCTCAGCGGCGGCGCATCGTAATCGACCAGCAGCTGGCGGAACGTCACCTCGGGATCCAGCCCGTGCGCCGTGCATAGCCAACCGAACCAGCGGCTGCCGATGGCGACATGGCCGATTTCGTCGCGTTCGATGACGGCCAGGATCTCGACCATGCGCAGGTCCTGTGCGGCCTTCAGTTTGTCGACGATGAGCGGCGTGGCGTCGAGTCCGCGCGCTTCCAGCACGCGCGGCACCAGCGCCATGCGTACCAGCGGATCATGCGCAGTTTTCAGCGCCATATCCCACAAGCCGTTGTGCGCCGGGAAATCGCCATAGGCATAACCAAGCGTCGCCAGATGCGTGACCAGCAGATCAAAATGCAGGGCCTCCTCGTCCGCCACCCGCAGCCAGTCGGCGTAATACTCGGGCGGCATGCCGGCAAAGCGATGTGCGGCGTCGAGCGCCAGGTTGATGGCGTTGAACTCGATATGCGCCAGCGCATGGACGAGCGCGGCGCGGCCGCGCAGGGTGTCGGCACGGCGGCGCGGGACGTGTTGCGGCGGGATTAACTTGGGTTGCTCGGGCTGTCCCGGCTGGTCAACGGGTACGCGTTCGGCATCGACATCCGGCGCCAGCCGCCCGGCCAGCCAGTCTGCCTGCAAGGCATGCACGCACGCCAGCTTGTCCGCGGGCTGACGGGCAAGCAGACAAGCGGCCAGCCGCTGCGGCAGGCTCTCTAGCGTCGATCCACCCACCGGATGCCCATCAGCGCGATCGCCAGAAAAATCAGCAATGGCAAACTCGCCACGACAACGACTGGCCAGTCATTCAGCACACCAAGATAGCCAAACATCCGGCTCAGCAAATGGAAGCCGAGCCCGGACAGAATGCCGATGAATATCTTGCTGCTGGTGCCACCTTCACGCGGCCCCTGGATGGCAAACGGCATGACGATCAGCATCATGATCGGGATGGCGAGCGGGCTGATGAATTTCGTCCACAGGGCGAGTTCGTAGCGCGTCGCTTTCTGGCCGTTTTCCTTGAGATGCGCCACGTAGCGCCACAGGGTGCGTGCTGACATCTTTTCCGGTGCGATCAGCAGCACGCTGAGAATGTCGGGCGTCAGCACCGACTGCCAGTCCTGGCGTGCGCTGCGGCTGGCGCGAATGCCCCCGGCGCTGAAACGCGTCTCCACCACCTGTTGCAAATCCCATGTCTGGTTGCCGCGCCAGAGCGCCTGGTCGGCGGCGCGTATCCAGCCGAGGCGGCCATCGGCCTCGAATCCGTATATGTCGATCCCGCGCAAGGTATTGTCGGGCATCACCTCGCGCACGTTGATGAAGCGACTGCCATCCTTCACCCATAAACCCGAGCGAAACTGCTGCGCCACCACCGAGTGCATGGCCAGCAGCTTGTAGCGCTGCGCCGCCTGCTCCGACCACGGCGCAACATACTCGCCCAGCAGCAGCATCAACAGCGACAACACCAAGCCGATCACGCTGAAATAACCCGCCACCCGCCAGTTGGACAAGCCCGATACGCGCATCACTGCGTATTCCGAATTACCCACCAGACGCGACAGCGCGAACAAGGTGCCGATCAACGCCGCCACTGGCAGAATTTCGTACACATGCCCCGGGGTTTTCAGCAGCACCACCACAACCGCCTGCCCCAGGCCATAGCTGTTGCGCCCCAGGCTGCCCAGCTCTTCAATCACGTCAAAAAATGCAAACAGCAGCAGCAAGCCCAGCAACACAAATGCCGATGCCGCCAGCACCTGGCTTGCCAGGTAGCGCGCGAGCAGCTTCATGGGCGACTCCTGCGCGGTGCGTGCTGTCGCGCGCGCAGGTAAAACAGCGCAGCCACGGCAAGCAGCATCACCGCATGCGCGCCCAGAATCCCCACCCAGGGATTGAGCTTGCCCTGTCCCACCCACGCCTGCGACAAGGACAGAAAGTTGTTGTAAACAAAATACACCAGCAGTGCGATCACCAGGCCATAGGAACGGTGCGCCCGCGTGTTGACGAAGCTGAGTGGAATGGCCATGACGGCCAGAATAAGCGCCGACAAGGGCACGCCCAGCCGCCACAGCAACTCGGCACGCGCCGGCGGCGAAGCATCACTGACCAACTCGGCCAATGGTGCCTGACGAACACTGGTTTCCGGGGCACCCATCGCGACCGGATCGAGTCGCATCCAGTAACGCTCGAACTGCACGATGCGGTAATCAAGCTGGCCGGGCGTGCCTTCATAGCGGCGCCCGTTCTTCAATACCAGATAGCGCGAGTTGTCGGCAAGCTGGGTGTGATAGCCTTCCTGCGCGACAACCAGACCCAGTTTCCCGTCGATACGCGACTGCATGAATACATTGCGCACGATGCCGGTCAGCGGATTAAGCGATTCCACATAATAAACACGCTGGCCCGCGCTGGACTCGGCAAACAGGCCCGGCGCAATCAGCGTGCTTTCGCTGCGGCTGCGCAAATCCTGGCGATATTCGCTCTTTTTGGTTTGCACCCAGGGATTCAGCACCAGTGTCAACAACAGGATCACCAGTGAAAATGGCACGGCAAAGGCCAGCACGGGCCGCATCCATTGCGTGTGCGACAGGCCGGCACTGAGCCAGATCACCATTTCGCTATCGCGCCACATGCGCGACAAAGGCAACAGCACGCCGGCAAACAACGCGATCGTCATCAATACCGGCAAAAAATACAGCAGTGAAAAGCCGAGAAAGGTGAATACGGCTTCGTTGGCCAGTTCACCACGCGCCACGTCACCGAGCAGGCGGATGAACAGGATCACCAGGGCAATCGCCGCCAGCACCGTGAGCACGGCACCGGTGGTGAGGCCCATCTCGCGTGTCAGCGCGCGGCGATAAAGCATGGGCGGTTCCGTGTACCGTTCGTGACACGAACGGATTTTTGACATTCCGCCGCGCCTGCGCCAATAATCGCGCCAGCGTCGACCCCCACCGCCTGACCGGCAAATTGTATTTTTTTGAGCACAGACATGGAAAACAAGGAAATCGAACTTGAATTTAGCATAAAAAGCGGATCGCCCGAAAAGCAGCGCAGTGCCTGTGTCGTCGTCGGGGTATTCGACAATCGCAAGCTGTCCGGGCCGGCCATCGACATCGACCGCGCCAGCGACGGTTATCTGTCGGAGATCCTGCGCGGCGGCGACATGGATGGCAAGACGGGCAGCACGCTGTTGCTGCACAAGGTGCCCAACATTCTGGCGGATCGCATCCTGCTGGTCGGCCTCGGCAAGGAGCGGGATTTTCACGAAAAAGCCTACCGCGATGCCATCGCCTGCGCGGTCAAAACCCTGCGCGACACCGGCTCGATGGAAGCCGTCATCACGCTCTCCGAAATCCCGATAAAACGGCGTGACACCGCCTGGAACGTCGAACAGGCTGTCATCAGCGCCCACGATGCGCTGTATCGCTTCGATCACATGAAAAGCAAGCCGAGCGAGGCGCGGCGTCCGCTCAAGCGGGTGACCTTTGCCGTGACGCGGCGCGGCGAACTGAAGTTCGGCGATATCGGCCTGGCGCGCGGCCTCGCCATCGCCCACGGCATCCATCTGGCCAAAGATCTGGGTAACACGCCGTCCAACATCTGCACCCCGGAATATCTGGCCGGCGAGGCCAAGAAAGTGGCGAAAGCCCATGGCTTTGGCTGCGAAATCCTCGATTACGCCGCCTGCGACAAACTCGGCATGGGCTCCTTCCTGTCGGTCGGCAAGGGCAGCGACAAACCGCCGCGCTTCATCGTGCTCAAGCACGCTGGCGGCGCCAAGGGCGACAAGCCGGTGGTGCTGGTCGGCAAGGCGGTTACCTTTGACGCCGGCGGCATTTCCCTGAAGCCGCCCGCCGAAATGGACGAGATGAACTACGACATGAGCGGCGGCGGCGCCGTCATCGGCGCCTTCCACGCCATCGGCGAACTGGGATTGCGGCTCAACGTCATCGGACTGATTCCGGCCTGCGAAAACATGCCGGACGCCAACGCCAACAAGCCGGGCGACATCGTCACCTCGATGTCCGGCCAGACCATCGAAATCCTCAACACCGACGCCGAGGGCCGCCTGATCCTGTGCGACGCGCTGACCTATGCCGAACGCTTCGAACCCGACTCGGTGATCGACCTGGCGACGCTGACCGGCGCCTGCGTGATCGCGCTCGGCGCCCATCCCAGCGCGCTCTACAGCAACCACGACCCGCTGGCGCGTGAAATCGAGCACGCCGCCGACGACGCCTGGGATCGCGTCTGGCGCATGCCGCTGTGGGACGATTATCAGGAACAGTTGAAGAGCAGCCTCGCCGACATGGCCAACATCGGCGGCCGCCCTGCAGGATCAATCACCGCAGCCTGCTTCCTGTCGCGTTTCGCCAAGAAATATCATTGGGCACACCTCGACATCGCAGGTACCGCATACAAGGGCGGGCGCGACAACAAAGGTTCGACCGGCCGCCCGGTGTCGCTGCTGGTGCACTTCCTGCTGAACCGCCTGGAAAAGTGACCGAGATCACGTTCTACACCTTTGCCGACAACCCGCTCGACGTCGCTCGTCGCGTCGCCGCCAAGGCGCACGGCCAGGGCAGGCAGGTGATGATTTACGCGCCGGATGCGGCGGTGGCCGACGCCATCGACCGCCTGTTGTGGACGACGCCGGCGCTGAGCTTCGTCCCGCACTGCCGCGACGGCGATGCGCTGGCCGGCGAGACTCCGGTACTGATCGGCGCCAACGCCGACGCCCTGCGCATCGCCGACGTGATGATCAACCTGCATCACGAGCAGCCGCCCGCCTTCGCCCGCTTCGAACGCCTGGTCGAAATCGTCGGCCAGGACGATGCCGGACGCGAACAGGGGCGAGCGCGTTATCGCTTTTATCAGGCGCGCGGCTACGCCATGAAAACGCACGACCTGCGCCAGCAGGCCGGATAAACGCGAGGTCACGATGAGCGACAGCCCCCCGCCAGGCAAAATGGACACCTTGAGCAAAATGGATGCGCTGCTGAAAAAGCATCGCGGTGGCAGCGAGAGCGATGCCGATCTGCCCCCCGAACCTGCCCCGCCGCCCGATGCCTGGCTGCCGGTGCTGACCCAGGTGATCGAACGCGGCACGCCGCCCATCGCACCGGTAGTCGCCGCTGCGCCTGTGGTCACGCCGGCTTCGCCGCCCGAACCCGCCGCAATTCAGACTCCCGCTCCGATTCCCGCTCCCGCCGTGAACGACAGCCTGGCCGAACAGCTGATGAGCGAACTGGCGCCCCGTTTGTCAGAGGTCATGGAAAAGCAGGTCGCCGCCGAGTTGCGCAAGAACATCGACCAGACGGTGGCCAGCCTGCTCAGCCAACTCGATGTCAACGTGCGCGAAATCGTGCGTGACGCCGTCGCCGAAAAACTCAAGCAGCCGCGCGATCCGTCTAACTGAACTCCGTCTTCTGCAGCGTTTCTTTGCGATAATGCCCGCTTTGCGCGCACGCCATGGAACTCGCCAAATCCTTCGAACCGGCTGATATCGAGAAACGCTGGTACGCCCATTGGGAAAATGCCGGCCACTTCAAGGCTGGCGATGCCGCTGAAGCCCCCGCCTACTGCATCATGCTGCCGCCGCCGAACGTCACCGGCACGCTGCACATGGGGCACGCCTTCCAGCACACGCTGATGGACGCGCTCACCCGCTACCACCGCATGATGGGCGACAACACCTTGTGGCAGCCGGGCACCGACCATGCGGGCATCGCCACGCAAATCGTGGTCGAGCGCCAACTGGATGCGCAGAACATTTCGCGCCACGACCTTGGCCGCGAAAAATTTCTGGAAAAGGTCTGGGAATGGAAAGACCACTCCGGCTCCACCATCACGCGCCAGATGCGCCGCCTCGGCACCAGCCCCGACTGGAGCCGCGAGCGCTTCACCATGGATGCCGCACTGTCGAAAGCCGTCACCGAAGTGTTCGTGAGGCTCTACCATGAAGGCCTGATCTACCGCGGCAAGCGGCTGGTGAACTGGGATCCGGTGTTGCAGACCGCGGTGTCCGACCTCGAAGTCGTCAGCACCGAAGAAGACGGCTTCATCTGGGAAATCAACTATCCGCTGGATGACGGCTCCGGACATCTCACCGTCGCCACCACCCGCCCGGAAACCCTGCTCGGCGACACCGCCGTTGCGGTACACCCGGAAGACGAACGCTACGCCCACCTCATCGGCAAGATGGTGCGGTTGCCGATTGCCGAGCGCAGCATCCCCATCATCGCCGACGAGTATGTGGATCGCGAATTCGGCACCGGCGTGGTCAAGATCACCCCGGCGCACGACTTCAACGACTGGCAGGTCGGCCAGCGCCACAAGTTGATGGCGATCAGCGTGCTGACGCTCGACGCCAGAATGAACGACCTCTGCCCGACCGAATACCAGGGACTGGATCGCTACGATGCGCGGCAGAAACTATTGGACGAGCTTCAGGCAAAAGGCCTGCTGGTCTCGGCCAAGCCGCACAAGCTGATGATTCCGCGCGGCGACCGCACCCACGCGGTGATCGAGCCCATGCTCACCGACCAGTGGTTCATGAGCATGGAAGGCCTGGCCAAACAGGGCCTGGCCGCGGTCGATTCCGGCGAGCTGAAATTCGTCCCGGAGAACTGGACCACCACCTATCGCCAATGGCTGGAAAACATCCAGGACTGGTGTGTATCGCGCCAGCTGTGGTGGGGCCATCGCATCCCCGCGTGGTACGACGAGGACGGCAATTTCTATGTCGCGGCAACGGAAGCCGAAGCGGTCAAGCAGGCAGGTGGCAAAAAGCTGACGCAGGACAACGACGTGCTCGACACCTGGTTTTCGTCCGCACTGTGGCCATTTTCCACCCTCGGCTGGCCCGAGCAGACGCCGGAACTCGAACGCTATCTGCCGACCTCGGTGCTGGTCACCGGCTTCGACATCATCTTCTTCTGGGTCGCCCGCATGGTGATGATGTCGCTGCACCTCACCGGCAAGGTGCCGTTCCGCGAGGTGTATGTCACCGGCCTGGTGCGCGATTCCGAAGGCCAGAAAATGAGCAAGTCGAAAGGCAACGTGCTCGACCCGATCGACCTCATCGACGGCATCGCAGTCGGCGACCTGGTCGCCAAGCGCACCACCGGGCTGATGAATCCCAGGCAGGCCGCCAGCATCGAAAAGCGCACCCGCCGCGAATTCCCCGAAGGCATCGCGGCCTACGGAACCGATGCTTTGAGGTTCACCTTCGCCAGCCTGGCCACGCACGGCCGCGACATCAAGTTCGACCTGCAGCGCGCCGAAGGCTATCGCAACTTCTGCAACAAGCTGTGGAACGCCACCCGCTTCGCGCTGATGAATCTGGAAGGCCACGACTGCGGACAGGATGCCGGCCAGCCGATGGAATTCTCGGATGCCGACCACTGGATCGCCGCGCGCCTGCAACAGGCCATCACCGAAGTGCACGAGGCATTCGCCGCGTACCGCTTCGACCAGGCCGCGCGCGCGGTGTACGAATTCGTCTGGGACGAATACTGCGACTGGTATCTGGAACTCGCCAAGGTGCAGTTGAACAACGGTTCGCCCGAACAGCAACGCGCCACCCGCCGCACGCTGGCCACGGTGCTCGAATCCACCCTGCGCCTCGCCCACCCCATCATCCCCTTCATCACCGAGGAGCTGTGGCAGAAGGTGGCCCCGCTCGCCGGGGTGACCGGCGACAGCATCATGCTGGCGCCCTATCCGCGAGTCGATGAAGCGCAACGCCACCCCGACAGCGTCGCGCGCATTCAACTGCTGAAGGAACTGGTCAACGCCTGCCGCGCCCTGCGCGGCGAAATGAATCTGTCACCCGCGCAGCGCGTGCCGCTGGTGATCGAGGGCGACGCCGCCGTGATCGGTGCGCTGGCACCCTACATCAGCGCACTCGGCAAGCTCAGCGAAGTCAGCGCCGTAGCCGCGCTTCCGCAAGCCGACGCCCCGGTGCAACTGGTCGGCAACCTGCGCTTGATGCTGGTGGTTGAAATCAACAAGGACGAAGAGCGCGCCCGTCTCGCCAGGGAAATCGCCCGCATCCGCAACGAAATCACCAAGGCGCAGGGCAAACTGGCCAACCCCAGCTTCGTCGACAAGGCCCCCGCCGCCGTGGTGCAGCAGGAACAGGCGCGGCTGGCCGACTTCGCGGGTATGTTGCACAAACTGGAGGCGCAGCACGCGCGGCTGGGCTGAGCGTGCTGCGGGTTTGGGCTAGGCTTGCGCTTGGCCCTTCAACCACCCGGCAAACGCAACTGCATCGAACTCATGCCTGCAAATCTCGACATCGCCATCGAACAGTAAGGGCACATCCCACCCATACCGCGCTTTCAGGTCGGCATCGGTATCAACGTCAATCTCGATCAGCCGATGCGCGCCGATCTGCGCACGCGCGGCTTCCGCCATGTCCTCACACAGCGGGCAACCCGCCCGCGTGTAGAGCGTGAGTGTTGACGCTTTAGCGTCTTTACAGTCACGGCCTGCCCCATGCGGGTAGAGCGTGAGTGCGTCACTCACCCCGAAATCTTCAGCGGGATATACAGCGAGCCGTCCCCGCGCCGCACCAGGATGGCGGTGCTTTTGCCGGTAGGCACGGCGGCGATGGCCTTGCGGAAAGCCTCGACGGTGGCGACTTTGCCGTTGTTCACTGCGAGGATCACGTCGCCGGTACGGATGCCCGCACGGGCGGCATCGCCGGTGGCTTCTTCCACCAGCAGGCCATAGTCGATCTTGAGTTCGCGGCGCTGGTCGGAGGTGAGTTCGGACAAGGCGAGACCACCGCGCGAATATGCCTTGCCGCTCTTGCCAGCCACCCGGTCTTCACTCGGCAGTTCGGCCAGCACGACGCTGACCGTCTGTGCATGGCCCTTGCGCCAGATTTCCAGCGGAATTTTGCTGCCGGGTTTGACCGTGCCCACCATGCGTGGCAGGTCGCCGGAATTTTCCACCGGTTTGCCGTCGAATTTGAGGATAACGTCGGCGGCCTGCACACCGGCTTTCGCTGCCGGACTGTCGTCCTGTACCTGTGCCACCAGCGCACCGCGCGGACGGTCAAGACCGAAGGATTCGGCCAGATCAGCAGTGACTTCCTGGATCACCACGCCCAGCCAGCCACGCGAAACCTTGCCCCCGGCCTTGAGCTGGCCGACCACTTCCATCGCGACGTCGATCGGGATGGCGAACGAAAGACCCTGATAGCCTCCGCTACGGCTGTAAATCTGCGAATTGATGCCGACCACTTCGCCTTTCATGTTGAACAAGGGGCCGCCCGAATTGCCGGGGTTGATCGCCACGTCGGTCTGGATGTAGGGCACATAGTTTTCCGACGGCAGCGAACGTCCCTTGGCGGAAACGATGCCCGACGTCACCGAATTCTCGAAACCGAACGGCGAACCAATCGCCGCGACGGCTTCACCCACGCGCAGCTTGTCCGGATTGCCCAGTTTCACGGTAGGCAGGTTGCTGGCGGTAATCCGCAGCACGGCGACGTCGGTACGCGCGTCGGAGCCGATCACCTTGGCAGTGAACTTGCGCTTGTCGGTGAGTTTGACGATCACCTCGTCGGCACCGCGCACCACGTGCGCGTTGGTGAGGATGGTGCCGTCGCTGCTCACGATGAAGCCGGAGCCCTCGCCATGTTCCGGTATCTCCTGAACCGGACCGCCCTGACCGCCCGGTCCACCCGGGAAGAAGCGGCGGAAAAACTCCTGCATGTTCTGGTCATCCGGCATTTCAAACGGCACGCCGTTTGAGCCATGCTTCATCATCTTGGTGGTGCTGATATTGACCACTGCCGGCCCCTGCTTCTCCACCAGGTCGGCCACATCCATCACATCTGTTGCCAGCGCGGGCGCGGACAATGCACCCAGCATCGCTATCGTTGCCAAAACCGCTCTCATCATGCTTATCCTTTCAACAAATGAAACACGTCTTCACGCCTGAGCACCACCGGTCGCGCTGCCCGTCCACTGCGCGCGGCCAGCCAGCCCACCACGCCGCCCAGCAACAAGCCGATCAGAGCAGCGCCGTCGCCGGGCTGCAGTGCTTGCGCCAGCAGCGCGCCCGTCAGCATCAACGCCAAAGGCAGGCCGTAGGCGCGCAGTGCGCTTTTGAGCACGCTGCCGCTGGCAATGCCCACCACCACGCGATCCCCCGGGGACAGCGACAAATCGCAGTCGACCAGAAACAGCCGGGGTTTGCGCTGGAACAGTTCGGCAATGCGGCGCGACGAGCAGCCCTGCCCGGCGCAGGTGCCGCAGCCCGATGGCTCGACCGCCTGCACCCAAATGCCATCCGCCGCAGATTTGATGACCTCGGCGGTTTGCTCCAGCATGGGGGACTCCTGCATGTCGGCGTTCACTTCTTTTTAACCGAATTGCCGGTTTCAATCAGCGCCAAACCCGGCACCTCACCCAGCGTCGTTACGGCGTAGCCGTCGACCTCGCGCGCATACACCCCAATTGCGCCTTCGGCTGACAGGCCATGCATATGCTGCATTTGGGGATTGACCGGTTCCACGAACATCGACAGCACACTCAAACCGTCGGAGAAAACCAAATGGGTGACGGGCGTCTGTTTGCCCGGCAGCGCGCGTACCGCTTCCTGCACCAGTTCGAATCCCGGCGGCGGCGTCACATTCCAGGCCGCGCTGGCCGACTGCTCGAGACTGGCGTACTGGATACTTTTGCCCGTCAGGTCGTTGAGAAACAGCTGGGCATCGGGCGCCTTGCCAATCTGGATTTCGGAAAATACAAACATCGACACCACGTTGCCGTTGCTGTTGACGATGCGGGATTTGAGCGGCAATCCGGTCTGCCTGTCGAGCCACAGGGTATAGGCATAGCGATAACCGTCGCGCGGCTCCAGCAGCATCACCTGACAGGGACGTCCCGCCACACGTTCGTTTCCACCCAGTTTCGCGTCGTAATACGCGAGCAGGCTGGCCGGCTGCGCGGGCAGCAAGGCGGGGAAAAACCGGCGCGGCGCGTTACGCTCCAGCCGCACATGCTTGCCATCCGGCAGGTGGCAGTATACGTCGTTGTTGATCCGCAAAAACTGACGCGGCGAGCCGTCCAGTACCTCGACTTTTTCCTGTTCGCCTCTTGCATCGATGCGGTGCAACACACGCAGCACTTCGACGTGCTCACCGTGGTGGTAAACATAGATGCCGCTGTAGTTCTGTTGCTTGGCGGCGGCAGTGGCGCGGTTGAGCCAGTCGAGCGTAGCATCGGCGCGCGCCATCCCGGACAGCAGCAGCAGCCCGGCAAACCCGGCGACCCACCCGCCACGCCACTTGGCCAACCCCGCCTGCATTAACGCGGCTCCACCGCGAGCGCCACTTCGCGCTGGTAGGGTGAGGCCACCGCCATCGGGGCAAATTCCTGATGCGCCACCAGATACGGCGCAAGACGCACTTCGTCACGCGCGGAGTCCGAACCCAGCGCGGCTTGCTGGAAACCCGGGGCCGGCGCTACCGCCAGCGGAACGGGGGCCGGCGTATCCGGCCGCAACCCGCTGAATACAACCACGCCCCACACCGCGAGCGAAGCCACCGACACGGCCGCGACGCGTTGCGGCCATACGCTGCGGCGTGGCGCGAGCACGGTCGGCTCGGCCGCCAATTGCGCCGAGAAGCGCGCCATGAAGTCATCCGGCGCAGCGGCTTCACCACGCAGCAGATCGCCGATGAAATGGTATTCCGACCAGTTTTGTCGCAAGCCATCATCGCGTTTCAACGCCGCGATGCACGCCTCGGTTTCGGCGTGAGCCGTTTCGCCGTCGAGCGTGGCCGACAACAACGACTGCGTGCCGTCGTCGGAATCGGAAAGGAAGTCGGGGTTGCGTAGTGCTGACATGGTTACCACCTCTTGTCCTGACTGGTGCCCAACATCGGGCGGATCTTGACTGCAATGGCCTCGCGCGCACGGAAAATCCGCGAACGCACGGTGCCGATCGGACAGTCCATCATTTGCGCAATATCCTCATAGCTCATGCCTTCTATTTCGCGCAGCGTGATGGCCGTCCTCAACTCCTCGGGCAGCGCATCGACTGCCTCATTGACTGCTTGGGCGATCTGTTTGGTCTGAAGTTCCGCATCCGGCGTGGCTATGTCACGCAGCAAATCGCCTTCTTCGTAATTTTCCGCGTCTTCTGCCAGCACATCCGACGCCACCGGCTGTTTCTTGCGCGCCACCAGATAATTCTTGGCGGTGTTCACGCCAATGCGGTACAGCCAGGTGTAAAACGCGCTTTCGCCGCGAAACCCGGGCAGCGCGCGATAAGCCTTGATGAAGGCTTCCTGCGTGATGTCTTCCACCTCGGCTGCGTCGCGCACCATGCGCGACAACAGCCGCCCGAGCTTGCGGTGATATTTGATCACCAACAGCTCGAAAGCGCGCTTGTCGCCTTGCTGGGCACGTTCGACCAATACCTGATCCAGTTCGCGATCCGACATAACTCCCTGCGGTTTTTGTTTATGTTGTTATTTACATTACAAGTATACGTGACCGCAACTTCGCAAAATGAGAGCGCGAAGCCGGCAATAAGTTCACGACCAGCCCGGGAATTTCGCCGAGCCTGCTGCGGCTGCTATCATCCGCCGACACCATGCATAGCCACGACGTTCTCATTCTCGGCAGCGGCCTCGCCGCGCTGACCACCGCACTCAAGCTGGCCGATCAGCGCCGCGTCGCCATCGTCACCAAACGCCAGATGACCGATGGCGCCAGCGACTGGGCGCAGGGCGGCATCGCGGCGGCACTGGATAGCAGCGACTCGGTCGACGCGCATGTGCACGATACCCTGGTGGCGGGCGCCGGATTGTGCGACGAGGCGGTCACCCGGATGGTGGCCGGCCGGGCGCGCGAGATGATCGCCTGGCTCACCGCCAACGGCGTCGCCTTCACCCCCGACCCTGCCACGCCAGGGGGCCTTCATCTGGCGCGCGAAGGCGGCCATTCCAGGCGCCGCGTGGTGCACGCCACCGATGCCACCGGCCACGCGGTGCAGACCAGCCTGCTCGACAAGGTGCGTGCGCATCCGAATATCGACACCTTCGAGCAGCACGTCGCCATCGACCTTATCACCGGCAAGCGCGCGGGCGGGCAAGAGCGACAAATCCATGGCGCGTATGCGCTGAACAAGGAAACCGGCGAAGTCGAAACCTTTTCCGCCGGCCACACCGTGCTCGCCACCGGCGGCGCCGGCAAGGTCTATCTCTACACCACCAATCCCGACACCGCGACCGGCGACGGCATCGCGATGGCCTGGCGCGCGGGCTGCCGGGTGGCCAATCTCGAATTCGTGCAGTTTCACCCGACCTGCCTGTTCCATCCGCACGCCAAGTCCTTCCTGATTACGGAAGCGGTGCGCGGCGAAGGCGGCCATCTGCTGCTACCCGACGGCAGCCGCTTCATGCAGTTTCACGACGAACGCGCCGAACTTGCGCCGCGCGACGTGGTGGCGCGCGCGATCGACTTCGAGATGAAAAAACGCGGCCTCGACTGCGTCTACCTCGACATCAGCCACAAGCCCGCCGAGTTCGTGCGCGAACATTTCCCGACCATTTACCGCCGCTGCCTGGAACTCGGCATCGACATCACGCAGCAGCCCATCCCGGTGGTACCCGCCGCGCACTACACCTGCGGCGGCGTGGTGACCGACATGGACGCGCGCACCGATTTGTGCAACCTGCATGCGGTCGGCGAAGTCACCTTCACCGGGCTGCACGGCGCCAACCGGCTGGCGTCGAATTCGCTGCTCGAATGCCTGGTGTTCGGCCACGCGGCGGCGGCCGATATTCTGGCGACGCCGCCCGCGCCCGGCCTCACGCTGCCCGCCTGGGACGCCTCGCGCGTCACCGACGCCGACGAGGAAGTGGTGATCTCGCACAACTGGGATGAACTGCGCCGCTTCATGTGGGACTACGTCGGCATCGTCCGTACCAACAAGCGGCTCGCCCGCGCGGCCCATCGCATCCGCCTGCTGCGCTCGGAAATCGACGAGTTCTACCGCAACTTCCGGGTCAGCAACGACCTGATCGAGCTGCGCAACCTGGTACAAAGCGCCGATCTCATCATCCGCTCGGCGCAACTGCGGCAAGAAAGCCGGGGGCTGCATTTCAGCCGCGACTACCCCGACACCCTGCCGATTGCCGGCAACACCGTGCTCAACCCGCGTCCGGGGACGATGTGTCCGAGCGTGTGCGGCGTGTCCAGCGAAGCAACACCCTGAGCCGGCGCAAGTCGTCGGCGGGCGCGCTGTCAGGCAGCAAGGTCAAGCTGCGGCCAGACTGGCCGTCGATGCGATAGCGCAGCACGATCAACCCGGTCGAAACGAAGCTGTCGCCCGACACGTCTGCGTCACACCATTCGGCGGCCTCATTCAGACCCTGCAGGCCGCCATCCGCGGTAATGCGCAGGCGTGCCGTCCGCGACGCCCGCCGCCAGCCCCACCCGACCAAACCCGCCACGGCAACGCCCAGCGCCAGTTGCACGCCACCCGGCAACACCGCGAGCGCGATGGCAGCCAGCGCCAGCAACAGCATGCCCGCCAGCAACAGCCCCAACAGACGCGAGGGTTTGATCTCAATCTCACGCATCAACGTGTACACTTTCGCCGGTTCAATCTTGCAGGGATAGTAACGTGATCGACTCCTGGAAAACCTATCTTGAAAACCAAGGCGCGGTGTTCGACGGCCACACGGCGCTGCATTTCGGCGACGCGGCACGCGAACGCGACGCCGCTGCCGGCGGCACCATCGTCGCCGATCTGTCGCAGCTCGGCGTCATCGCGTTCAGCGGGGAAGATACCGCCACCTTCCTGCAGGGCCAACTCACCAACGACGTGCGTACCCTGCATGCCGACAGCGCGCAATGGAGCGGCTATTGCAGCCCCAAGGGACGCCTGCTCGGCAATTTCCTGATGTGGCGGCACGGCGACGACACCTGCTTGCAAATGTCGGGGGACATTGTTCAGGGCGTGCAAAAACGTCTGGCGATGTTCATCATGCGCGCCAAGGTCAAAGTGCGCGACGCCAGCGACGAGACGGTGCGGCTGGTGGTCGCCGGGGCCGCCGCGCAGGCAGCGGTGCAGGCAGCGATGGGCGTGTTGCCAGCTGCCGTCATGACAAGCGGTGTAGCGGAATCCGGTCTGGTGGTGCGGGTCGGCCATGACAAATTCGTGCTGTCGGTTGCGCCCGAAGTCGCGCCCGCCGTGTGGCAAACGCTCACCCGGCACGCCACTCCGGTCGGCGCGCCGGTGTGGGACTGGCTGCGCCTGAATGCAGGCATCCCGATGATCGTCGCCGCCACCCAGGAGCAGTTCGTGCCGCAGATGGTCAACCTCGAAGCCATCGGCGGGGTAAGTTTCCAAAAAGGCTGCTACCCCGGCCAGGAAATCGTCGCCCGCAGCCAATACCTAGGCAAGATGAAGCGGCGCATGTTCCTCGCCCATGTCGATGCCACCGCCGCGCCTGGCGACAGCCTCTACAGCGCCGATTTCCCGGGACAGGCCACCGGCACCGTAGTCAACGCTGCGCCCGCGCCTGGCGGCGGCTGCGACATTCTGGCGGTCGCGCAAATCGAATCGGCCCATGCCCAGACGCTGCATCTGAAAGCCGCCGACGGCACACCGCTCACACTCAAGCCGCTGCCTTACGCCCTGCCCGAGTAGGTGCGGCACGTTTACATCTATTACCGCATCGATCCGGCGCAAGCCGAAACCGCCGCGCGCGCGGTCGACGCGCTGCTCGCGATGCTCGCCCCCCATTGCGCCACGCCACCGCATCGCCTGGCGCGCTGTGACGAGCCGGAACTCTGGATGGAAGTGTACGCAGGCATCGTCGATTTCGCCGTGTTCAACCAGCGCCTTGATGAATCTTTGAATGTGCTTGGCTGTCATCGGTTCATCGAAGGCGAGCGCCACCTGGAAAGCTTTTGCGTTCCCCGTCCATAAGCGCGCAGGCTTGAAACCTTGAATTGAGCAAATTCCATTCCTATGCTTTATGCTTAATCTTGTGGCCAGGCTTTGCCACAAGGCTGGGGCAATCACATCACGGGAGAACAGGTCATGGGAATATTCCGCACAGGCTCTTACGACTCACATGAGCCGAGATTCTGTACCACCCTCGCCCATCCGCTAGCGGCCATTCTGCTGATCGGGATGGGGCTGGGTGTCCCGATGGCGTCCTGTCTTGCCGCCCCGCCGGAACCCGGGGGCGGCAGCGCCACCCAAGCGACCGGCTCTGCGGCCGGCGAAACCACCGCGGGCGCCAACAGCCAGCTCGAAACCTGCACCGAGACCCTGGGAACGGTCAGCATAGACGAACAGACCAATGCGGGCTGGTACAGCGCCTATCAAAGCCAATACCGGATGGGGTCGACCATTCCCGCCTTGCGGCTGCTCATCCAGCAATCCAACTGCTTCGTGATTGTGGATCGCGGCCGGGGATTGCAGGCACGCAACCGTGAAGCGGATCTGATGCGCGGCGAGGAAGGCCGTGCGGGCAGCAATTACGGCAAGGGGCAAATCGCCGCTGCGGATTACACCATCATTCCCGAGGTCATTTTGTCGGACCGGGGCGGCTCGGGTGCCGCAGGCGGTCTGGGCGGGCTACTGGGCCGTGCCGGCGGGCTGCTGGCCGGCCTTGCGGGCTCGGTCTCGACCAATGAGGCAGGAACCATTCTGACCTTGATCGACAACCGTTCGACGGTCCAGCTCGCTGCCGCTGAAGGCTTCTCCAAGAACATGGATTTTGCTGGAATGGGCGCGCTGTTCGGGGGCGGCGGCGCGGGAGGAGCCGGTGCTTACACCAGCACGCCGCAGGGCAAAGTCATCTTTGCCGCATTCACCGACTCGTACAACAAAATGGTGATCGCTTTACGCAATTACAAGGCGCAGACGGTCAAGGGCGGGCTCGGGACAGGGGGTCGCCTGGGCGTTCAGGGCGGCAGTACCGATGCCTCCAAAGAAGTCAGCACCAAGAAATCAACCAAGCCCCAGCAAAAATAACGCGACAGCATCCGCATCAACCACGCTACGTTTTGCTGGGGGAGGAATCACGATGGACAAGCCTGGCCTGCCCTGTTCCGTGCTGAGCAGCTTCATTTTGGGTGCGGCCTTGCTGGCAACGCCCGCGATTTCATCGGCGGATTACTTCAGTCTCTACCTGAAATGCGAAGGTGCGGTATCCGCCAACAAAGGCAAGACCCAGGCCCATCTCGATCTTGCGCTGCGGGACAACGATTACTCGGCGCTGATCCAGCGATCCAACGTCCTCCCCGTGGGCGGAAAAATGAAATACGAGGTATCGCCCGCCACCTACAGCATGACCTACTATTCGCCGGGCGCGCGCACGCAGCTCTACTACGACTGGTACCAAGGCTATCTGTTCAAATGGGATCCCAACCTCAAGCGCCTGGCCTTGATCCGTCTGTCGATAGACCGCCAGACCGGCCAGCTCGACGGCGACATGCTCAACAGCCAGGATGAGTCATTGGCCCGGATCAGCATGATTTGTAAGGCGGTCTCGCCGGAGGATCTGCCGGCGCCCAAGTTCTGAACGCTTTCGCGTGTCCGCGAATCGCTTGTTTTCTGGCGCGCTGCACTAAGCAACTTCGATGACAGGTACCCGTGCCGCCAGGGCGCACAGCAGTTCATAGCTGCTGGTTCCGGCGGCTGCGGCCACATCGTCGACCGGCACGCCCTCGCCCCACAGGGTCACCGGGCTGCCAATCCCTGCATCGGGCAAGCTGCTCAAATCCACACACAGCATATCCATCGACACCCGCCCCAGTGTGCGCGTGACATGGTCCCCCACGCGCACCGGCGTACCGGTCGGCGCGTGGCGGGGATAGCCATCGGCGTAGCCGCACGCGACCACGCCCACCCGCATCGTCTCGGTGGCGCGGAACAGCTGTCCGTAGCCCACGCCTTCTCCTGGTCGCAGGGTTTGCACGCCGATCAACTCGGAGGCCAGCGTCATCGCCGGCTTGAGTCCGCACGCCGCAGCGGACTCATCAGCAAAGGGCGACGCACCATACAGCATGAGACCCGGGCGCACCCAGGCACCCTGAGTCTGCGGATAGCGCAGCAAGGCGGCGGAATTGGCACAGCTCCAGGGCTGCGCATGCGCCCCGTTCTGGTCCAGAAAGGGCTGCAACTGCCAGTCCACTCCGGTCGGCTCATCGGCCTGAGCGAAATGCGTCATCAGCGTCACCCCCGCCACGCCGGGCAGGCCGCGCGCGCGCGCCAACACCGCATCCAGTTCGGCGAGCGGGAACCCCAGCCGGTGCATGCCGCTGTCGAACTTGAGAAACACCTGGAGTGGGCGCGCGGGCGGCTGCCGCTGCAGCCAGTCAAGCTGCGCCGCGTGGTGCAGCACGGGCCATAAATTCAGCTCGGCACAAGTGGCGATTTCGTCCGCGCCGAACAGGCCCTCGAGCAGCAGGATCGGCTGTTCCACGCCCATCAGCCGCAGGTTGGCTGCTTCTTCCAGCGTCAGCACGGCGAAGCCGTCGGCCGCCGCCAACGCCCGCCGTGCGCGCGACAGCCCGTGGCCGTAGGCGTTCGCCTTGACCACTGCGAACA
>JBAVFD010000104.1:0-14125 GCA_049588075.1 Thiobacillus sp.
ACCTACGCCACCTGGTGGATCCGCCAGGCGATCACCCGCTCGATCGCCGACCAGGCGCGCACCATCCGCATCCCGGTGCACATGATCGAAACCATCAACAAGATGAACCGCATCAGCCGCCAGATCCTGCAGGAAACCGGCATCGAGCCCGATCCGGCGACGCTGGCGATCAAGATGGAAATGCCGGAAGACAAGATCCGCAAGATCATGAAAATCGCCAAGGAGCCGATCTCGATGGAGACGCCGATCGGCGACGACGAAGATTCGCATCTGGGCGACTTCATCGAGGACTCCAGCACGCTGTCGCCGGACGATTCCGCGATCTACGCCAACCTGCGCGACGCCACCCGCGAAGTGCTGGACAGCCTGACCTCGCGCGAAGCCAAGGTGCTGCGGATGCGCTTCGGCATCGAAATGAACACCGACCACACGCTGGAAGAAGTCGGCAAGCAGTTCGACGTCACGCGCGAGCGGATTCGCCAGATCGAAGCCAAGGCCCTGCGCAAGCTGCGCCACCCGACCCGTTCCGAAAAGCTGAAAAGCTTCGTCGGCAGCGGCGAACAGTAAGCGGGCACCCCCGCCTACGGCGAGGCTTTACGTTTTCGGGTCTGTAGCTCAGCTGGTTAGAGCAGGGGACTCATAATCCCTTGGTCCACGGTTCAAGTCCGTGCAGACCCACCAAATCACAATCCACAAACGCCCAAAACAGTCCATAAGCCAGCGTAAATGCTGGCTTTTTCTTTGCCTATCGTCCAAAACGGTCTAAGATAATCCAACGAAATGCCCCCACCGATGGGGGCATATCCGGGGGCATATCAGTAATTTGAAAACGCCATGCCCCCAAAATGGAGGAAATCCGCATGGCGCTTAGTGATTTGACCATCAAGACAGCAAAGCCAGGGGCAAAGCCCATACGCTTGTCCGACAGTGGCGGCCTGTATCTGGAAGTCGCCCCCAGTGGCGGCAAACTGTGGCGCTTGAAGTACCGATTCAACGGCAAGGAAAAGCGGCTGGCGCTGGGCAAATATCCCGAAGTTGGATTGAAGGATGCAAGGGAGCGGAGGGACGAAGCCCGCAAACTACTGGCGAATGAGATAGACCCCGGCGAAAACCGCAAGGTACAGAAGGCAGCTAAAACCGAGCGGGCAGCCAACAGCTTTGAAGTGGTGGCGCGGGAGTGGATAGCCAAATTCACCCCCACCTGGGCAGCATCGCACACCAGCAAGATTGTGCGCCGCCTGGAAATGTACGTTTTCCCCTGGCTGGGTGGCAGGCCTATTGCCGAGATTACCGCTCCCGAACTGCTGGCGATGGCCCGAAGGATTGAGGGCAAGGGGGCGCTTGAGACCGCCCACAGGGCGATGCAAAACTGCGGGCAGGTCTTCCGCTACGCTGTCGCCACTGGACGCGCTGAGCGAGACCCTACAGGCGACCTACGCGGAGCATTGCAGCCTGTCACGTCCAAACACATGGCAGCGGTTACAGAGCCGAACAAGGTAGCGGAACTGCTGCGAACACTCGACGGCTATCAAGGCACGTTGACTGTGCGCTGCGCCTTGCAGCTTGCGCCGCTGGTATTCGTGCGCCCTGGTGAGCTTCGCGCCGCTGAGTGGGCAGACATTGACCTAGACGCGGCTGAATGGCGCTACATCGCATCCAAAAAGGGGAACGCCCATATTGTCCCGCTGGCGCATCAGGCTGTGGCGACTTTGCGGGAGCTTCACGCATTGACCGGAGCCGGGCGCTACGTTTTCCCAAGTGGTCGCACCAGTGAGCGCCCCATGAGCGATAACGCTGTGCTGGCTGCCATGCGCCGCTTGGGCATTGCCAAAGATGAAATGAGCGGACACGGCTTCCGGGCGATGGCCCGCACCATCCTTGATGAAGTGCTGGGCTTCCGCCCCGACCTGATAGAACACCAGCTAGCCCATGCCGTGAGAGACCCCAACGGACGCGCCTACAACCGAACCGCCCACCTGCCCGAGCGCCGCAAGATGATGCAAGCCTGGGCTGACTACCTGGACAAGCTGAAAGCCGGGGCAGAGGTGATACCGATTCACGGCAACACCGCCGCTTGATTTACGACCTTGGGAGCAAGCGGGCAATGCGGAGGGGATGCCGGTATCGCCCCGCCTCTTGTCTGCCGATGCCCGGGGAACCGGAACGCCTCATTCTGGAAACCGTTTGTGCGGGGCGATAAACTGACAAACGGAACCCTGCCCCCGGCTAGGCCAGCGCGGGGGATTTTTTAGAGACCGAGAGCGACCGTGACCGAAAAGCAAAGCAATCTATTTACCGAAAGCCTAGCCAAACTTCCGCGCACCGCTGACGGATGGGCAAGACTTTGCGAAATCCTAAAGGCCGCCTTAAAGGATGATGTATTAAAGACCTCGCCACCCGCCTTGGAGTTTGCGGAATTGATGTTTGAACAAGCGAGTGATGCGTTTTTTGTAAAAAACTCGGAGCAGGCACTTGAGCCGCTGATTCAGATTGTCGATTCAAGCCGCGCCGCTAAAAAAGCGGAAGCTAGTCACGAAGGCCGCCGCCTAACCCGTGAATATGCCGAGGGGCTATTTATGAGCCACCTAGGAAAATGGAAATCACTTAGTGAAGCCGCCGCAAGCATTCGTGATGCTGTGCTAGTTGAATCAAGACGCCACCCCCGCCCGCTTGCTCCCGGGAATGCACAAAAGACCATCAATGAATGGCTTTCCGCACTTGTTCAAAATGAACCAGCCGCAATGGAAAGACTCACCGAGCAGGCAAAAGAGCGCATAGCAAAGGCGAGAAACACCACCCGGTAGCAGGCAACCCGTAACACCTGCCAGCTATACCGTCTAGAGCGCTAGAACCTCTCGCCCTAATGTGACCCCATTAGCCTTTCATGGCTGTCTTGGAGTCACATTAGATGAACACCACCACTCAAGCCGCTGACGGCTTTTTGCGCCTACCTCAAGTGCTGGAGCGGATACCTGTATCCCGCTCCGGCTTTTGGAAGGGCGTCAAAGAAGGCCGTTTCCCTCAACCTGTAAAGCTGTCGCCGCGTGTGACAGTCTGGCGGGCTTCCGATGTGCAGGCCTATATCGAAAAGGCTTCCGCTGTGGGTGGCAAGTGATGGAACAAACTTCCTTCCTACCCCCGCCACCCTTCGCCCCTACCTGGCCGCAACCCGGCACCCTGGCTGCCGCTGCGCTTGAAATCTTCATGCGTGGTGAAGGCCTGACCCATCCCCAATTTGAGGCCGTTTCATTTTCGTGGCGCTTGTCTGCTGTGGTGGCTGTGCTGCGCGAATTGGGATGGCCGATTGAGTCAGACGATGTAGCAGCGCCCACCTTCGAAAACCCGCACCGGAAAATCGCACGCTATTGGCTGCCGCAAAAATTCATTGTTCTGGCACGGTTTCAGAGAACCGGGGAGGTGGCGAGATGAGCGCCCCGGAGTGCTGCCCCTGCTGTGGTGGGATGGTGGCTGGCAACACCTACGAACTCATATTCGTGAAACCGCCCTACTTCGCCTTCCGGCGCGTGTGTAGTGAGTGCGAATCCATTTTGACGGGTGATGACCGGGCAGCGCATGACGCGCTGGTGCTGGCCTTCGCTAACCAAGTAGGGGGAAGCGATGCGCCAGCCGTTCACTGACACCAAAGAAAAAGCCGCCGAGCTGGTAAGCGGGGCGGCTGAAAAAAACATCTTCAAAGGGAGTGGAAACGATAGCACAAAACTTCCCGCCTATGGCCGCGCCATCCTCGACGCACAGCGCCAAGGCTTCAACGTGCCGTGGCTGTGCATCGCCTTGGATTGGAACCTGGGCCGCGCTTTCCCCCGCGTGGTGATTGCATCCGACACCCCAGCGCATGAAGTGGATTTGCGTCTGGTGGCGGGCCTTGGCTGCATGGTGGCGCATCGTGGCGAGACCTCACGCGCCCTTGATGTGGCAGAGGCCGCCTTGATGGCTGGTGCTACTGAATGCCCGGTTTTTGACGTGGCCTTGGGGCGTCTGACTGCCACCACCGATGAAGTGATGGCAGCGCGTGGACTGAGGGCCGCCGCATGACTTACGACCTCACAAAACACTTGGTCAAAGTGGATCCATTGCCATTCACGCCGGGGCGCTTTTCGCTGCTGACACCTGCCGACCTTCGCGCCATTCCGCCTATGCGCTGGCTGGTGCGTGGCTGCATTCCAGAGACCGGACTAGGCGCGATATACGGGCCGCCAGGCTGCGGAAAAAGTTTTCTGGTGCTAGACCTCATGAGCGCAATTTCAGAGGGCCGGGCGTGGTTTGGGCATGACGTGAGCGCCGCATCGTGTGTCTATGTGGCGCTTGAAGGTGAAGCCGGAGTGAGCCAGCGCATCGCCGCCTACATGACCAAACACGGCAACCCGGAAGCCTTGCGCGTGATGCTCACGCCGCTGGATATTCGCCTGGCTGATGACCGCCGCGAGCTGGTCGCCACCATCAAGGCCGCTGGCATGGCCGGGGGCGTGCTGACACTCGACACCCTCAACCGCGCTGCCCCTGGTGCTGATGAAAACGACAGCCGAGAAATGGGCCAGCTTATCGCCTGCATGAAGGATTTGCAGGCCGATTTAGGCGGGCTGGTGCTGGCTGTGCATCACTCCGGCAAGGATGCGACAAGAGGGCTACGCGGCCATTCAAGCCTGCTGGCTGCCTTGGATGCTGTGCTGGAAGTGACGCGCCAGGATGAGCGCCGCGAGTGGCGTTTGGCGAAGGCCAAAGACGGAGAGGACGGCAAAGCCCATTCCTTCCGCCTGGACGTGGTGGAGCTTGGAGAGGATGCCGAGGGCTACGCCGTCACATCATGCGTGATTGAGCCGACAGAGACCGCCGCCGATGCTGTACGCAAGGCCGCACCACCCGGGGGTGGAAATCAGCGCATTGCGTGGGATGCCCTGGGCGAACTGCTGAGAGCATCAAAAGACTTCGGCCAGGGTGACGCACCACCCAGCCGCCCATGCGTCACGCTGGCCGCTGCCCTTGATGCCATCGCTCCCCGCCTGCCCACCGAACACAAGCGCCAGAGAGAACGCGCCCAACAAGCCATCACCGGGCTTATCGGGCGTGGCTGCCTGGCGCATTTAGAGGGGTGGCTGTGGGAACCCTAAACGCCACTCCCGAATTTACTTCCCGAATTCCCCGCCCTCTTATATCGGGCGCGGGAATTTCGGGAAAAGACTGGAATTCCCGAAAGGAACTGTTTTCGGGAATTTCGGGAAAGCCAGAGACCAGACCGAGAGCAAAACACTTCCCGTTTTTCCCGACACCCCCTATAGGGCGCGGGAATTTCGGGAAACAGACCGAGCAACCAAAGACCGAGGCAGACCAAACCCATTCACTACTTTGGAGCCTTAAATCATGTTGACCGTATCCGCTGAAAATTCTGGAACCTTTGAACTCCCGCCTGCTGGTGCTGTGGCTGCCCGCTGTTGCCGCCTGATTGACCTGGGCAGCCAGGAATCGACCTTTGAGGGCAAGACCTCGATGAAACGCAAGATTCTGCTGAGCTGGGAACTTGCCGAACTCCGCACCGATGGAAGCCCGTTCACAATCAGCCGCCGCTTTGGCCTGAGCCTTCATGAGAACAGCGCCCTTCGCGCCTTTCTGCAAGCATGGCGTGGCCGCCCGTTCACCGATGATGAACTGGCGGGCTTTGACCTTCGCAAGCTGATTAACGCACCCTGCCTGCTGAACATCGCGCACACCCAGCGCAACGGCAAAGACTACGCAAACATCCTGAGCGTTTCACCGCTGCCCAAGGGGATGACCGCGCCCGAGCTGGCCGCGCCTGCTGTGCTGTTTGACGTTGACGACCCGGACGCACCGGACACGCTGGAAGGGCTGTCAGAAGGCTTGCAGGCCACCATCACCGCATCACCCGAATGGAAGGCGCGAGTTACCGCCTTGGGTGAAGCCGCCGTGGGCGCTGGTGCTGGCTTCGATGATGACCTGGCGTTTTGAGGGAGCCGACCATGAGAATCTATCTTGACGTTGAAACCCTGCCCAGCCTGTCACCCGCTGCCAGAGACCTTGCACGCGAAAGCGTCAAGCCGCCTGGCACCCTGAAAAAGCCGGAGAGCATCGCCGCATGGTGGGAGACCGAAGCGCCCGCCGCGATTGATGAGGCACACCGCAAGCAAGCCTTGGACGCTGCCGCTGGTGAGCTGTGCGCCGTGGGTTTCGCCAGTGATGAGGTTGACCCCGTTTCGCTGGTGCGTGGCCTTGATGAACCGGAACGCGACTTTATCGCCCGCGCCCTTGACGCTATTCAGGCGCTACTCGACACCAGCGCGATTAAATCAGGCACCGGGCATGAATGGCCCGCCGAACCCTACTTCGTCGCCCACAACGCGCCGTTTGACTTGGGCTTTCTGCTTCGCCGCTGCTGGGTGAACAGCATTCGCCCACCGTTCAAAGTGCCGACACCCAGCGCACGCGATGGCAAAGACTACGGCGACACGATGACCGCCTGGGCAGGCTATCGCAACACCATCAGCCTAGACCGCCTATGCCGCGCCCTGGGCCTGCCATCACCGAAGGCTGACGGCGTGGACGGGAGCCAGGTATTCGACCTGTGGCAGACCGGACAGCACGAGCGCATCGCCACCTATAACGCCGCTGACGTGCTGGCTACGCGCCGCTGCTGGTGGAAGCTGAATTGGGAGCTGGCAGCATGAGCCGCCTATTCTGTGGAATCGACCCCGGCCTGAATGGGGGCGTGGGCTTGGTTGATGAGGCTGGTGCATTCGTCGCGGTTCACGATATGCCCACCCTCCCGACCTCAACAGGCCGCCGCCAGCTTGACCCCGCCGCCCTGGCTGAAATCCTGCGCCAGCATGGCCCGGCCTTCGTCCTGGTGGAACGCGTGGGGCCGCGCCCAAGGGAAGGCGCTGTGGGCGCTTTCTCATTCGGCCAGGGCTTCGGCTGCATCCTGGGCGTATTAGGTGCGCTGGCCCTGCCGCATGACCTTGTGCAGCCCGCCACCTGGAAGCGCCGCGCCGGTATCCCGCCCAAGGCTGACAAGAGCGTGAGCATCGCCACCGCCAAGCGCCAGCTTCCCACCGCCTCACCTCACCTTGGCTTAGTCAAGCACGATGGCCGCGCCGAATCCTTGCTATTGGCCCTGCACTGTTGGCAAGGCCGCACCACCACCCTTGAAAAGGAATGACCATGAACACCACCGAACTTGAAAAATTCGCCACCCTGCCCTTGGTGCAAGACGCAATCCGCGCCCAAGCCGAGGCCGCCGAAGCCGACAGCCTGAATGCCCGTTTGGCTGTGCTGGATGCCCACCAGCAAGCGGGCGACGAACTCGCCGCCCTGAGTAAGCAGCAAGCCGACCTAGACGCCATGCAAGACGAACTAGACCGCCAGCGCATTGAACTGGCACGGCAACGGGCAGCGCACGCAATCGAGCGACAACAGGTTGAGGCACGGCAACGCACCCAAGCCCGCGAGCTGCGCCGCAATCATGGGGGCGCACTGGCTGGCGATATGGTGCGAATACTTGGGGGCCATGCCGACAGCTTGCGCCGTGAGGCTTTGTATCAGCGGAGCTTGCGCGAAAAGAAGCAGCATTGGACGGGCGAAGTTATAGAAAGGCCATTACCCGAAGCCATGAGGAAGGCTGACGAACTGGAACGCCGCGCCGAACAAATCGAACAGGAACGCGATGCAATCAGGGCGCTTGAATATGCCCGCGTATCACCTCAAGCGATTGAGCGAGACATTCGCGCCAGGGTGACAGGGCTGGGCTTCAACCTGAACACCACCACTGAGCAGACAGGGTGGAAGGCAGGGTGGAAGGCAGGGTGGAAGGCAGGATGGGAGAAGCCCAAGACCAAGGCCGCCTGATGGGGTGGGTGGGTTAGGTGCAACAGCGCCCACACCACCCAGACAAAAAAGGTACTCCCCGCCCATGCGCCAAGCGGGTAATCCGCACCGCGTTTTTCAGCTAGGCTGTTGCATAGCCATATAGGCAACACGCAACAATGACACCCGCACCCAATAGCCCGCTAGGCCACTACCTGCAAACCAAGCGGGCTAGTGGCTGGTCTATCCGTCAAGTTGCACAGTGGGGCCATATTTCGACCACAACCGCCTGGCGCATCGTCAAAAATGTTCCATTGACCGGCTGCAATGGCCGGGGCTGGCCTGACCGCAAAGGCAAGCCAAAACCACCCCCTCAGGATTGACCACAAGGCGTTAAAACAGCGCCACCCATACCCAAGTCCACCCCATCACAAACGAACACCGCCAGCCGTTCACGGTACCACCCCCCTAAGCATTGCTTTTGACTAGCCAAAGAACGAGGCTCGAATTACCCTTGGCTGGGGGGCTAGGGAGTACCTTTTTTCAATGGTACGGCCTCGGCTGCTGATAGAATCCTGTAACACAAAATCCCCCTAGCCTAACTTGCTCGGGGGCATATTTGGGGGCATTTTTCTCTTGGTGATTTGGTAGGCCTATCATTTACGTGGCTTGGCAGGCAGCGTTAAAGGGAGTGCAGACCACCAAATGCCAAACATCACCGATAATCGTCACCCATAAAAACAAGGGAGTGCCTGATGGAAGGGGAAGCCAGAAAACCCGGTGAGCGCCGCTTGCAGATTCTGCAAACGCTGGCCGCGATGTTGCAGGATCCACAGCCGGAAAAAATCACCACGGCAGCGCTGGCCGCGCGCGTCGGGGTGTCGGAAGCGGCGCTGTACCGCCACTTTTCCAGCAAGGCGCAGATGTATGAAGGCCTGATCGAGTTCATCGAACAGACCCTGTTCGGGCTGATTGCGCGCATCACCACCGACACGCCCTCGCCGGCCGCGCAGGTCGAGGCCATCCTCGGCATGCTGCTGAATTTTGCGGCGAAGAATCCGGGGATGACACGGGTGCTGATCGGCGAGGCGCTGGTGCACGAAAACGAGCGCCTGCAAAAACGCATCAATCAGCTGCATGACCGCATCGAGGCGCAGTTGCGGCAATGTCTCCGGCTCAGCGGCGGCAAGCAGGCCGAACTCAGCGCACCGCTGGCCAATCTGCTGCAATGCGTGGTGGTGGGACGCTGGCACCAGTTTGCCAAGAGCGGGTTTACCCGCGCACCCGGCGGCGATATCGACCTGCTGCTGGCGCGCCTGCTCGACGTTCAGCCGGCCTGAATTGCCGCCTGTCCGCACACCGGACAGGCGGGGTCACGCGGCACTTTCATCATGCGTGCTTCAGTGCGCAAACCATCCCACAACAGCAATTTTCCGATCAGCGGCTCGCCCACCTGAGCCAGATATTTCAGCGCTTCCATCGCCTGCATCGCGCCGATAACGCCGACCAGCGGGGCAAACACCCCCGCTTCGGCACAGCGCAATTCGGGCTCGTCCGCGTGATCCGGGAACAGGCAGTGATAACACGGACTCCCGGCGCGGGCGGAATCAAAAACAGCCAACTGCCCGGAAAACCCGATTGCCGCGCCGGAAACCAGCGGCTTGCCCAAAGCAACGCAGGCACGATTCACCGCATGGCGGGTGGCAAAGTTGTCCGATGCATCGACCACCAGATCGGCCGCCGCGACCGCCTCGTGCAAGGCCGCGCCAGCCAGCGCCTCACGGATGGGCCGCACCTCGATTTCGGGGTTGATGGCCCGCACGCTGCGCGCGAGCGAAACGGCCTTGTTCTCCCCGATTGCCGCAGTGGTGTGGCCGATTTGGCGCTGCAAATTGGTGAGATCGACCGTATCGCCATCCGCCAGCAGCAGCAGCCCCACCCCGGCCGCGCCCAGGTACAGCGCCACCGGACATCCCAGCCCGCCTGCGCCGACAACCAGCACCGCGGCATCGGCGATGCGTGCCTGTCCGGCTACGCCCACGTCAGGCAGCAGGATGTGGCGGCTGTAGCGCAGCAGCTGGTCGTCGTTCAGGTTCATGGGGTGGGTTGCCGGGTACAACGCTGACTATTTATAGCCCCGCCACTCCTCCGGCGTCTCGTCGCTATCACCATGCAGATGGCGCTCGTAGACCTTCATGAAAGCTTGCTGGGATTTGATGTCCGGCTCGTTGGCCGCGACGTTGCGGCGCTGCACGCTCTCACAAAAATAGGCCAGCGAACGTTTGAGTTTGCTCAGCAGGCTGTTGTCGAGATGGAATCCCTGACTCGCCAGCGCCGTTTCCAGACCTTCCAGCGTGTACTCACAGACGTGATAGCGCACCAGCAGATAGTTGGCATTCGTCCCCGCCGTCACCGTCAGCCCGTCCATGCCTTCCAGCAGGATCAACGCGCGCGCAGCCTGGCCAACGGGCAAGGCATGGAACACGATTTCACGATTTTTTTCGAGGTCACACGGACGCATGGCACCCCCGGCAGGCCAGACCAAGTGGTTAGGTTAGCGCAGTATAGCGCGCGCGCTGCGGCTGCAACAGCCGCCACAGCACGCCTGCTTAACGCCCCTGCAGAATCTGCAGCCCTTTCAGCAGATTCACCGCCTGATTCACCTGGTAGTCATTCTTCGACACGACTTCACCCGGCTCCAGGGGCGCTGGTTTTTTGTTGTCCTTGCTGTCTTTGCCATCCTTGCCCGGCTTGTCTGCAGGCGGCGCCTTGATGACGCTGTCCGGCTTGCTCGCGGGGTCGTCACCCCCATTGGGATTGCTCAGGTGCTTGTCGAGATCCGCCTCACGAATGCCCATGCCATCTTCCTCGCTCGGCATGCTCGGGTCCTCCACCACGATATCCGGGTCGATCCCCTTGGCCTGGATGGAGCGTCCGCTGGGGGTGAAGTAGCGCGCGGTGGTGAGCTTGATGGCCGTGCCATTACCGATCGGCAGGATGGTCTGCACCGAGCCTTTGCCGAACGTGCGCGTACCCATGATGACGGCGCGCTTCTGGTCCTGCAATGCGCCCGCGACGATTTCGGAGGCGGAAGCGGAACCACTGTTGACCAGCACCACCATGGGCACCTGCTTCACGCCCGCCGGCAGGTTTTTCAGGTAATCGGTCTGCGTCGGCTGCAGGTAATACTCGCGGTTGGCGGTCAGCCGCATCTTGGCGTCCTCGTTGCGGCCCTCGGTATACACCACCAGGCTGTCGGGCTTGACGAACGCCGCCGTCACCGCCACCGCGCCATTGAGCAAGCCGCCCGGGTCGTTACGCAAATCCAGTATCACGCCCTTGAGCGGTGCCTTGTTGTCCTTGTACAACTTGTTCAGGGCCTCGGCCAGCAACTCGCCGGTGTGCTCCTGGAACTGCGTCACCCGCACATAACCGTAGCCGTTTTCCAGCAGCTGAGATTTCACGCTGCGGATCTTGATGACTGCGCGGGTCAAGGTCAGCACGATGGGCTTGTCCGCGCCCTTGCGCACGATGGTCAGCTTGATGGTCGACCCCGGCTTGCCGCGCATCCGTTTCACTGCGTCATTCAGCGACAGGCCCTTCACCGGCGTATCGTCGAGCTTGATGATCAGATCGCCGGGTTTGACCCCGGCCTTGAACGCGGGCGTGTCCTCGATCGGCGACACCACCTTGACGAAGCCGTCTTCCATGCCGACTTCGATGCCGAGGCCGCCAAACTCGCCCTGCGTACCCACCTGCAAGTCCTTGAAACCTTCGACGTCGAGATAGGTTGAATGCGGATCCAGACTGGTCAACATGCCGTTGATCGCCCCGTCAATCAGTTTTTTGTCGTCGACCGGCTCGACGTAATCGTTCTTGATGCGGGCAAACACGTCGGTAAAGGCGCGCAGCTCTTCAACCGGCAACGCCGTCTGTGCCTCCTTGTCGGCAATCGCCGACAGGTTGACCGTCAATGCCGCGCCGGCCAGCACGCCGGCCAGACCGACGAGGAGAAATTTCGCCTTTTGTTTCATCTCACTTCACCCACAGGAGGGGATTAACAGGACGGCTTTGATGCCGCATTTCAAAATACAAACCCGTGTCGGGCTGACCGCCGCTATTGCCGACCGCCGCGATGGCGTCACCGGGCTGAACCCGTTCGCCCACCTGCTTATACAGACTTTCATTATTGCTGTATAGGCTCATATACCCCTCGCCGTGATCGACAATAATGAGGTTGCCAAAGCCGCGCAACCACTCGGCAAACACCACCTGCCCGGCTGCAATCGCCTTCACTGCCACGCCTTGCCCGGCACGAATGAACAACCCTTTCCAGTTCACTCCGCCGCCTTCCCTCGGAGCACCGAAACGATTCATGAGTTCCCCAGCAACGGGCAGATGCAACGAACCTTTCAACGCTGAAAAAGGCCGCTCCGTGTGAAACGCGACCGGCGTGTCGGTATTCACGCCCACTGCACTGCGCGGCCGATCCGCCGCAATCTTCTCGGCTTTTTGCGGTTTTTGCGCTTGCCGGGCTGCGCGTGCGCGTGCAGCTTCGCGGGCAGCCTGTTCCGCCATCACGCGATTGAGCCGCTCGACCAACTGGGTCAGGCTGCGCTCGTCGCGCTTGAGCGTGGAAATTTCACGCCGTTGCTGCTGAATTTGCACCGACAGTTTTTGCAGCACCTGTTCACGCGCGCGCTTGTCGGCCAGCAGTTTCGTCTGCTCGGCCTCGCGCGACCGTTGCAACTGCGTCAGCTCGGTCGTTTTCTGCGCGGTGGTCTGCTGCAGCGTGGCCAGTTGCGCCAGATCGGCGCGCAACGCTTCGATCAGCGCATGCTGCGCGCGCGACAGATACGCGAGGTAGCGCAGATCGCGCGCGGTCTGGTTGGGGTCGGCGCCATTGAGCATGAGTTTCAACGCGTCGCCCTGGCCACGCTGGTAGGCGGCCTTGAGCGCCAGCGCGAGTTGAGCCTGCTGCTGGCGAATGCGGGCTGCGGTGGCGTCAGCCTGCTGAGTCAAGGTCTGCAATTCGCCCTGGGTACGCTGGCGCTCGCCGTCCAGCTGGCGCAACTCGCGCACCCCGCTGCTGATGGCCTGCTCGGACTGACGCAACTCATCGGCGGCTTCCTGATGGTGGGTCTGCGTATTGCGAAACTCCTGTTGCAGGACGGACAGGCGCTGCTTGAGCGCGTCCAGCTCGGATTGCTTGCGATCGGCCTGACTGGCGCCGACACACAGCGGCCAGCATAACGCCAGCAGGACGAGGAGTTTGACGTTCACGCTGTCGAACCGGTCCGAATCGACAGGATTCGAAGCGGGATTACTCAAACTGGACCAGCGCTTCACCGGTCATTTCAGCAGGTTGCGGTAACCCCATCATTTTCAGCAAAGTGGGACTGATATCTTCGAGCGCGCCGGTTTCAGCCAGGCTGGCGTGACGTCGTCCAACGTAAATCAGCGGCACCAGATTCAGGGTGTGCGCGGTATGCGCCTGACCGGTTACGGGATCGAGCATTAGTTCGGCGTTGCCGTGATCGGCCGTCACCAGCACTTCGCCGCCGCGCGCCGTCTGCGCCGCAACGACCTTGCCGAGACAGATATCGACCGTCTCGATCGCCTTGATCGCGGCCTGCAGATTGCCGCTGTGCCCGACCATATCCGGGTTGGCGTAGTTGCAGATGATGACGTCGTACTGCTTGCTGTTGATTGCCGCGACCAGCTTGTCGGTGACTTCGAAGGCACTCATCTCGGGCTTCAGATCGTAGGTCGCGACGTCCGGCGACGGCACCAGCACCCGGTCTTCGCCGGGGAAGGATGCCTCCTCGCCGCCGTTGAAAAAGAAGGTGACGTGCGGATATTTCTCGGTCTCGGCGATGCGCAGCTGCCGCAAGCCCAGATTGGCGACGTATTCACCGAGGCCATTCTTGATCCGTTCGGGCGGAAACGCCACCGACACCACAAAGTCATCGCTATAGCCGGTCAGGGTGCAATACGTCGCCAGACGCGGCGTGACTTCGCGCTCAAACTCGCTGAAATCAGGCTCGATGAACGGCCGCGACAATTGACGCGCGCGGTCGGAACGGAAATTGAGGAAGATCACGGCATCGCCATCTTCCATTTTCACCGGCTTGCCGTCGGGCGGCAGGATCGCCGTGGCCTTGATGAATTCGTCGGATTCGCCGCGCACGTAGGCAGCTTCCAGCCCGGCCAGCGGATTGTCCGCCATGAATTCAGCGCGCCCCTGGGTCAACAGGTCGTAGGCGGATTTGACCCGCTGCCAGCGCCGGTCGCG
>JBAVFD010000105.1:0-3610 GCA_049588075.1 Thiobacillus sp.
CTCACGCCGTCGTTGAGGTAGTCATACCCCCACTTCCACTGATAGCCGGTGATCTTGACCGTCATATCGGGGTTGGAAGTGTCCTTCATGTTGATCACCACCTTGGCCGCCGGATAGGCCATGCCCATCAGGATCACGAACGGGATCACCGTCCAGACCACTTCGACCATGGTGTTTTCATGGAAATGTGCGGCCTTGTGGCCTTTTGATTTGCGGTGCGCATAGAGCGAATAGAACATCGCGCCGAACACCACGATGAAGATCCCCAGACACACCAGCATGATGAGGTTGTGCAGCTGAAACACGTCCTGCGCCACTTTGCTCGCTGGCGTTTGCAGGTTGTAAGCGTAATCCGCCAGCGCCGACTGGCTGGCCGCCAGTGTCGCCCCTGCTATTCCTGCCCGTTGCCACATGCTCTTCATTGCGCTCCCCCGTCCTCGTTCCTGTTATCGGTCGTTGTTGCGGCGTGTTGTCGTTATGCCAGCAACTTGCTACGCAAGGTGGCGGCCAGTTGCAGGCGCGCCTCATCGCTCAAGTAATGCCCAACTTCTGTACCGCGGCCATGCGAACTCACGCTTAAACGGCAATTTCTGCCGGGCGTGACGCAGCCACATTCAACACGCACCCACAAACGATTCATTTCGCGGCACCCGGCTTGTCTACCTTGCCGCCATTCCAGCCGCACTGCGTCGCCATCGATGGTGAGCGTCTCGTAGTCGCCCTCCCTGCTACGCAATGCTCCCAGCGCCCAGGCCAGCAGACTTATTTCAAGCCCCGCAAACGGCAAGATCAGCCAGTATCCCAAAACCGCAAAACCGATCGCCACGCCCAAGCACAGCACCACCAGGCTCAGGAATATCAGGCATTCCTGCGCACGTGCCAGCGAACAAGGGGGGCGAGAGTGGAATACAAACGCACCTGCCGACCTGCATGCATCACCTTCCGTATTCACCTGCTCCCGATCGGAAAAAAGTAAACCGTGTGCGGCAATTTGTCGCAGACCTTAACACGATGCAGCCAACCTGAACAAGTCGTCAGGCGACATTAACTTATTGATTTATTTATAAAATATCGTTATTACAGACTATTCTAAGATACTAATACCCTGGCAACGTCAGCCATGTCTGGGCGTCTGCAAACAGCGGCGGGGCGGAGTCAAAATCCTGCACACCCAGGCACGGTGCGGGCAGTCGATCGCGCAGCGCATCCAGGTTAAGTGTTTGGTGCGCCATCGCCGGATCAATGGAGTTGCCCACCCAGCCCGCCCACGGCAGGTGTCGGTGGACAATCGATTCAGCGGTCAGCAGCGCATGGTTAAGACAGCCCAGACGCAGCCCGACCACCAACACAATGGGCAAGCCGAGCGCCTGCGCCAGATCCGCCATGTCCTCACGCTCATTCAGCGGCACCCGCCAGCCGCCCGCCCCTTCGACCACGACCACGTCGGCCACGGCAGCGAGCCTGGAATAGGCCTCGACGATGACGGACAATTCGATCCGCACGCCTGCCAGATGCGCGGCCAGATGCGGCGCGATAGGCTGTTCAAAGGCATAGGGATTGACATCCCGCATGTCGGCTTCAACGTTAGTCGCCTGCATGAGCGCCACGACATCCTCATTCAGCCCGCCCGCCGCGCTGCCCGCAGCCACCGGTTTCATCGCCGCCACCCGCAGGCCTTGCGCGCGCAGGGCGTGAATCAACGCCACCGCTACCCGCGTCTTGCCGACGCCGGTATCGGTACCCGTTACAAACAGCCCGCGCGCCATCATGCCAACCCCGATTGACGGTGGCGCTCGCCGATCTTGAACTCAATCACTTGGCGTCCGTCTTCGCGCCGCGTTTTGTCGCCCGCCCAGGCGTGCCCGTAAATCACCTCGAAGGTGGCGGGCAGACGTCCATCCAGCCGATGCGTTTCATAGGCACGCTCCAGCCGCGCCCACGCCGACTTGCCGAGCAGCCCGCGTTTTCGCGCTGCGGCCGCGTTGTGCGCGCCGATCCCCTTGAGGTCACGCATCAAGGTTTTGAGGTCCGTGTAAGTCAGCGTCAGCATTTCCATTTCCATCACCGGGCTGGCGAAGCCGGCGTGGATCAGCATGTCGCCGATATCGTGCAGGTCGATGAAACGGTTCACATGCGGCGCGTCGTCGATGGCGGCAAAGGCTGTGCGCAATTCCTTCAGCGTGTCGGGCCCGAAGGTGGCGAACATCAGCAGTCCGCCCGGCACCAGTGTCTGGTGAATATTCTTGAGGGTGGCTTCAAGATCGTGCGCCCACTGCAACGCAAGATTCGACCAGACAAGATTCATGCTGTTGGCCGCCAGCGGCAGCCGTTCCATGTCCGCGCATATCAGGTGAGTAGGGCGCAAAGGCCTCGGCGTCAGTCGTTGTAGCGTGCGCTGCGCCCATGTCGGCTGCGGCAGGCGCGCGCGCGTGGCATGCAACATGGCCGGTGCAAGGTCGAGCGCGAAGAGTTCGGCCTCGGCGTAGCGTGCGCGCAGGTGGGCGAGTCCATAACCGGTGCCACAGCCCACGTCGAGCACTCGACCGGGTTGCAGTGTCATGAAATCGAGCCGCGCCAGCAGGCGATCGCACACCTCACGCTGCAACACCGCGTGCGCGTCGTAGCTGGCGGCGGCGTGATCAAACGCGCGCCGCACTTCGGTGAAATCGAGCTCAGGCTGCGTCATGTGCAAACGTCCTGATCGCGGCAGCGACTTCTGCTCCGTGCGACAAATGCGGCGCATGTGCGGCACGCCCTAATTCGAGGTGTCGCGCAGCGGGCAGATTCCTGGCAAGCCAGACGCCCGCGGCAGACGGCGTGAGCGTATCGAGCGCGCCATGCAGCACCAGAGTCGGCTGGGCCAGACCCGGCAACTCGGCGCGCAAATCCGTATCGCGCAAGATCGCCAGCCCACCCGACAGCGCTTCCGCGCACGCCATGGGTGCGGTCGACAGCGTCTGCCGCAGGGCTTTCAGCAGGGTCTTCTGCCCGGCCATGCCGCGCGTTTGCAGGCTGAGAAAGCGCAGCAAGGTCGGCTCAGGCTCGGCCAGCAGCGCTGCACCGAACGCCTGCAAATCGGCCTCCGCCATCGCCGGCTCCCACGCCGCATCGGCAACGAACTTGGGGGTGGATGCCAGCACGATCAGGCGGCGGATTTTTTGCGGATGATCGAGCGCTGCCCGCATCGCCACCTGCCCGCCGAGCGACCAGCCCAGCAGCATGGCGTTCTCCGGCAGTTGCTGCGCCAGATCATCCGCCCAACTTTGCAGGGTGTTGTGCGGCAGCGCTTCGCGTCCGCCGTGTCCCGGCAGGTTGAGCGCACGCACCTCGAAATCAAAGGCCAACAACGCCGCCAGCGGATCAAACACGCGAGCGTTCATGCCCCAGCCGTGCAACAGCACCAGAACGGGTTTAATCGACTGCATGCAGAGCCTCGACCAGATGTGCGACATCGTCGGCGCCATGCGCGGCTGACAGCGTGATGCGCAGCCGCGCCGTTCCCGCCGGCACGGTTGGCGTGCGGATGGCGGGCACCAGCAGGCCGCGCTGCAACAGGCGGTGCGACAGCCGCATCGCGTCGGCATTCGCGCCGATCAGCAGCGGCTGGATC
>JBAVFD010000106.1:0-3490 GCA_049588075.1 Thiobacillus sp.
CGGCCGAGCCGGGTTTTCTGCACCACCCCGATCAGCGCCAGCATGATGAGCACGGACAGCACGAGGATGGCAATCTGCGTGTCGCTGATGGTCGCGCCGAGAATCGCGTGGCGACCCTGCGGCAGGATCGCGGGAAACGGAATGTACTGTTTGCCCCAGATCAGCATGGCGATGTTCTGCAGGATGATCGACACGCCGATGGCGGTGATCAGCGGCGCCAGACGCGGCGCATTGCGCAGCGGGCGATAGGCGACCCGCTCGATCAGCATCCCCAGCGCCATGCACACCGGGATGGCGACGGCCAGGCCCGCCAGCAGGATCACCCCACCCGGCAGACCGGGCGCCGCCAGCGCCAGCGTACCGATCACCGCCAGCGCCACCATCGCTCCCATCATGGTGATTTCGCCATGGGCAAAATTGATGAGTTCGAGAATGCCGTACACCATGGTGTAGCCCAGTGCCACCAGCGCATACACGCTGCCCAGCACCAGGCCATTGATGAGTTGTTGCAGGAAAATATCCATCTTTGCGTGGGGCGCGCCCAACCCGGCCGGATTGAGCTCAGCTTATTTGCCGCTTTGCACCGTCTCCAGCGTCACCCACTTGCCGTCCTTCACCTGATACAGCGTCACCGCGCCGCCGGTGATGTCGCCCTTGGCGTCGAAGCGCACCCGCCCGGTCACGCCCTGATAATCGGTCCTGGGCAGTTCGGCCAGATACTTGGCGGGGTCGCTGGAACCGGCGCGTTTCATCGCATCGATCAGCACGTGCATGGCGTCGTAGGCGTAGGGCGAGTAGTTCTGGATCTTGCCGTATTTGGTTTCGAACTTGGCCTTGAACGCCACACCGCCGGGCATCGCGTCGAGCGGCAGGCCGGGGTTGGACGCCAGCGCGCCTTCGGCATCGGCGCCGGCCAGTTCGATGAACTTGGGCGTCTGCGCGCCGTCGCCGCCGAGGAATTTGGCGGTCATGCCAAGCTGCTTCATCTGCTTGATCATCGGCGCGGCCTGCGGGTCCATGCCGCCGAAGAACACCAGGTCGGGCGCCTTGCCCTTGATGGAAGTCAGAATCGCCATGAAGTCGGTGGCGCGGTCGGAGGTGTATTCACGCGCCACCACGTCACCGCCTGCGGCCCTGGCGGCTTTCTCGACTTCGTCGGCCAGACCCTGGCCGTAGGCGGTGCGGTCGTCGATGATGGCGATTTTTTTCGCGCCCAGTTTGGTCACCGCGTAACTGCCCAGCACGCTGCCTTGCTGCGCATCGTTGGTCATCACACGGTAGGCGGTTTTGTAGCCGGCAGCAGTGTAGGCGACCGCGGTGGCCGAAGGCGAAATCTGCGGAATCCCCGCGTCGGCATAGATCTTGGAAGCGGGGATGGTGGCGCCCGAATTGAGATGGCCGATGACCCCCGCCACCCCCTCATCCACCAGCTTTTGCGCCACGGTGGTGGCGGTCTTGGGATCGGCGGCGTCGTCCTCGCTCTTCATTTCGAGCACCACCTTTTTTCCGCCCAGACTGAGGCCGGCGGCGTTGATTTCATCCAGCGCCAGGCGCGCGCCGTTTTCGTTGTCCTTGCCCAGATGCGCCTGCGGCCCGGTGAGCGGGGAAACCTGACCGATCAACACGACGGAATTTTCGCCGCTCTGCTGCGGCTTGTCGCCGCATCCCGCAACCAGCGCTGCAACGGCCAATGCCGCTAAACGTAAAGTGTGGCGTGCCATTTCCGTCTTCCGCAATCAATTTGAACGCGCGATTTATACCACAAGCCCGCCGCGCCGGGCCCTCCCGGAAACCCGGAGGCAGCGCGCCGCGCCAAAAAACACAAGGCCGACATGAAGTCGGCCTTGTTCATGCTCGCAACAGGATCGAATTACTTCAGGGTCAACACCCAGGCAACGATCTTGTCCAGGTCTTCGGGCTTGACCTGCGGGTTCGGCGGCATCGGGATCTCGCCCCACACACCTTTGCCGCCCGCCTTCACCTTGGCAACCAGCTTGGCTTGCGCACCCTTGTCGCCGGCATATTTCTTGGCGACATCCTTGTAGGCCGGGCCGACGATCTTTTTGTCGACGCTATGGCAGGACATACAGGCATTCTTCTGCGCCAGCGCCAAGCCGTCGTCGGCAGAAGCCATGCCAGACACCAGCAACAGGGCAGCCGATGCTGCGGTCATCATGAGTGCTTTCATCATTTACAGTCTCCGTGTAAGTCAGGTTAGCGCGTGGTTATCATCGCCCTTCTACTATTCATGAAAAACCCCATTCGCGCAAGGCAAGAGCCGGGATATTTGCCGCCCAAATCCATAAAATGTTGTTATTCCCTCTCAACCAGATCACGGTAGGCATGCCAGCTGGCGTGTCCCAGCCAGGGGAAAATCACCGCCATGGCAATGAAATCGGTTGCTATACCCACGGCGACCAGACCTGCGATCAACGCGCCCCACCCCAGCATCACCGGAAAATTGAGCCTGGTCGCCAGGAAACTGGTGACCAGCGCGGTCGCGAAATCGACTTTGCGGTGCAGCAGCATCGGCAGCGACACCACCGAGAGGCTGAACACCATCAGCGCCAGCACGCCGCCGAACGCCAGATACGCCAGCACGAAATCGGTATGGTGCCGCACCGCATCCAGGCTCAACAGGTCGGCGAGACTGCCGATGCCCGAATTGTTGAGGAACAGGCCGACCAGTATGGCCGAGAGGCGTTCCCACATCGAAAGCACGAACACCAGCATCAGGGCAAACAGGCCGAGCGAAGCGGGATTGGCGCGCCACGACAGCAACGGCACCCACAGCGCGGGTAGTTTGTGGTGATGCTCCAGCCGGTGGCTCAGGCAATAAAACACCGTGGCCAGCAGCGGCGCGACAAACAGGAAGCCGGAGGTGAGCGCCAGCGCCAGATGCGGCCTGGTCCACGCACCCTGCACCAGACCATAGCCCAGCAGCGCGAACACGAAGCCGTAAAACAGGCTCAGCGACCGGGCTTGGGCCATGTCCTGCGCGCCGGCGCGCAGCCAGTGCAGCGTGTCCTGAAACCTCACTTGACGAATGCCCGGCAGCGCCATGTGCGCGGCCTGCGGGTGGGTGACAGCATGTGTGCTCATGATGACGACTCCCGAAAACAAACAGACTCTCTATTTGATAGCAGGCGCGGGCGCGCGTTCCAAATAGCGAATGCTGATACAGCACCGCCATCAGGCCAGCACGGCTGACAGCTCGGTGACCGGCGGCAGACAGGCCGTGCCGCTGCAAACCCAGGCGGCGGGCTGACCGGATTCGGGTTTGGCCAGCGCGGCGGGCACGTTCGCGCCATTGGGTAGCGTCAGCAACAGGTCGCGCGCGCCGAGTTTGGGTGTCAGCGTGGCCGTCCACTCGTGCAGCGCCGCCGCCGGACCGCGCAGCAGGATGATGCGTGGCGGCACCAGCGCCTCGTCGAGCACGGCCAGCAAGGTCGGGTAGGCTATCGGCTGCTGGGCGAGCTGCGCCTGAAAC
>JBAVFD010000107.1:0-33479 GCA_049588075.1 Thiobacillus sp.
GCTGCACATCGACCGCGCTGCCGCCCTGCTGGCCGATGCCATTCACGCCAACCAGCGCCTGCTCATCATCGCCGACTACGACGCCGACGGCGCCACCGCCTGCGCGGTCGGCGTGCGCGGCCTGCGCCTGCTCGGCGCGCAGGTCGATTACATCGTGCCCAACCGGATCGAACACGGCTACGGCCTCACCCCCGACATCGTCAAACTCGCCGCCGAACGCCAGCCCGATCTGCTGGTCACGGTGGACAACGGCATCGCCGCCGTCGAGGGCGTGGCTGCAGCGAATGCGCTCGGCATCCCGGTGCTGGTCACCGACCACCACCTGCCCGGCGACGCCTTGCCGGACGCCGCCTGCATCGTCAACCCCAACCAGCCGGGGTGTGGCTTCGCCTCGAAAAACCTGGCCGGAGTAGGCGTGATGTTCTACGTGCTGCTGGCGTTGCGCGCCGAACTGCGCCGGCGCGGCGCGTATGCGGAACAGCCCGAACCCGACCTGCGCGCCCTGCTCGATCTGGTCGCGCTCGGCACCATCGCCGACGTGGTCAGGCTCGACGCCAACAACCGCACCCTGGTGGAAAACGGCCTGGCACGGATGCGGGCGGGCAAAGCCAGCGCCGGTATCAATGCGCTGTTCCGCGCCGCCGGTCGCGACCCCGCGCGCGCCACCGTGTTCGACCTCGGCTTCATGCTCGGCCCGCGCCTCAATGCCGCCGGCCGCCTCGACGACATGGCGCTCGGTATCGAATGCCTGCTGGCCGACGACCCCGCCCGTGCGCAACAGCTGGCGCAGCAGCTCGACACGCTCAACCGCAGCCGGCGCGATGTCGAATCCGACATGCTGGAGGAAGCGCTCGCCATCCTCGCCCGCTTCAACCCCGGCGACAGCCACAGCCTCACCGCCTGGCAACCCGGCTGGCATGTCGGCGTGATCGGCATCCTGGCCTCGCGGCTGAAAGAAAAATTCCACCGCCCCACCATCGTGTTTGCCTCAAGCGAGAGCGGAGAACTCAAAGGCTCCGGCCGCTCCATTCCCGGCCTGCACCTGCGCGACGCGCTCGACCTGATCGACAAGCGTCATCCCGGCCTCATTCTCAAGTTCGGCGGCCATGCCATGGCAGCCGGACTCAGCCTGCCCGCCGGCCGCCACGCTGAATTTGCCCAGGCGTTCGAGACGATCGTGCGCGAACTGATCGACCCGGCCGATCTCGAAGGCGTGATCGAAACCGACGGCGAACTCGACTCCGTCGACCACAGCTATGCGCTTGCCGAACAGCTCGATCATGCCGTCTGGGGACAGGGCTTTCCCGCTCCGCTGTTCACCGCCACCTTCGATGTCGTGACGCAGCGCGTCGTCGGCGAGAAACATCTGAAACTGAAGCTGGCACGTGACGGCGCATCGTTCGAGGCCATGCGCTTCTTTCATGCCGACCCGTTGCCGCAACGCATCCACGCGGTCTACGCCCTCATGCCCAACGAATTCAATGGCCAGCAATCGCTGCAACTGAAGCTGCAGCACTGGGAGCCGGTCAGCTGATTTTTCTTGCAACTTGAAACGTGCCCCTTGAAACTGCGCCCATGCCGCCGATCACCTTCGCCCTCATCCTGCTGAATGTCCTGGTTTATACGCTGGGGATTGTCACCGGACCCGACATCATCCGCGTATTCGGTTTGTGGCCACCGGGCTCGGGCGGGGCGTTCCATGCCTGGCAGCTGGTCACCTACAGCTTCCTGCACGGCTCGCTGCTGCACCTGGGATTCAACATGGCCGCCGTCTGGATGTTTGGCGCCGAGCTGGAAAAACGCTGGAACGACCTGCGCTACCTGCTCACGTATCTGCTCAGCGTGATCGTCGCCGCCATGACGCAGATCACCGTCTGCGGTTATTTTCTGCACGCGACCGGTCCGGTCATCGGCGCATCGGGCGGGGTGTTCGGTCTGTTGCTGGCCTACGCGCTGTATTTCCCCAATCGCGTCATCAGCATCATTTTTCTGCCCTTCATCCAGATTCCCGCGCGCACCTTCGTGCTCGGCTACGGCGCGCTCGAACTGCTGCTGGGGGTCACCAACACGTCAGCGGGCGTCGCCCATTTCGCCCACCTCGGCGGGCTGTTCGGCGGCTGGCTGGGGGTGCAGTATTTCCGTGGGCGCGGGCTTTTCGGCAAGCGTTAAACGCCGCTTACTGCTCACTGCTCCCTCAAACATACCCCTCCGGATTCCCCGCCTGCCAGCGCCAGGCATCGGCGCACATCCGCGGCAGGTCGTAGATCGCGCGCCAGCCCAGGTCACGCGCTGCGCGCGCCGGGTCGGCCCAGCATTGCGCCACATCGCCGGGGCGACGCGCCACGATCTGATACGGCACCGGTTTCCCGCTGGCTGCCTCGAACGCGCGCACCATGTCGAGCACGCTCACGCCGTGGCCGGTACCCAGATTCCAGGTGCGTACGCCGTTCAGCTGCTGCAGCTTGTTCAGCGCGGCCACGTGCCCGCGCGCCAGATCGACCACATGGATGTAGTCGCGCACCCCGGTGCCATCCGGCGTCGGGTAGTCGCCGCCGAACACATTGAGATGCGGACGGCGACCCACCGCCACCTGCGCCACATACGGCATCAGGTTGTTGGGAACGCCCTGCGGGTCTTCGCCGATCAGCCCCGATTCGTGCGCCCCTACCGGGTTGAAATAGCGTAGCAACGCAACCTTCCAGCCCGCGTCCGACAGCGCGATATCGCCCAGTATTTCCTCGATGAAGAGTTTGGAACGGCCATAGGGATTGGTAGCCGACAGCGGGAAATCCTCGGTAATCGGCACCGTCGCCGGGTCGCCGTACACCGTCGCCGACGACGAGAACACCACCGCCTTCACCCCGAATTCGGCCATCACCTCGAACAGCGCAATGCTGCCGGCGATGTTGTTGTCGTAATACAGCAGCGGCTTTTCCACCGATTCGCCCACCGCCTTCAGCCCGGCAAAATGCACCACCGCGTCGATCGCATGGTCGGCGAACAGCTGGCGCAGCGCCGCCCGGTCGCGGATATCGCCCTGCACGAACGCCACCGGCTTACCAGTGATCTGCGCCACGCGGTCGAGCGATTTCACGCTGCTGTTCGACAGATTGTCGAACACCACCACTTCATGTCCCGCTTCCTGGCATTCCACCGCGGTGTGCGACCCGATATAGCCGGCGCCGCCGGTCAATAACACTTTCACATGCTTCTCCTCATTGTCTGTATCAGCTGTCGCTTGCTTCCATGCATAGCGCCAGCGCCGTGCGCCAATCCTGTAAGCGCAGGCCAAACGCCTGCTCCAGCCTGTCGTTGTTCAGGCGCGAATTGAGCGGCCGCTGCGCCGGAGTGGGGTAGTCGCTGCTGGGGATGGGAAGCAGGTGGGCCGGGGCACACGTTTCGTCGAACTCATCGAGCGCCTGGATCGCCTCGGCGAAGCCATGCCACGAGGTTTCGCCGGCATTGGTCATGTGATACACGCCCCAGGGCACGGTCTGGTCGGCGTTGCTAAGCTGGCTCAACACCAGCGCGGTCGCTTCAGCCAGATCGCGGCACCAGGTCGGCGCCCCGATCTGGTCGGCGACGATTTTCAGCTCTGGCCGTTCGCGCATCAGGCGGCGCATGGTCAGCAGAAAGTTGCTGCCGCGTGCACCGTACACCCACGACGTACGGAAGATGAGATGGCGACAGCCGCTGGCCTGAATCGCATGCTCGCCTTCCAGCTTGGTTGCGCCGTACACGTTGAGCGGGCCGCAGGCATCGTCCTCGCGCCACGGTGTGGTGCCGCTGCCGTTGAATACATAATCGGTGGAGTAATGCACCAGCAGCGCGTCGAGCGAGCGGGCCTCCTCGGCAAGGATGCCGGGGGCGATGGCGTTGACTGCGCGCACCAGCTCCACCTCGGTCTCTGCCTTGTCCACCGCGGTATAGGCCGCCGGGTTGACGATGATGGCCGGTGCAATCTCGCGCACCTTCTGCCGCACCACAGCAGCATCGGCCAGGTTCATCGCTTTGGAATCCAGTGCGACCACCTCGCCCAGGCAGCTGAGCGTGCGGCGCAATTCCCATCCCACCTGGCCGTTGGCGCCGGTGAGCAGAATGCGCGGGCGCGTGCTCACGGGTACACCTCGGCATCCTCCAGCAGCGGCAACGCCTGGTCCTTGGCCGACAGCGTGGGCGCGTCGTCGAGCGGCCATTGCACCCCGATCGCCGGATCGTCCCAGCGCACGCCGCGATCCCACTGCGGCGCGTAGTAGGCGGTGGTCTTGTAGAGGAAATCCGCGCTGTCGGACAGCACCAGAAACCCATGTCCGAAGCCCGGCGGAATCCACAGCATGCGCCGGTTGTCGGCCGACAACTCGTAGCCCACCCACTGCCCGAAATGCGGCGAGGACTTGCGCAGATCCACCGCCACATCGAACACCGCGCCACTCACCACGCGCACCAGCTTGCCCTGCGGTTGGTTGAGCTGGTAATGCAGCCCGCGCAAAACGCCCCTGGCCGAACGCGAATGGTTGTCCTGCACGAAATCCAGATCGAGGCCCAACTCGGCAAAGGTCTGGCGGTTCCAGCTTTCCAGAAAAAAGCCGCGTGCATCACCGAACACTTTGGGCTCCAACAACAGCACATCGGGGAGAGTGGTTTTGATGATGTTCATGTTTAGGTGAGTGGTGAATTTGATTAGCCCTTCGACAAGCTCAGGGCGAACGGCCTACTTGCTACTTGAATCTTGCCCCTTAAAAAATCCGCTCATTCAACATATTCAACAGATACTGCCCATACGCATTCTTCTTCAGCGGTTCGGCCAGCTTCGCCACCTGCTCCGCCGTGATATAGCCCTGGCGATAGGCGATCTCTTCTGGACAGGCGATCTTCAGCCCCTGGCGTTTCTCGATCGTCTCGATGAACATCGAGGCTGCCAGCAGCGATTCGTGGGTGCCGGTATCGAGCCAGGCGTGGCCGCGCCCCATGATCGACACATTGAGCGCACCCGCTTCGAGATAGTGCCGGTTGACGTCGGTGATCTCCAATTCGCCGCGCGGCGACGGCTTCAGCTTGCGGGCAATGTCCACCACCTGGTTGTCGTAGAAATACAGGCCGGTGACGGCATAGTGCGACTTCGGCTGGGCGGGTTTTTCTTCCAGACTGATCGCCTTGCCGCTGGCATCGAATTCCACCACGCCGTAGCGCTCCGGGTCATGTACCCGGTAGGCGAACACGGTGGCGCCCGCTTCCTGCGCGCTGGCGGCGCACAAATCCTCGGTCATCTCGTGGCCGTAGAAAATATTGTCGCCCAGCACCAGCGCGCTCGGGCCGTTGCCGACAAAATCCGCGCCGATGATGAAGGCTTGCGCCAGCCCTTCCGGACTCGGCTGCACCGCGTATCGCAAACCGATCCCCCACTGACTGCCATCGCCCAGCAGCTGCTCGAAGCGCGGCGTATCCTGCGGCGTTGAGATGATCAGAATGTCGCGTATCCCCGCCAGCATCAGCGTGGTGAGCGGGTGGTAAATCATCGGCTTGTCGTAGATCGGCAGCAGTTGCTTGGATACGGCAAGCGTGGCCGGATAAAGCCGGGTGCCGGAACCGCCGGCCAGGATGATTCCCTTGCGTTTCATGCCTCGCCTCTTCCCGAATAATTTGCATCGACCCAATTTCGGTAAGCGCCGCTCGCAACGTGCTCCACCCACTGCATATTGTCGAGGTACCAGCGCACCGTCTTGCGGATGCCCGTTTCAAACGTTTCCGCCGGCTTCCAGCCCAGTTCGCGGTGAATCTTGCTGGCGTCGATGGCGTAGCGGCGGTCGTGGCCGGGGCGATCCTTCACGTAGACCAGCAGACGCGCGTAAGGCCCGGCGGGATCGGGGCGCATTTCGTCGAGCAGCGCGCACACCGTTTTCACGATCTCGATATTCGGCATCTCGTTCCAGCCGCCGACGTTGTACGTCTCGCCGAGATTTCCGTTTTGCAGCACGGTGCGGATCGCCGAGCAGTGGTCGGTGACGTACAGCCAGTCGCGCACGTTCATGCCGTCGCCATAAATCGGCAGCGGCAAGCCCCGCGTGGCGTTGAGGATCATCAGCGGGATCAGCTTTTCCGGAAACTGGTACGGCCCGTAGTTGTTCGAGCAATTCGTCGTCAGCACCGGCAGGCCGTAGGTGTGATGATAGGCGCGCACCAGATGGTCGGACGACGCCTTGCTGGCCGAATACGGGCTGTTGGGCGCAAATGGCGTGGACTCGGTAAACGGTGCATCGCCCGGCGCCAGCGAGCCGTACACCTCGTCAGTGGACACATGCAGCAAGCGGAACGCGGCCTTCTCGGCGTCTGCCAGACCCATCCAGTAAGCACGCGCCTCCTCCAGCAAGTGGAAGGTACCCACCACGTTGGTCTGGATGAAATCCTCCGGCCCGTGGATCGAGCGATCCACATGCGACTCCGCCGCAAAATTGACGATCGCGCGCGGGCGGTACTCGCTCAACAACTTGCCCAGCAACGCGCGATCGCCGATGTCGCCCTGCACAAACACATGGCGCGGGTCGCCCTGCAGGCTGGCCAGGTTTTCCAGATTGCCCGCGTAGGTGAGCTTGTCCAGATTGAGCACCGACTCGTCGCTGACCCGCATCCAGTCGAGAATGAAATTTGCGCCGATGAAGCCGGCACCGCCGGTGACCAATATCACGATGATTCCCTACTCAAATCTCAAAAGAGCCAAAACCAAAAGCTTCAAGGCTTGCATTAGCCTGGCTACAGGTTGCCCTGCGCAGCTATGCGAAGACTGTCGTCTACGCAAGCCCCGCCACCTAGCAATCCAGATTGGCGCGCGGCCCCCATCGCCAGACGATCGCCACTCCAGCCAGCACACCGAATGCATCAGCCAGCCAGTCATTTATGTCGGGCGAACGTCCCGGCAGAGCGAACTGATGCCACTCATCCAGGCCTGCCAGCAGCAACAATATCGCCACCAGCACCCACGCCCATACGCGATGCCCCAAGGCAAACAGCAGCAAGCTGGATAGCACTGCGTACCAAAGCAAATGTGCGAGCTTGTCCCACGGGGTTGGAATCAGCCCTGCCGCTTCGGGCAGGCTGTTGCCCCACACATAGGCCGCCAGCAAAACCAGCGCAGCCAGCAACGCGAAACGCGGAGTCACCATTCAGTCACGCCCTGACAGCAACTGCCGAACCGCGCCCAGGATGAAAAGCGTATTCGTCACCAGATAACGCTTCCACAAGCGCCCCGGCTCCGACGCCAGGCGATGCAGCCACTCCATCCCGTTGTCGCGCATCCAGCCCGGCGCGCGCTGCACCGTGCCGGCGTGGAAATCGAACGCCGCGCCCACACCGATCATCACTGCATTCACGCGCCCGCGATGATCGGCCATCCAGCGTTCCTGTTTGGGGCAGCCCAGACCGACGAACACGATGCCCGCGCCGCTGGCGTTGATTCGCCCAACCGCTGCTGCATCCTCCTCTGGCGTCAGTGCGCGGAAGGGCGGCGACTCCATCGTGTTCTGCAACCCCGGAAACGCTGCCCGCAAGCGCGCCTCCAGCAGCGCCAGCGTCGCGTCTGTGCTGCCATAGCAATAGATCGGCAGGCTTTCAGTCACTGCGCGTTCGCACAGCGCCCACATCAGATCCGGCCCACTGATGCGCGTCTGCCCGGCAAACCCCTGCCGCCGCAGCATCCACGCTACCGGCGCGCCATCCGGCGTCGCCATATCGGAACCATTGATTACTTCGCGATACGCCGCATCGCGCGACGCGCTCACCACCACATGCACATTGCAGATCGTCACATAGCGGCTTTCGCGTACATGCGCCCAGCCGAGCAGCCGCTCCAGTGCAGCTTCCCACGACAGTGCGTCGATCTGCGCGCCGAGCACATTACCGGTTGAACGCAGGTCCTTGTTCATTGCTTCTTCCTCCGCCGCTCGGCCAGCACCCCGGCATAAATTTCCATCAAGCACTGGTAATTCACCTCGGCCGAGAATTTTGCTTCATATTGCGCGCGGGCGTTGCGTCCCATTGCCGCCATCTGCTCCGGGTGCGCCTGCGCCCAGGCCAGCTTGTCGGCCAGGGCGCGCGGATTGCCCGGCTCGAACAGCAGCCCGGTTTCGCCGTCTTGCACGATATCCGCCAGCGCGCCGATGCGGCTGGCGATCACCGGCAGGCCGCAGGCAAAGGCTTCTGCAATGGTCCGTGGGAAGTTCTCATAGCAGATGCTCGGCACCACCAGCGCTGCCGCGCGGCTCATTTCCTGGCGCACCGCCTCGCCCGGCAGACTGCCCAGCCGAACCACACCCGCCACGCCATTCAGCATGCCCGCTTCCGGGCCGTCGCCCGCCACCCGCAAAGCGGCATCAGGCGACAGCGCCATGGCCTGCGCCAGCGTGGCCACGCCTTTTTCAACCGACAACCGCCCCACAAACAACAGCCCCGCGCGTGGCGAAGGCGGCGGCGCAGCAAAATCCACAAAATTCGGCTTCACCACCACACGCTCGGCAGGCAAGCCGCCCTCGATGAACTTGCCCCGGCAGAACTCGTTCAATGCAATGTAACGCGCCACCTTGTTCTGATACGTCCCCAGCCCCCGGTGCAGGGTCAACATCCCTGCCAGCACAGCCGATGCGGCGCGCGATCCGCGATAACACGCCCGCGCCACCCCGCGCCAGGGCAGATTCCCCATGCAGTCCTCGCACACTTTTCCCTCGCGCAAAAAAAGTGCATTCAGACACATCAGGCGAAAATTATGCAGTGTCTGCACCACCGGCACCCCAGCTCGATCAGCTGCCCAGTAAACCGATGGTGAAATCAGCGGAAAGGTGTTGTGGGCGTGAATAATGTCCGGTCGAAAATCACCAATCAGTTCAGCCAGTTCATGCGTGGTACGCGAAGCCCATAGTGTTTGCTGCGCAACAGCGACTGATGAAAGGCTCGCAATGTCGTCGTTGTGACGGAAGTAGGTTTCAACGCTATGGCCATGCGATTTGAGGAGCGCTATTTCCTCTGCCACAACCGAATCCTCGCCGCCCTGGCGCTGATAGGCGTTATGAACGAAGAGCACCCTGGGTGTCGCATTCATTCTGAAATCACCCCGGTGAAAAACGGTTCATCCGACCTGATTGACAGGCTAGTACCAGTGCCCGCCGTCTGATAGGGACGCAAGTTGAAATCAAAGCGGTCAAATTGTGAAATGGCCTTGGGCAGTTCCAGCGTAAACATCGGTCGCTCGAAAACGACAGGTGCCTGACCCGCATTGCGCACGCCGCTTACCACCCCGGTAGCGTTCTTGAAATCCACGTTGCCCGGATCGAACTCAAATCCGGTATTGGTCGATTTACCCGAAGCAAATATACGAATATCGCGACTGGCCGATAGCTTGTTTCCATCTACCGCTATCACGGACACGAAGCCGAATTGGCGCCGAGGGAAGCGCAGCACAATCCCATCATCAAATCGGACTATTCCCTCCAGAATCCCTGCAACCGCCTTGCTCCCGGGTGCGTCAATCACGAGGCGCGGCAAGGTGCGATCCCACACCAAACCGTGACTGCTCGCAGTCGTGCGATGCGCTATCGCAGTCGGTTTGCCCGTTTTCCGTTTCACGTCCGCCGACCAAAGCAGTCGTATGGGTTTGGTCAGTGAAGCGGCATTCATCTCCGACATCATTTGCCTGCCCCCAGTGCCGCAACCCGGCAGGGTGCAATACCCTGGCGCAGGTCCAAAAATTTGCGCTTGATTGAATGGGAAGTTGGCCGTTTCGACACCCGACGCCAATTCTCCGCTCAGGAAAACCAGCCCGGCGGCTGACCACGCAGCGACGCTTACTTCATCCCCGCCATGATGCAGCCCAGCGTAAACGCCGCGGGGTGCAGAATCCTGCGGATCGGATGGAATAGGCAACGGTTTGTCGCCATAGCGCGGCGGCTTACCTGGTCCATCATCGTAAATCGCCCAGGGTTGGCCATAGGTATAGAGAAACAACGCGTCCCAATCCTGCATGGCTGCCAGATACAGAAGTGCCCATGGCCACTCGGCACGATAGGGGTAAGGTCGGAAGAAACTGTTTTCATAAACGACCGTAGGCTTGCCCGCAACCGCGCCATAGTTGAAGTTGTAATAAACAGGATTGGCAAGGTTCAATCGAAAAGGAAAAAATGGACTCTTACGATCCTGATCCATTGGCGTTTGATACGCACCAATCGCGGAATAATCCCCGGCAGAATAGGCCGCTCGCGCAACCAGCAGCGGATCGCCAGCCTGGGTTGAATAGGTGACCGGCTGAACGGCGATCCCTTTTCCGACAGGTGCCATTCCCCGAGCAATGCCTTCCAGGCGCTGGCTCACCGTCACGAAGCGGTCAAACACAAACTGTCGATATGCGGAATGCGTGGCCGAGCTCGTGCGATCCCAGTCGCTGTCATAAACCGGCAGATCCAAATCGGCTTTGCCGCCCTTCTGTTTGCTATACGCTTGCCAGAGTCGAGTTAGTTCACCGCGTAAAAATGGCGGCAATTCAGACACGCAGCTCCGCCGCAGCGCGCAATAAACAAACTGGCTTTCGTTTGCGAGTTCCCATCCCGAAAAAACGGGCTCGTCTGCGTAGGCATGTTGTGTATACGGATTGACATGCCCCAGATAATTGCGGATATGGGTTTCCAGCATCGCCTCCCATCCCGCTGAAAGATAAGGCGCTATTCCGTGCAGTTTACGAATATCGTCCTGGGTGGCCTTCGGGCCAAGGATTCTGCGCGTTTCCGGGTCTGGCCAATAGCGAATTGCATCGATATCCACATAATGCAAAGCCGGGTTCTGGACAAAGATGCCCTTGCGCTTGAGCTCGAAAATAAAGAAGTCGTAACGATCCAGCAACGAGCCATCCCCCATGCTCGCTTTGGCAAAACGCCGCTCCGGCAATGAATTCCCATCGTAAAACGTGCCTTGAATCGGCCAGAGACGAACCGAGTTCACACCCAACCGGGACAAACGATCAGCCAGATGGCTAATTTCTCTATAGGATGGGAATGCTCCTGCCTGAAGATTGAACCCCCAAAAGCGGATTCGCTGTTCATCCAGGAAGAAATGCCCGTCGCGCGTCACCACGTAGGACGTAGCGCTGGGTCGTGGCACCAGTGGCGGAGCCACGCCGTCAGGCGCAGATGCTGCCAAACCAGGCCCCGCATGGCAGCCCCCTACCAGCAGGCCTATATACAGAGCCCGGCGCAAGCACGGCATTGTTAAGCCTTGGCGCCCGCTGCCAATTGTGCTGTCATCTTCGCGGTGGATGCGGCTGCACGTTTATCGGCGTATAGCAACTCCAGCACTGTATGGAGATAAAGCAGCAACGCGCCAACAATTAATAATTGGCCACTGATATTTGGAGACAACATACCGAATGTCCAAATCATGATAATCCAGGCCGTCACGCAACGAAAAAAATGTGGGCTCACAGATCTGGCCAAGGCTTTCAGCAGATACAGCGTGCGCGCGAGAAAAATCGCCAGTAATATCGTCGCGATAATTCCTCCGTTGATTTGGGTCTGCACAAATTCATTATGAGCATTCACAGCTCGAAAATATGAAGCGGAGGGACCAGTTGCCATAATGTCATTCAGTTTCTTAGGGCCAGTGATATATCCATGCCCGAGCAAAGGTGCCTCGCGGATCAGCACGCGTGACGCCTGCCAGACCTCAGTTCGTTCCGATGCGGTTGCCAGACTGGTAACCGACCCTCCTCGTGCCAAAAAGCGTTCCACAGAATCGATAAAAAAATCCTGGGTGGCCCATGCCAATGCGGTAACAAAGATCATCGCCATGGCGGCAAAAAAACGTCCCTGCATGGTGCGCGGCCTTAGCAACAGATAAAAAGCCGTGGCTAGGGTAAACCCTGCCCATGCGCCGCGGGAATAGGTAGCCACCATCATGCCGAACGCCAGCAGCAGACCAAGGCGGAAAAAACGTGGCTTGCGCTCAAGAAAATAGAAGAACGCCATGCCCGCCAGCACGCCAAGCGTATTGGGGTGTGCAAACGGGTTTTGCAACCGGCGCAAACCACTCTTGTCGGGGAGATAAATCCAATTGGGCACAATTGGCAGCATTACCAGAGTGATCAATAACATAAACAGCAGCATGGCAAACACCACCCGCAACAGCCAGTTTTCCCGCTCGGCTGGGTTGACCGGTGCACGCCCCACCACAGCGACGATCAGGAACAGCAACAGCACCCACTCGGCAATGCGGTACAAGGCGAGCACCAGGTCCTGCCCCCCCGATACCAAAACCACATCGACCAGATACCATCCATAGATCAGTAGTGGCAGGGTAAGCAGGGCACCCAGTTTAGGCATGGCTGCCGCCTGCCTGCGGCTTGTATTGAAATAATTGAACACAAAACCCAGGCCAACCAGGAAGAACATGATGATGCGGCCGATGGACTGGGGGTTGAATAGATCAGGTTTGGTAATGCCGCTAGTATCGAACGCCATAATCGCCGGCATGTTGACGACCCACACCCAGAAAAGCAGCAGGTACAACGCAAGCTGCCCATTCCCCATGGCAACACGCCGCGCCCAGGCATACGCGCCGACCAGGATACCGATGGTGACGATTAGAATCGACAGCAAAATAGCCAGGACCGGCGCCAGTGCAGACATCAATCCCAGAAAGACTGCGACAAACGTGACAACCAGCCCGCCCCCGAGCCATGCCAAGACACGAGGCCAATTGATATTCAACACTTGCATTCACTCCATTCGATTTGCTGGCAGACAGCAGGCAGCAGCCGATGGAAATGGTCCGTGTCGTACGGATATGCCTTGTCAGGCAAATTCTTACTATGCATTTTCATGACTGCCAATGTTAATTTCTTGAAGCAGGTGCTTGAGCATGCGGCAACGCATGACCTGCTGATGCGCAGTGGCTGCATACCCTTCGCTGGCACCGACGACCAGCATACGCAGCAGATACACGGCGATCAAGGTTCGTTCATGGCCCGCCGTCACTGGCAATTGCTGGGCGTATTGCCGGGCAGCAGGCTGGGTGAAAACCGACAACAAGGATGCCAAAACCTGCTTCGGGCTACGTCGACGCACCAAGGCTTCGGTTTGATAACAGAAATGCAAGGCATCGAGCCAAACCCAGCCATCACACCGCGCATGCTCCCAGTCCAGCACAAACAGCTCCCCCGTTTTATTGATGCGGACATTCCAGGGCACGAAATCTCCATGCTCGATGCAGACCCGCAAACTGGGGCAGGGTGCCTTAAGCAAAAAATTCAGCGTCTCTGCAAGCAGGCTGGATAAGGCAGGCTCACGCATCAAATCTGAAATCTCATGTTCCAGCTGGTCGATCACCGAATGCCAGGGTAGCGTCTCGTCGCCCAGCATGCGGGCAAGAAAAGCAAAATGCCTTTCTGCAAGAACAGGCTCTGCCGGTTGTTCCGGTCCGGCCGATTCGACAATGAAAAAATCATGCGGGCCACTATATTCACCCTGTGCGATGACGACGGGCTGACAAGGCCCCAGTTTGCTCATCGTCAGCACCTGCGCTTCACGGCGCAAGGCAGCCACAGCACCCGGAGAATCAGCGATGCGCGCATAGGCCAGGCTATTGCCAGCGGCATCCATGATTTTGAGTGTCAGCTTGGATCGTGGACCAGGCGAGCCCTTGAGCAAACCAATACATTCCGGGTTTGCAGTTGGCACCACTTCCAACACGGGTTTCAGATCGGGACAAAAACCCGCCAGCGTTTCAACCGTTTCGACCCACCCCAGCCACGCCCGCCACGGTAGGGTATGAGTGAGGATCAAACGATACAGACGCCCCGCCCAGCGGGAGGGGTAATACATGCGCAATGCCGATTGCAACACCTGTGTGTTCGAGAAGGGCAGCACCAGATGGATGCTGCCATCGCGCCGCCTCAGCACGACATAACAAGGGTTGCGGACACCATTATTTGAACCAAATGGCGTGTTGATTTTGGCACGCCACAACCATATCAGGTACACCAGCGCGGCCACCTCGCCCGCTATCAATGACACCATGATCCCCCGCTCGCCAAGCCCGCGTACAGCGGTTAACGCCAGCGTGACCGCGACCACCGCCCACCACAAGCTGGCATGGGCCAAAACAAGGGTTTCCCCCACCGCGCGGTAATAATAGGCAGCCATGCGGTAGCCATGCCCAAAGAAATAATAGAGCGCCTGAAACACCACCAGGATGGCGAACGGCCGGTATTCTTCGCCATAGAGCAGCACCATCAACCATTCATCTATCGGCAGTAGCGCCAGAGCGAACAGACCGAGCGCTAAGCCACCTACAACCCCGATCTGCCCCAGATAGGCGACCAGGGCGCGTTGACCGGAATCACGCAAATGCAGTGCCGCGCGTACTGGCACAACATTGTCCATCCACTGAAAGGCGACATTGATCGGGCCCAGTAGATTCTGGACTGCGCGGATCGCCCCTGCCGCCTGCTGGCCGATCATGCCGGCTCCAAGCAGGATAACCCCTTGCGAACCCAGCCATTGCAACTGCCAGGTCGCCAGAAAATTTCGGCTCGCCCGCCAGTGTTGCTTGATCACCACGGCAGCCTCGCCAGGGTCAGGGCGTATGCCATGGCTCAAGGCCGTCACCAAGGCTGAGAAGGCAAAGGATAAGGCAAGTGCTAACAAAGCCGTATCCGGTGTCAAGTTGCCAGCGTACCCCAACCATACCAAGCCAGCCAGTTGCCCGCCATAGGCGAGCAAGTCACTAAAAAAAACCGCATGATTCGCTGCCTTGATATAGAGGACACGCCTCAGCCAGTCCTGCACCTGGAACCCGGCCATGGCAAAAATCAACGGCCAAGCCAATTTCCCCAAGCTGAGATGTTCGGACCACAATCCCAACAGCCATGCTATGGACTGTACCCCCACAAGGGTGACACCCAACACTAACAAGGTGTAACCAAAGAAGCCTTGTATTAGCTTGTCCTGAACACCCTGATCTATAGTTGCTGGCACAGTGGTCATCATTGGCGAAACCACCATGGAACCCTGAAAGGTATTCGCATAGAGCAGATAAGCCTGAGCTACAACATAAAAACCAAAGGCTTCCAAACCCATCATGCGGGCGAGCAACACCCCAATGACAAAATTAGTACCACTTACCAACGCCTGGTCACTTAATGACCAAAGATGGGAATGCGAATGGGGTAAGAGCCTCATTTGTCTAGGTTGTACCCTACAGAAACCGGCAAATGGGCAATGACAATCTGATCATGCTAATTACAAGATGCATTAAGTATCCTATTGGAGCCCACCACAGTCGCCCCTTCAGGCACATCTCTTGTAACTACTGCATTAGCGCCAACAGTAACGTTATTGCCAATATTTATTGAGCCAAGTAATTTTGCGCCGGCGCCAATATATACATTGTCTCCAATAACCGGAACCCCTATCGCCACAGGTGATTTTTGTCCGATAGTTACTTGCTGCATGATGATTACGTTTTCGCCAAGAATCACATTTCTGTGAATTATCACGCCGTATGGGTGTGGCAGTAACAAACCACGTGGAATGGCACAGTACACATCGCTGCCCAATAAAGTACATATCAGTCTATGTATATGCGGGATTAACTTTCTCCGTTTCGCAGAACCAATAAGCAGTTTGCTCGCGAATGGATTGGCTTGGTTCGGGATCGCTTCCATTTATCACATCAATTTTTAATATCAAGTTAAAGATAATTACAATTATTAAGCTCAGCCAATTAAATTGCTGCCACTCACGAGCGCTGATCACCGAGCGACCAGAGATGAGAATGTGAATGTGGAATGAAATTTCTCATTTCACCTTCTCAGGTTGGCCATTTTCGGGTTGATAGTGAGCTACGGATGCAGCGACACGCAAATCAATCGGGGCATAAATATCGTCTGCCAATCTATCCCAACTAAATTCAAGTACCCGCTGACGCGCACCTGCCGACAATCGCGCCAATGCCTGACGGTCCGCCAATATACGGACAAGTGCGACAGCCAACTCAGCAGTGATGCTTGCTACCGTATGTCCTGATGTGTCCAAGGCAATGCCACACGTTTCATTGACCAATTTACCCGGGCCGCCCAGTTTCATGCATACAACGGGCAAGCCCTGCTGCATGGCCTCCAGAACAACCATGCCGCCTGAATCATGCAGACTCGGGAATAAAAACACATCGTGATTGCGGTAAATGCTCGCGAGTTCTGACTGCTTAACCCGGGGTATCCACTCAACCTTGTCTTCAACACCCAAATTCCGCGTCACTTGACGCCAATCCTGTTCATATGGACCAGAACCAACCATGCTAAGTCTTGCGTGGGGATAGTGTTTGACCAAGGCCGCAAAGCTTTGGATGCCAAAACGCATGCCCTTGAAATAAAGAAAATTACCGACATAAAGAATTCGTGGGGAGAATGCCTCCTCAGCCTGAACATCACGAGCATCGCTCATTTCACCGGTAGCTGCTTCCTGGCTATCTAATGCGATTGCCAAATGGATTTGGGTTTTTTCCCGAAACTTTCGTGGGATCAGGTCACGTGTTTCCTCAGAGGTGACAAAAATGCGCTCGGCCCTTGAAAACGTCCGCCACATCAGTGGATCAAATCGCACTAGAGCATTAAACACGTCCCTCACGCCATCCCAAACCTGGCCACGCCACGCGAAATTAGAACGCAAGCGCCACGGCGCGCGCTCCCCCCCTGCGACGGGACCAAAGATGAAGGGAATACCCAACTCGCCCATAAAGCTGGGCTGTCGGATGCTCACAAAAGTGACATGGTGTACGTAGTCGAACTTCTCTTCGGCATGCTTTTGCTTCGCCAGCAGATAAGCCCCCCACTGCCAAAGCATGTAATAAAGATGCACACCTCGGCCACCTTTCTTCCACCAGCTGGCCCATCGCGGCAGGTCGTAATACAGGAAGTGCAAACGCTCCTGAATGATCGGCTCCAGGCGGTCGAATCCCCGTTCGATGGCTGCCTGGTTGTTGCGACGGGTCAGCACCCGGACCTCGTGGCCGCGTCGCGCCAATGCCCGCGCCCAACCCCAACCCACCCCCGGCTCGGAACCCTTGCCAGGCTCGCAAGCGTAGGCTGAGAGCAGGATGCGCAGAGATTTCTGCGGGGTTTCGTTCACTCGGCAACCCCAATACGGGATTTTGTTCGGGTAGCCAAATAATCAAGTGGTGCAGCGACAGCCGCTGCTAGGGTTTCTTCCAACCCGCGCCCGGTATCAATCCGTGTGGTAGCACGCAGCGGGAGGGCAAGCCGAGCGTAAGCTTCGGAAAGCACACGCGCCACTTCCAGAGTAATCTCCCCTTTTCTGGCAACGAGCACCTCGGGCGGCGCATGCAACACCAGCCAGATATCTGGTTTGGGCACCAGGCCTGCAAGCAGACGGTGCAGGAAGAAACCGCGTGGCAGCCGGTATCTAGCCGGGTCGACCAGCATGTCGTGGTAATAGCGATCAAATATCACCAAATTCGAATGCACCTTGGCGGGGTAAACCCAACGCAGCCAGCCCATCCAGTAGTCAATCAGGAAAAGAAACACTTTCATTGTGCTGGCGAGCCAACCGCGCGGCTTCTGGGCGTGCGGTTCGGTCACCGGGCTGGAAACGGACACCCTGCCAAAATGAGGTCTCAGGTGGAATCTGCATACTCTCCGAAAGACGGGTGCTAACTCGTGTTCGATGTGTTCAATCAGGGTCGTCTTGCCGCAGCCGTCCGGGCCAAGCACAGCGATGACCAAGCCAGTCGGTCGTATGAAGCGCGCAACCAATCGACGCCTCTCGTTCATACGATTCAACAACCGCTGCAAAACGCCCTCCCTGGGCGGGCTGGATTGCAATGCTGCGCGCAACTGCCCGCCTTGTCGCGTAAACCATGGAACGTCACAGGCTGCGATGGCCTCAAGAATCGATGCGGCCAAATGGGGCGGCATCAGTCTTGCCATTGCATCTTGACACCCCGCAGAATCTTCGGTCAGCAGCCTGGCAAACTGCTGAACATGCCGCGCCTCGACACTGCCCTTATCGATCCGCTTGATAAAGTAATATTCGAACTCGACAGCGGGTGCCGGTATCCAGAAGCCGTTTTGCGAGAGCCGACGGCTGGCAAGCACCTGATTGGGGTGTAACCATAACCGTGTTCCTTCACGGTAACAGGCTGCCGCATCGGGATGTAGATAGGCAATCCGCATTCCAACAGGCTTTGCGAAATCAAATCGACATCCCGAAATCCTGTGAGACACCCTCTGAACGAGTCGAGCTCCAACAATGAAATTGGGTACCAGGAACACTTCGGCCAATCTGTCGAAATCGGCTTCGGACACCATAAAATCGACATCTGAATCTATCCGGGTTGGGTACTCCTGATACCCGGAAAGGATGACGTATGGAATGCCGTGTACATCAAGTGCTCGACAGAAATCGAGCAGCATTTGGCTCCGTGTGGCTTGTACTGCCTCATCCGACAACCCAGCCTGTGATGCCATGGCACTCAATTCTGCAGACATTTGATGCGTTGTTGGCGGGGAACAATCAGGCTCGGTGGTAAGGCAAGCGCTGTCCATTGCCTGCTGGCGTGGTTCGGAAGGTTCTTCACGGCCAATTACTTGCTCGTCACGCGCTGATGGCGAAGAGGAAAGGAACTGTTTTCTGAGATAGCCATACGCAGCAGCGGGCATGGTGGCATGCACGGCTTGTTTGCACTTGTAAACGAGTTGCCGTTTGAACTCGTTGCGCCCAAGCACTAATCCAACATAGGCTTCATCACTCATTCCCTGATTGATGGTGTCTCTGCTTAACAGGCCTGATGTGCTGGCATTGACTTGGTTCCTGCCCCACACGGTTGTGTGGCAATAACGAAAACCCAGGCTTGTTGCTTCATCGGCAACGGCTTTGTTGTATGCGCCGCCGACAAAGGCGATCTGGTCTACCTTGTGCCCCAGCATCTCTTCCAGAATGGATTTGGATGTACCCATCTCATTTCTGGCTTCATCCAAAGGCATCGTGGTCAGGCGTCGATGGGTGTGGCAATGGGAGCCTATCAACATTCCCATGGCATCCATTTCCTGAATTTGGGCCTGGTTGAGGTAGCCTGTTTTCCCGATGTTTGCGGTCGAAACAAAAAACATGCCGCTGAGTCCGCGCGCGTGCAATAACTTCGCGTTGGTGAGATCGCTCAGGTATCCGTCATCAAACGTTAAGCCCACGCCATAGGCAGGCCATTTCTCGGGATGAGAAAAACAATTGGCATCCACAATCGCAACGCCGCTGTCCAGTAAAAGATCAATTTGATGCTCGAATTCCAAATTGGAGAGCACATGGATTTTGTCCGGTGGTGGTGTCGGTTCTGTGCGGTGATAGGTTAGTAATCTCAACAGCATGTGGCTTCGATTCTGTCAGTTGGAACGTAGACTTGTTTTTATGCTTTTTTCCCAAACCACTCAGGCAGAGATCGGCGTGTGGATGTCCTGAGACAAAACCAGGGCGAACGGAATGTGGGCAGTGAGCTTCGCCCACCTAACAGGCACTTCTGCTCTGATTAAGAGGGGGAGCATGGTCATCTGTTTGCCACCATGAAATCCTGATAAGCAACGGTCAGGCCACTTTGCATGGTGGTAGTGGCCTTCCAGCCCATAGCGTTCAGCCGCCCCACGTCCATAAGCTTGCGCGGGGTGCCGTCAGGTTTGCTTGCATCGAATTCGATCTCGCCTTGATAACCCACCACGGCCTTCACGGTTTCGGCCAGTTCGCGAATGGTGAGGTCGTGACCCACGCCAATGTTCATCAGCGGCGGCAAGCCGTCGTTGCGGTTCTGTCCCAGCAGCGGGACGAACTGCTCGTCGGGCAGGTTCATCAGATAAACGCAGGCGTCGGCCATGTCTTCGCTGTAGAGGAATTCACGACGCGGTGTACCGGTTCCCCACACTGTCACGCTCGGCGCATTGGCAAGCTTGGCTTCGTGAAAGCGGCGGATCAGCGCAGGGATGACGTGTGAGTTTTCCGGGTGGTAGTTGTCGCCGGGACCGTACAAATTGGTAGGCATCACCGCCAGGTATTGTGTGCCGTATTGCCGGTTGTAACTCCAGCACATTTCGATGCCGGCAATCTTGGCCAGGGCATAGGGACGGTTGGTGGGCTCCAGTTCGCTGGTGAGCAGGTGCTCTTCCTTCATCGGCTGCGGCGCCAGCTTGGGGTAGATGCAGCTGGACCCCAGAAACAGCAGGCGCTTGACATTATTCTTGTGCGCGGCGTGAATGATGTTGGTCTGGATGGCGAGGTTGTCGCGGATAAATTCGGCAGGATAGGTGTTGTTGGCGTGGATGCCGCCCACTTTGGCTGCCGCCAGGAACACGTAGTCGGGCTTTTCTGCGGCAAAGAAGGCTTCGACCGCGGCCTGGTTGGTGAGGTCGAGCTCAGCGTGGGTACGGGTGACGAAGTTGTCAAAACCCTTGGCGCGCAGGTTGCGCATGAGGGCCGTGCCGACCAAACCGCGGTGGCCGGCAATGTAAATCTTGGCGTTCTTGTCCATTGGACTATTCGTGGTAGTCCATGGCCTTGTAACCATGTTTCTTTACCAACTCATCACGCTCGGCGGCTTTCAAATCCTCGCGCACCATTTCGGCGACCAGTTCGGCGAAGCTGATCTTCGGCGTCCAGCCGAGTTTCGTTTTCGCTTTGCTGGGGTCGCCGAGCAGGGTTTCCACTTCGGTGGGGCGGAAGTAGCGCGCGTCGACGGCGACGATGCATTTGCCGTTGGCGTCATAGCCTTTTTCGTCAACGCCCTGCCCTTCCCAGCGGATGGCGATACCCAATTCCTTGGCGGCGGCGTCGACGAAGTCGCGCACGCTGTATTGCACGCCGGTGGCGATGACGAAGTCTTCGGCCTGATCCTGCTGCAGCATCAGCCACTGCATCTCGACGTAATCCTTGGCGTGGCCCCAATCACGCTTGGCGTCCATGTTGCCGAGAAACAAACAGTCCTGCAGGCCGAGCTTGATGCGAGCGAGCGCGCGGGTGATCTTGCGGGTGACGAAGGTTTCGCCACGAATCGGGCTTTCGTGGTTGAACAGGATGCCGTTGCAGGCATACATGCCATAGGCTTCACGGTAATTGATGGTGATCCAGTAGGCATAAAGCTTGGCGCAGGCGTAGGGGCTGCGCGGATAGAAGGGGGTGGTTTCCTTCTGCGGGATTTCCTGCACCAGGCCGAACAGTTCGCTGGTGCTCGCCTGATAGAAACGGGTCTTCTTTTCCAGCCCGAGGATGCGGATCGCTTCGAGGATGCGCAACGCGCCGAGGGCGTCGGAGTTGGCGGTGTATTCGGGTTCCTCGAAGCTCACCGCCACATGGCTTTGCGCAGCCAGGTTGTAGATTTCATCGGGCTGCACCTGCTGGATGATGCGGACCAGACTGGATGAGTCGGTAAGGTCGCCGTGGTGCAGCACGAAGCGCCGGGTTTTGACTTCGGGCCCTTCATACAGGTGATCGATGCGGTCGGTGTTGAACAGCGAGGTGCGGCGCTTGATGCCGTGGACTTCGTAGCCCTTTCCCAGCAAAAATTCGGCGAGGTAGGCGCCGTCCTGGCCGGTGACGCCGGTGATGAGGGCAACACGATTCATTAATGTTTTCCTTTGAGTTGATTCAGAGTGTGCCGGTCAGGCGAACGCGCTGCGAGGGTTCTACCGCATCCAGCATTGCGTTCACGAATTGGTCTTGTAAACGATATTCTTCGTCGGCCTTATTGCTAATAGTGGAAACGCGAATAAGCATGCCGTCCGGGATCTTGCCTGTGAGGCCGTATGTAAGCTGCGCCAACTTGCGGCCAATACCGGGCAGCGTCGCTTTGTCTCCGATGGTGATCCAGTATGTGATCGGCTCAATGCGCGAGTCCTTGATGGCTTCGAGACGCTTGATCGGCAACTGACTCGTCCCGATTTTCAGATGGTCTTCCCAGCCTTTTTTGACCTGGAATCCTTGCGCCGAATAGCAATATTCAGGTCGATGCACCTGAAAATCATCCGAGCCCTGATTGGCGCCATAGGCGATGGAAAGCATCACCCTCCGGCCGGCGGCATTGATGTAAGTGCGGGTGAGCGTCTGACCATAAATCTTGTCGAGCTTGGCCTTAACTTCAGGGCTGACTTGAACGGGCACCAGGCTTTCATCCAGTTTCCATTCGCCAAACTGTTTGGGGATCAGCGTTTCCAGATTGATCGCGGGCCCCGCGTCGGCAAGTTTGGTCGTGGGTTTGAGGGCAAGCGCCATGCCTGCGGCCGCAAACATGCACAGGCCGATGATGAAATGCTTGAAGCTGATGAGTTTCATGTGTTGCCTCCGGATTTAGTGTTGCTTCACGCTTTGCGGCCGATCCGGGAAGATGAAGCCAAGCACCCAATCCAGTGCAAACAAAAACAGCAGTCCGATCACGAACAGCATGATGCCGGCAAAGCCATGCAGGAACCCCTGCCCCGCTTCATCGCCCAGGTGGTACGTCACCAGAACCAGCACCATCACGCGCACGACGTTGGCGACAAAGGCAATCGGCAGAATCGTCGCCATGATGATGAGATTGCGCGCCATACTGGTGTGCTGCATCTGGTACAGATACAGCAACCCCATGGCCGACAGGCTGAACATGGAATGCAGACCGGAGCAGGCGTCGGCCACCAACAACTGGTACTGCCCGATGGTGAGCGTGACGCCGCTACGCGCGATGGGGTAACCAGCCGCATACAACACCTGCTCGGCGATGACAGAAATATTCTGCTTAAGCGGACCGGTTGCGGCATCGACGATGAATCCGGGCAAGGGAATTATGAACAGCAAGAAGAACAGAGCGAACCAGAGCGCGCGCGCCGAACGGGCGCCAAGGGTGATAAGCAGCACACCCAATATGACGGGGATCTGCGAGCCCACCTCGAATATCACAATGGACTGGGAACGCCCAAGCGCAAAAGCCAGCAATCCCACGACCAGCAGCGTCCACCCCAAGGCGATCTCAAGCCCGCCAGGCTGCATTCCCGTGGCGCTTTCCATAAAAACTTCTCGCTTTTGCCAGATGAGAAACAGCGACACGACCAGCACAATCGGGCCATGTGCATATTCCTCTTCATTCCACAGCCCATTCGCAAGCGTCCAGTAGGTGGGCACATACAAAACCAGCAGCCCCAGAATGATGGGCCACCAGGTTTTAATAATTGGAAGCGCGCTGCCTGTTCCGGGCAGCTGAGAGGTTAGCGTGCTCATGGCATCAATCCAGTACAACGGCGCCGACGACCTGCGCGCCGGCGAAGGTGATTTTTTCTTTAAGCTCGGCCAGCGACGCCAGGCGGCTGACGTTGCGGCGGGTGGCGATGAGCATGCCACCTACGCGCGCCGCAACCTGCTGAAAGTCCGAGCTGAGTTGAGCAGGCGCGGTGTCGAGCAGGACGATGTCGTAGCTGGCTTCCAGCCCGGATAGCAGCGCGTCGAGGGTCGGACGCGCCAGCAGTTCGGCCGGGTTGGGCGGTGGCGAGCCCGCGGTCAGCACGGACAGGGTCGGGAACGATTTGACGGTGCGCACCTGAACCGATGACACGCGCTCAGCCAGAATCTCGGACAACCCCGCGCTGTTACCCAGATTGAAAATCGTGTGCTGGCGCGGCTGCCGCATGTTGGCATCGATCAGCAGCACCTTGCGCCCCATTTGCGCGAACAGCACCGCCAGGTTGGCGGCCAGGTAGCTCGCGCCTTCGCCCGCGCTCGCTTCGCCGACTGCCAACGTTTTGCGGCCCTCGCGAAACCAGCGCAGCATCAGTTCAGCGCGCACCGAGCGCAGTGCCTCGGCTTCCTTGCCATAGGGAGCGGTGGCGGCGGTGAGCTCGGGGCTCAGTCCAGCCTCGGCGGCGTGGATGGTGGGGTATTCAAATTGATGTGCCAGCGCCTGCTGAATATCGGCCTCGGTCACCAGACCCAGCTTCTGCGCAGCTTCGCCAAAGCGCAGATTTTGTTCCTGTTGCAGTTTGAGCACGCGCTCCATGTCTTTCGGCTTGAGCTTGCCTGCATCCTGCAGCAGTTTGCCGATGTAGGCTTCAGCACGGATGCCGACTGCCGACTCGACGATGCCGCCCTGTTCGCTGGCGCTTGTGAATGAATTCATGTGAACCTCGGTTGATCCGGTGGGGTTGTCTGATGTCTGGTTAGGTGGCGATCAGGCCAGGGCGGGGCGGTTGCGCCGAAACAGCTGGCGCAGCTTTTCCAGACGGCGACCTTTTATAGTCACCTCGGCCAGCACCGGAATTTCCAGCCCGGCGATGTCCTGCCCGGAGCGCACCCGGCGATCCAGCAATTCGACCAGGAAGCCGATGCCCACGCCCAGCAAGGCACCGAGGAACAGTGACAGCGCAATGTTCAGCAATATTTTCGGGCTGGAGGACTCGATTGGCGGAACTGCCGGATTCAATACGGCGATATCGGTCTGCGTGGATTGTGCTTCCATGCGGCTCTGGCCGTAGCGCTGCAGCGCAGAATCATAAATATGCTGGGCATTTTCCACGTCGCGCGCCAGCAGGGTAGCTTCCTCGCGCTGCTGTTTCAGCCCCAGCACTTTGACTTTTTGCCGTTCGAACGCGGCACTCAGTTCGTTGACGCGCTGGCGTGCTACACCGGCCGTAGCGCCAACGCCGCGCGTTGCGGTATTGAGTTCAGTCGCAAGTTTGACCTTGTAGCTATTCACTTCGGCCTGCGCCCGCTGGTATTCCGGATGATTGACCCCCACACGCTTGGCCAGATCGGCCAGCCTGGCCTCGCCTTGTGCAACTTGGACTTTAAGACCCTGCACCACCGGGTTGTTGGTGACTTCAGGCAGGCTGGCGCTGTCGCGCGTGCGCGAGCTGGCGTCGAACGCCGCCGACTGTGCGCCCACCATCTGCCCGGCGAGGTCACCCAAGCGGCGGGTTTCGACGTCCAGCCGCTCGTCGGATTCGACGATGCCCTTTTCGCGCTGATAGGCGGTGAGCTTTTGCTGTGCCTGATCGAGCTTCTCACGTAGTTGGGTAATCTGCTGGTCGAACCATTCAGCGGTCTGCCTGGCGGGAACCAGACGCAAATCCAGGCTGGTTTCGATGTAGGCCTTGGCAAAGGCATTTGCTATGGCCGCAGCAAAGCGTGGATCGGCACCTCTGAAATTCAGGGCAATGGTGCTGGATTCGCGCGACGGCACGGCGGTCAGTTTGCCCAGCAGCAAGTCGCTCAGCCATTGATTGATATCCCCCTTGCCTTTGGTGGCTTTCATGAACTGTTCACGGGTGCCTGGACTATCCACCAGCTTTAGTTCGCGCACCACTTTACTTACCACCTGGTTGCTGTTGATGATGTCGATCTGCGTGGCCATGTAGCCGGGAAACATCTGCGACGGCATCAACTGGCCGGTGAAGGGATCCTTGCTCTTGGAATCGATGATCAGCGTGGTAGTGGCGGTGTATTCCTTCGGCAACAACAGGCTCACGATTGTGGTGACAGCAACCGTGAGCAACAGCACGCCAAGGATGATCCGCTTGCGCGCGTTCAGAATCAGAAGAAATTGAATGAAATTCATGATGGGCGTCTCTTAGAACAGGCTTTCCTTGACGTAGATCACGTCGTCTTTTTTGACCAGGTCGGCCGGCTGGGTGTCCAGTTCATGCATGGTTCCGTCGGTGTCGCGGCGCAAAATTGTGATCCCACGCTGGGTGCCTCGCGCGGTGATGCCGCCGCCCATCGACAGCGCCTGCACCACGGTCATGTTTTGTTCCAGACGGAACGAGCCGGGGCGCTGCACCTCGCCGTAAATGTAAAACATTGGCTGGCGCGCCACATTGATGATGTCTCCGTCCTGCACCCGTTCGTTGCTGGCTTCGCCGCCCGGCCTGAACAGGGCAATCACGTCGATATCACGGTATTCGGTCTTGCCGCCCTGGGTACGCACCAAGGTGATGGTGTCGGCGCCGTCGGCGCTGATGCCACTCGCAAGTGCCAGCGCGTCAGTCACACGGCTGGCTTTTTCCAGCGAAAGCTTGCCCGGCCGGTTGACCCGACCCAGCACCGAGATCTGCTGGCCGCGATACTGCGTGATATTGAGGTTGACATTGGGATCGACAATGAAGCCACCTTTGGCCAGACGCGTGGCAATATCCTTTTCGACCATGGAGGGGGTCTGGCCTGACGCTTTTACCGCACCGATCAAGGGAAACGTGATGCCGCCGTCCTCGCCCACGCGCGCATCGGTGGCGAGATCGGGGTTGCCATATACGGTAATGCGCACCACATCGCCCGTGCCCATGCGGTAATCGTCATCCGCGCTCCACGCGGGCGCTGCCAGCAACAACGCACCCATCATCAAAACACTACGCCACAACCTGGTCATTACTCTCTCCAATCGGCGGCCGCCAAAAAGCAGACCGCAGTCCTGCATAAAAGTTGTCTTACCGCCCACCATTCAGGCTGCTCACCGCTTACCCGCAAGCAAACCCCATACCTGACACCGCCACGGTCAAGACCCTTAGAAATCAGCGCGGACACTAACAAAAACCGAGTGAAAAGTGTAATCGTTGACAGGTATGGTGGAATTCTGACGCCCTGATTGCAGGCCAAGGTCGATCGTAGCCATGCGAACCGGGATATAGCTCAGCGACAGGGAGCCATTCAGTGTGTTGTCGATCCGATTCTGCTGCCCGGCCACAATCTGCTCATAATTGGCATTGACATAGCTCGCTCCGGCTCGCGCAGTCATTTTGTCGGTCAGCAGCCAGGCGGCATTGAGGCTGGCGCCGGTATTCAACTGAAAGCTGGCGTTGGTGCTTTCCACGGGTGCTGGCTCACGATAAATCGCCAGGTTCAATAAGGTTTTACCGGTCAGGAAGTAATCTGCGGTGACGCGGCCCGCCAGCCCGGAATAGTCGCTCCACGACACGTGCGGGTGCTGGCGCTGTACATATCCCAGCTTCAGGTGGGTCAGCAGCTTGCCCGACACCGTCCAGTCGCCCAGAAAGTTGAGTTCATTCTGGGTAAAACTGTTGTCGATCAGCGAACCTGCCACAAACTGGCGGTTCGGGTAGGTTACATCCATGTGACGGTATTCCCCGCGCAATTTGCTGCCCTTGGGCGTGAGGTAGGTCAGATAGAGATTTTCGTTGTCATTTTCGTAGTCTTCGTATCGCTGCTGCAACCTGCTGTTATCGCTCGTCGTCAGCGCAGCGCCGCCGCCCACGCGCCAGCGCGGGTGCAATTCCCATTCCGCGCTGCCAAACTGCTGGTTTTTGGTCACCAGGTTGGTGACTGCAAAAAAAACAGGATTTCCTTTGATATCGAAGCTTTGAAGATCGCTGAAACTGGTCTGGGAAACAACCTCGTTCGCGCCGAGTTGTCCCGACCAGTGGTTGCCCAGACGCCAGTTCCAGGTTGCTTGGTAATCCTGGCCATCGTAATCCAGCGAGGAATATTTCGAATAGCGCACCAGGCTTTTACTTGCTCTCGCCACGACCTCCTGCCGCCCCGGTTTCCAGTCCACATCCAGCCCAACATTCAGTACGCCATATTGATCCGACGCCGACGCAAGCGTAACCGGTAATATCACCCCGTTTTCCACCACAACGGCAGTTTCGCCCTCGGCCAGGCGAAACAGATTGTTGTCGTAATACCGCGCATAGGAGACAAACGGGCGAAAGGTATCGCCTTCCTTCGCCGCCGCTGGCAGCGCCAGCAACATCATCAACCCTGCCAGCAGCAGCCTCACCAGAAGCTCCAGCGGCCCGTCGCCACCACATACGCGCCCAGCGCGCCATTGGTGACGGCATGCGCGATGACCGGCGCCCACAAATTGCGGGTACGGATATACAGCCAGCCGTAGGCCAACCCGGCGACCAGCCCGGCCAGCCATTGCAGGTGTTCGACGGCAAACAGCGCGCTGGCGATGAACAGCGCTTTAAGGCCAATTTGCGCCGGATCCAGCGCCATGAAATCGGATTGCTGCACCCAGCGCTGCAAAAACGAGCGCCAGAACAGTTCTTCCATCAGCGGCACTACCAGCGCGGCGCCCGCGATGCGAAACGCTACCAGCAGCCAGTCGATCTGGCCGGTCTCATTGGTTGGGTTGTAGCCTTTTCCGATCTCGCCCATCAGCATCCAGCCGGCGTCGAGGTTGACCCACAACACCAGCACCACCATGCCCACCCCCAGCGCCAGCAGCAGTTGGTTCAACGGCAAGCGGGATTTGAGTTCGGTGTAATGGCGCCACAGCACCGTCAACGCCAGCGCCACCAGCCCGGCTTTGAGCGGATACAGCCAGCGCACGTCGAAGCCGGGCGCCCAGTCGGGCAGCAGGCCCTCCAGCGCAAGCAGGATGATATACAGCCCGAACGGCAGGCTGCGGACGAATATGGGAGACATAACGAAAACGGGCGCGGCGTGCTGCCGCGCCCGCCGGATTATTTCAGACCCGAAACGCCCTTGCTGATCGCATCGGCGTCGGCTGCGGGCGTGGCATTCGCAGCAGGCTTGGCCGGAGCGGCCGCAGGTTCGGCTGGTGCAGCGGCAGGCGCTGCGGCTTCCTTGCCGGCAGCGGCAAACTCGCCCACATATTCGATCTTGGCGGCGGCCTTCAGCGCATCCAGCTCAGCCTTGGCGGCCTTCTGGCGCGCCTGCTGCTGCAGCAAACGGCTGATTGCGGGTTTGGCCTGCTCCAGCGTCACCGGCTGCGCCTGCGAATCCGCCAGCACGATTACCAGCAAGCCATCCGGCGTGTTCACGATCATGGCCTGGCCGTCGGGCATTGCGGCCAGCTTGGGCAGCATCTCCAGCGGCAACTGTTCGGCCGGCTTCACGCCCTGTGAGACTTTCACCGGCAGATTTTCGGCCTTCAGCCAGGCGCCGAAATCGTTCAAGGTTTTGGATGCCGCGAGCTGTGCGCGAATCGCGTCCTGTTTATCTTTCGGCGCTTTGATCGAAACTTCCTGCAAGCGATACACCTTGCGCTTGGCAAACAGTTCGGGATGCATATTGAAATAATCGGTGATTTCGGCTTCGCTCGGCTCGACCGGCGCGCCCAGTTTTCGGCTCATATAGGCCTCGGCCAGAATCTGCAGGCGCGCCGCATCCATCGCTTGCACCACTGCGGGGTCGCGGTCCAGCTTGTCGGACAGCGCCTTCTGCGCCAGCACTTCCTGGTCGACCAGATTGCGCACCACCTGCAGCGAAGCCGCCTTGGTTTGATCCTTGTCGAGATTGGGGATGCGCTGCAGCGCGAAGTTCACCTGGGACACCGTCAGTTCGGTGCCGTTGACCTTGGCCGCCACCTGGCTGGGGGCTTTTTCGGCGGTTGCCGCGCCTTCCTTTTTGTCACCACACCCCACCACCAGCGCAGCAATCATCAACGGCAGAACCAGTTTTTTAAAACCTTGCATTTTTGTCTTCCTCAAATCCGGATTATTGAAAATTATGTGGGGCGAATCTTACACCATGTGTACAGGCGGTTTACACACGCAGGAAGTGTGCCAGTGTCCAAAACGGCAAAACGGCTCAGGATCACGTGCGGTGACTCAAGCGCGCCGCCAGGTCGTCCCGCCCGCGCCGTCTTCCAGCACGATGCCCGCCGCCGTCAGCGCGTCGCGGATGCGGTCGGACTCGGCGAAGTCTTTCGCCAGCCGCGCGGCCTTGCGTGCGGCGATCATGGCCTCGATCCCGGCTTCGGACAGGCCATCGGCGGCAGTTCCCGCCTGCAGGAAATCGGCGGTGTCGCGCTGCAGCAGGCCGAGCACGCCGCCCAGGCTGCGCAGGGTGTGCGCGGCGACGGCATCACCCCGATTGGCCTCGCCCGCCAGTTCAAACAGCACGGCCAGCGCTTCGGGGGTGTTGAAATCGTCGTCCATCGCCGCGCGGAAGCGCTGCGCGGCAGGGTGGTTCCAGTCGGGCGGGGTTGCCGCCGGCGCACTTTTCAGCGCAGTGTAGAGGCGCGTCAACGCGCCTTTGGCGTCGTCCAGGTGGGCATCGGAATAGTTGAGCGGGCTGCGGTAATGCGCGCGCAGGATGAAGAAGCGCACCACTTCGGCGTCGTATTGCTGCAGCACTTCGCGAATGGTGAAGAAATTGCCCAGCGACTTGGACATTTTCTCGTTGTCCACCCGCACGAAGCCGTTGTGCATCCAGTAATTCACGAAGGTGCAGCCGTGTGCGCCTTCGGACTGGGCGATTTCGTTTTCGTGATGCGGAAACTGCAAGTCCTGGCCGCCGCCGTGGATGTCGAAATGCTTGCCGAGCAGGTCGGCGCTCATCGCCGAGCATTCGATATGCCAGCCGGGGCGGCCCGATCCCCAGGGCGATTCCCACGCCGGCTCACCGGGTTTGGCGGCTTTCCACAGCACAAAATCCAGCGGATCACGCTTGCTGGAGTCGATTTCCACCCGCTCGCCCGCGCGCAGCTCATCCAGGCTTTTGCCGGACAGGCGGCCGTAGGCAGGGAAGCCACGCACGCTGTAATAGACATCGCCATTGGGCGCGGGATAGGCCAGGCCGTTGTCGATCAATTGACCGATCAGCGCCAGCATCTGCGCCACATACGCGGTGGCACGCGGCTCGTGGTCGGGCGGCAGCACGCCGAGCGCGCGTTCGTCCTGGTGCATCGCTTCGATAAAACGCTCGGTCAGCGCGGCGGGGGTTTCGCCGTTTTCAGCCGCGCGCTTGATGATCTTGTCGTCGATGTCGGTGATGTTCCTGACGTATTCGACCTGATAGCCGCTGGCGCGCAGCCAGCGCGTCGCCATGTCGAACACCACGAACACCCGGGCGTGCCCGAGGTGGCACAGGTCGTATACGGTCATGCCGCAGACGTACATGCGGATCACGCCCGGGGTCAGCGGAATAAAGGGTTCTTTAGCGCGCGTCAGCGAATTGTGGATGTGCAGCATGGCGAAAACAAATGGGCTGGAGGATGGTGGGGCACGGCTGGCGCGCTGTCTTCGCGCGCCCGAAATTGCTAGAATCCAAGCCTTCACACAGTCGAGCCGAGCATATCATATGGCCCTGCCCCATTTGTTCACTACCCGCTTCGCATTTGCCGTGGCAGTTTGCACCATGCTCGCCGCCCCGCCCGTGCTGGCCAGTGAAATCAAGGCCATCAGCAAGCAAATGCACAAGGGCGGCACGATGGCCGCGCCGTCCGCCCAGGCCAACGAAATCAAGGCCATCAACCAGCAGATCAATAAAGGCGACCTGGCCGGGGCGCTGACCCGCGCCAATGCCTATCTCGCCAAAAACCCGAAAGATGAGCAGATCCGCTTTCTCAAAGGCCTGATCCTCACCGACCAGGGCAAGACCGACGAGGCCATCGCCGTGTTCGCCGAGCTGACCGACGATTACCCCGAACTGCCCGAACCCTACAACAACCTGGCGGTGCTGTACGCCTCGCAAAACAAATTCGAGGCCGCCCAGCATGCTCTGGAATCGGCGATCCGCGCCAATCCCGGCTATGCCACCGCACACGAAAACCTCGGTGACATTTACGCCAAGATGGCGCTGATCGCCTATGACAAGGCGCTGGCGCTGGACGGTAAAAACGCCGCCGTGCAGACCAAGCTGACCTTGATGCAGAGCATGCTCGGAGGACAGGCGCGCAAACCTGCAATGGCCCAACCTGATGCCGCTTCACCCAAGTCCGTGCCAGACTCCAGCCCACCGGCACCGGCCCGATAAGGCGGCACGCTCATCCCGGCGCCGCGAAAACGGCCGCCGGATATTCATTCACCAAACCACTTTTTTAGGACACACATGGTCAAGCTGCACACCAATCACGGCGTCATCACCCTCGAACTCGACGCCGAGAAAGCCCCCAAAACAGTCGAAAACTTCCTGCAATACGTGCGCGACGGCTTTTTCGACGGCACGATTTTCCATCGCGTGATCGACGGTTTCATGATCCAGGGCGGCGGCTTCGAGCCCGGCATGACGCAAAAGCCCACCCGCGCCGCGATCGAGAACGAAGCGGGCAACGGCCTGAAAAACGAGGCCTACACCATCGCCATGGCACGCACCAACAATCCCAGCTCGGCCACCGCGCAGTTCTTCATCAACATCGCCAACAACAGCTTCCTCAACTTCACTGCGCCCACCCCGCAAGGCTACGGCTACGCCGTGTTCGGCAAGGTGGTCGAAGGCACGGACGTCGTCGACAAGATCAGGAAGGTGAAAACCGGCAACAAGGCCGGGCACCAGGACGTGCCGCTGGAAGACGTCGTCATCACCAAGGCTGAAATCGCCTGAATACGCCGGTTAGCCAGCCCTCCCCGGTCAAGCCGGGCCGCAGCTTCTTTGTTGCCGACCTGCATTTGACGGACGAACGCCCGGTCGCCACCGGGCGTTTTTTTCGATTTCTGCAGGAAGACGTTGCCGGCGCAGATGCGCTTTACATCCTGGGCGATCTGTTCGAGTCCTGGATCGGCGACGACCACGACGAACTGGTGGCGCACGACACCGCGCGCCATCTCAAGGCGCTGGTCGATGCGGGCACGCCGGTGTTTTTCATGCACGGCAACCGTGATTTCATGCTGGCCAGCCGCTACGCCGCGCAATCCGGCATGACGCTGATCGCTGACCCCACCCGCATCGATCTGTACGGCACGCCCACACTGCTGATGCACGGCGATACGCTGTGCACGGACGACCTCGCCTACCAGCGCTTTCGCCACCGGGTACGCCGCCCCTGGACGCTGGCGTTGCTGCGCGGCCTGCCGCGTGCGCTGCGGCAAATACTGGCACGCGGCGCGCGCGCCGGCAGCCAGGCAGCCAAGTCGGGGAAAAGTGCGGCCATCATGGATGTGAACGCCGATGAAGTGGCGCGCGTGCTGCGCGAGCATCAAGTCTGCCGCCTGATCCACGGCCATACCCATCGCCCGGCACGGCAGCTTCATGCGGTCGACGGTCAGGACTGCGAACGCTGGGTGGTACCGGACTGGTATGCCCGCTGGGGCTATGTGGTGTGCGACGCGCAAGGCTGCGCGCTGGTGGTCGAAGCCTTATAAGCCGGGCGCCTGCATTTCGGCGAAGCCGTCCGGCAGGCGAAACAGTTCGGGTTTGACCGGCGCGCTCGAACGCCCTTGCAGCGTACGGCTGCGTCCGCTGAATTCGCGCTCTTCCAGCGTCAGGCCCCTCCGCAACACGCTGTCAACCTCCCACACCAGATTCGCCAGATCGCAATCGTGCCGCAGGTCGGCGGGCGTATCGCGCCACACCCGATACTGGGTGGCCGCCAGCACGGTTTTCAGCTCGGCCATCGCGCGCGCCGCGTCCGGCACCGCGCGGCGGTCGACCACGCCCTCGCTGCATGTCTGACCGTTGACCAGCAGGCGGTAGCGTTGCGCGCCCTGGGTGTGCGGTTCAAGCAGCAGGCGGGATTGCCACGTTTCCGGCCGTGGCGGCAGCGTGGCGGGAACGAACACCATCGCCAGC
>JBAVFD010000108.1:0-9170 GCA_049588075.1 Thiobacillus sp.
GGATGGTTTGGCCTGAAGGTCAAAGGATACGCTGCTGGTTATAGGTCATGGGCCGGAACTGACAAACCCACAAGGAGGCGCGCATCCTGCCAATCGATTCTTAAGACTGCCTTAAAGTCAGGGGCAATCCGCCCGATTGCCTGGCGGGGAATGAATCCCGGCCCGGGATTTCCCTGATTTCGGGGGTGTCGACAGGCCGGATCGACCTGGATAACCCTTCACAGTTTGGTACTCCAAGGTTTGCTCTGGCTGTGAAAGCAGTCATGCATCAATCCGCACCCCGGACTTCACCTATAGTAATAAACGCCCTGGTTATGGCTTTCTTGAAGTTGGGCGCCTATTGCCTGAACCGGATGCGGCGATAGACAGGCCATCAAACATAAAGCATCCATTGACACACAGGAGAAACGAGCATGCGTGTAGCCAAAGAGGACGTGGACGTCAAGATGGATATTCCGGGTGCCGTGATCCGTCAGCGAACGGATTTCGGCGACGCAACGGGATTGGGAAAGATCAGCTGCGAGTACTTCAGCCTCTCGGCGGGCGTCGATACCACCCCGCTGTTCCAGGGACTGGAAGGCAATTTGTGCCAGTGCCCCCACTGGGGATTCGTCCTGCGTGGCCAACTCACCACGACCGACGCGGACGGTGCGCGGGAGACGGTCAACGCGAATGATCTGTTTTACTGGCCACCCGGGCACAACGTAAAGGTCGAAGCAGACGCGGAGATCGTCATGTTCAGCCCTCAGCGCGAGCACAGCCACGTCATCAATCACATGCTCGAGAAGGTGAAAAGTTAAGCCCGGTGCCGGGAACTGGATGCGGTGCTCTTACCTCCTGAGCAACATCGCCAACGCGATGCCGAATACGCCGCCCAACCATGCCTCGAGCCGACGGCCCCGTCTTCAGCGGGTCCGCAGCCTGGCTTGAGCGTTGACTGTCCGCCCAGGAACGAGGCGGCGGACTTTCATGGCTATCACGCTGACCAGCTGTTCCTGGCCGAACCCGGCCCGTCCATATTCTTTCAAGCTGCGGTGACAACCATTCCAACTGCCTGATGGGGAATGAACCCCCTTCTTAAGGTTTCCCTAAGACGGCGCGCATACAGTCTGTTGCATCCCTCATTTCAGGAGACCGTCATGACCCGTCCCTCCCCGCCGCATTCCACCCACCAAGCGCATCGCGTGTTCGATCCCTTGCTGCGTCTGCTGCACTGGGTCATTGCCCTGGCGATCGTGGCGCTCATCGCCACCAGCCAGATCGCCGACTGGTATGAACACACCCCGACCGAAAAGACCCTGTGGAACCTGCATATTCTCAGCGGCTATGTTTTGACGTCAGGCTTGCTGACACGCCTGCTGTGGGGCGTGGTGGGGCCGGTCAGCGCGCGCTGGCGCGATCTGTGGCATCCCGCCGTATGGAAGGACAGTCTCAAGACACTGCGCCTGCCGACGAAGCATCGCGCAGGACACGATGCGGTCGCCAGCCTGGGGTATCTGTTCGCCTACGGCGTGATGGCGTTCATGGTCGCCACCGGGCTGGGGCTCGCCGCCAGCGAGTTTCAGGCGGGTCCGCTCGCCGGCTGGCTGGGCAACGCCAAGTGGCTGGAGGACGTGCTGGGCGAGCCGCATGAAGTCGGATTCACCCTGATGCTCGGCTTTATCGGCCTGCATCTGTCGGCACTGGTGTTTCACCAGCTGCGCGGCGACCGGGTGGCGCAGAGCATGGTCACCGGCAAGCAATACCACCAGGCAGCAAGCGGGGTGAATCATGATTAAGCGCATCGTCTGCATGGGCCTGGCGGCGCTGGGGATGAGCGCGGCCGTGGCTGGCGCCGCTGACACCCCCGCCAGCCTGATGACGCGTTATGCACAGGAGGCGGGCGTCCCGGTGTCGGCCCTGTCCGCCACCCGCGGCGCGGCGTTCTATCGCACCGAACATCCGGGGCGCGATGGCCAGCCGGTGAGCTGCGCCGCCTGCCATACCGCCAACCCGCAACAGGCCGGGCGCACCCGCGTCGGCAAACGCATCGAGCCGATGGCGCCGACAGCGAATCCGGATCGCTTCACCGACGCAGCCAAGGTCGAGAAATGGTTTCGCCGCAACTGCATGGACGTGCTGCAACGCGAATGCAGCGCGCAGGAAAAAGGCGATTTCATCGCCTGGCTGAGCCAGTCCAAATAAATAAAGGAGCAGACCATGAATTATCTATTGCGTGGAATCGGTGTGCTGACGACGGTCGGCGTGATCAGCCTGCTGGCGTTTTCACTGCCTTCGGGCGAGGCGCGCGGCGATGGCGGCGGCGAGACGCTGCCCAGGCTGACGCACAAGGCCTGGCAACAGGAATGCACGAGTTGCCATATCGCGTATGCGCCGTCCTTCCTGCCCAAGGCATCCTGGCGGCGCGTGATGGGCGGGCTCGACCAGCACTTCGGCGAGAACGCCAGCCTTGATCCGGTCACGCAGGCTGATATCCTGCGCTTTCTGGAGGCCAATGCCGCCGACGCCGGCACCAGCCAGATGGGCAATCGGGTGATGCGGAGCATGGGCGCGAAGGAAGCCCCCATGCGCATCACCGAAACCCGCTGGTTTGTGCGCAAGCACGACGAGGTGTCGCGCGCGGTGTGGTCACGCAAGTCGGTGGGATCCGCCGCCAACTGCGCCGCCTGTCACCGGCAGGCGGAACAGGGCGTGTTCAACGAAGATGCGGTCAGGATCCCCAAATAATCGAAGCCAAGCCATGCGCATATTGTTGGTGGAAGACGACCGGATGCTGGGCGATGGTCTGCAGGCCGGGTTGACGCAGGCAGGCTATGCCGTCGACTGGCTGCGCGACGGCGAGGCGGCGGTGGCGGCGCTGTCGACCGAAAGCTTTGCCGCAGTGGTGCTCGATCTGGGGCTGCCGAAGCGCGATGGCCTGTCGGTTCTGCAATGGCTGCGCAGCCGCCGCGACGCCACCCCGGTGCTGATCCTCACCGCGCGCGACCAACTGGAAGACAAGATACGCGGACTCGATCTGGGTGCCGACGACTATGTGCTGAAGCCATTCGATCTGGACGAGATTGCCGCGCGTCTGCGCGCACTGGTGCGGCGCGCCCACGGCCGCCCGGATCCGCTGCTCAACGTGGGCGGGATCGAACTCAATCCGGCGGCGCGCACGGTGACGCGTGGCGACCAGCTCATCGAGCTGACCCCGCGCGAATTCAATCTGCTGCATCTGCTGCTGCAAAACGCCGACCACGTGCTGACCCGGCGCACCCTGGAAGAACAGCTCTACACCTGGAACGACGCGGTCGACAGCAACGCGCTCGAAGTCCACATCCATCACCTGCGACGCAAGCTCGGCAACGAACTGATCCGCACGGTGCGCGGCGTCGGCTACATGGCGTCGGCAAGCGCGCCCGCGCCATGAGCCAGCCGGGGCCGTATTCCCTGCGTCGCCGCCTGGTATGGCTGCTGACCAGCTCGGTGGCGGTGATCTGGCTGCTGTCCGCGTGGGTGGTGTATCAACGCGCGCACCACGAAGCGGACGCGCTGCTCGACGCCCAGCTGACGCAGGTGGGCGACACGCTGCTGGCGATCGTGGCGGGCGGCGAAGTCGAGCATTTCGTGGAGGAGCTGCACGAGCGCGGCCGCGCCTACCCGGTGCCGATCGCATTCGAAGTGTGGCATGCCAGGCACGGCCAGATGCAGCGTCTGGTCACCTCGACCGGGCATGGCGGATTTGAATCCAAGGTGGTGCTGGGATTCAGCGAACATCCCTTCCAGGGCGCGCGCTGGCGCTTTTATGCGGTGCAGGATGCCGACGCGGAATATCAGGTGGTGGTGGGTCAGGCGCACGCCTCGCGCGAAGGGCTGGCGCGTGAAATCGGCCTGTCACTGCTGATTCCCGCCACGCTGGCGCTGCCGTTGATGGCACTCGCGGTATGGTGGGGGGTCGGCCGCAGCTTGCGTCCGGTGGATGCGCTGGCGCGACAGGTGGGCGCACTGGACGCGCAGGCCCTGGCGCCGCTCGACGAATCGCCCGCCCTGCCGGGCGAAATCGCGCCGCTGCGTGCGGCGCTCAATGCGCTGATCCGACGCGTCACCGAAGCCTTCGAAAACGAACGTCGCTTCACCGCCGATGCCGCGCACGAACTGCGCACGCCGCTGGCGGCATTGAAGGTGCAGGCGCAGGTGGCGCTGCGCGCGCAAACAGCCGACAGCCAGCAGCATGCGCTGGTGCAGGTGATCGCCGGTGTCGACCGGATGGCCCATCTGGTCGAGCAATTGCTGACGCTGGCACGCGTCGATCCGGCCAGTCAGGGCAGTTCACCACCGTCTCCCCTGGATCCGGCCGAAATCATCGCCGCCGTGTGCGCCGACCTGTTGCCGCAAGCGCAGCGCCAGGCGCAATCCCTGGTGGTCGATGCGGCAGCGGGGTGCCGGGTCGCAGTGACCGCTGCCTGGCTGCGGATCGCACTGCGCAACCTGGTCGACAACGCGCTGCGCTATGCGGGGGAAGGCGCACGCATCGAAGTCCGTCTGGCGCGCAGCGGATCGACCTGCACCCTCACCGTGGCGGACGATGGCCCCGGCGTGGCGCCCGCGCTGCGCTCACAGCTGAGCGCGCGCTTCGTGCGCGGCGAGGTCGAGGCAGAAGGCTGCGGGCTGGGACTGTCCATCGTCGCCCGCATCGCTGCGCTGTCGCATGCGCAACTCGAACTGGGCGACGGCCTGCCGCGCGCGGACGGCGGCCATGGGTTCTCGGTCACCCTGCGTTTCAGCGAAGCGGCCGCCCCAGCCTGAGCCGGCTCAGGGTTCGACATGGCCGGTCAGGGGCAGCCTGAAGATCGCGCTGGGCGGACGCCGTCAGAAGGATTTTTCAAACTGCTTCGGCGCCGTGGGCGAAAGCTGCGTGGGCGCCGTGGGGGCAAGCGCACCGCGGTTCATCGGGTTTTCCTGGCTGCCAGCCAGGGACTCGTAGTATTCGTAACGCTGGTAGCGGCGCGCCTCGGCCGCGCTCGAAAACTGCTGGCCGGGCTTCGCCGCGCCAGCGGCTGCGGATTCGCCGCCATGCTTCATTTCAGCCGCACCCGAGTATTCACTGCCGATCCGGCTCGCATTCATCGCCGCATTCACGCGCCGCTCCATCGCGTTCGTCACTTCGAGCAGGGTGATGTAGTTGTCCTTGTTCGCGTCGATCTCGTCGAAGAACTCCGGCATGCGGGGAAATTCCGCATAGGCCTGCTCCCTGGAGAGCTTGCCTGTATGCCCCTTGTCGGCTGCCTGAAAGCGCTGTTCGAACGCCGCCTGATTAAAAGTCTCTGGCTCGGGTGCGGCTGTCGCAACCGTCGCGACAGCCGACAGCAAAACCAATCCGGGTAATGAATAGCGCATCGTGGTTTCCGATTGAGAGGGGATTTTCACTATGCTTGAAAATACCCCCTGCGACAACCGCAACCGGGCAGAGGGATTCCCGACGACTGGATCTGCCCCGACTACGGCGTGACCCAGGCGGATTGACACGGCTCGACGACCGGCCATTTCTGTAATCCCTGCCGCCCCGGTAAAATCCGCAAATGATTGTCTATCTCCACGGTTTCAATTCCTCCCCCGCATCCGGCAAGGCCAAACAGCTGGGTGACTACATGGCGGGCAGCGGGCGGCTGGCGGACTACTACTGCCCGGCGCTGCCCAACAGCCCGCGCGAGGCCATCACCAAAATCGAATCGACGCTGGCACGCGGCCGGGGCGATTCCATCACCCTGGTCGGCAGCTCGCTGGGTGGTTTCTACGCGACGTATCTGGCGGAAAAACACGGCTGGAAAGCGGTGCTGGTGAACCCGGCGGTGCACGCGCACAAACTGCTGCGCGACGCACTCGGCACCCAGACCAACTGGCACACCGGCGAAAAGTGGCTGTTCACCGAAGCACACCTGGTCGAACTCGCCGCGCTGGATATGCCCGCCATCACCCGGCCTGAACGTTACCTGCTGCTGGCGCAGACCGGCGACGAGGTGCTCGATTACCGCGATGCGGTGGCCTACTACGCGGGTGCCGCGCAGATCATCGAAGACGGTGGCGACCACGGCTTTGCCGGGTTCGAACGCCACTTTCAAACCATTCTGGATTTCTGATTTTTCATGCACCTCATCTTTGAAGAAGACGGCCATTTCAAGGCCGGTTCCATCCTGTCCGAAACCGACGCCACGGCGCAGGTGGAAACCGCATCGGGCAAGCGCAGCAAGATCAAGACGGCCAACATCCTGTTGCGCTTTGCCGCGCCCGCGCCCAGCGAGGTCATGAGCGAGGCGGATACCCTGACGGGGGAGCTCGACGCCGACTTCTTGTGGGAAGCCGCCGGCACCGATGAATTCGGCTTCGAGCAGCTGACCCAGGAATACTACGGCCATGCGCCGCGACCGGCGGAATCGCTGGCGCTGCTGCTGAAGCTGCACACGTCGCCGATTTATTTCCACAAGAAGGGCAAGGGACGCTACCGCCCGGCGCCCGCCGAAACGCTGGCGGCGGCCAAGGCCGGGCTGGAGAAAAAGCGGCTGGTGGCGGAGCGGCAGGCGCATCTGGCGGCTGAACTCGCCGCCTTCCGCCTACCGCCTGAATATACGTCGCTGATCCCGCGCATCCTCATCGCGCCGGACAAGAACACGCTGGAATTCAAGGCGCTGGAAGACGCGGCGGCAGCCAGCGGGCTGTCGCCATTGCGGCTGATCGAACGCTGCGGGGCGATTCCGTCGACGCTCGACTTCCATCTGGCGACTTTTCTGCTGGAGTATTTTCCGCGCGGCACCGGCTTCAACCCGGTCAGCGAACCACTCGATCCGCCCGAATTGCCGAAAAGCTCAGTACGCGCCTTCTCCATGGACGACGAGGCGACCACCGAAATCGACGATGCGCTGTCGGTCGAATGGCGTGCCGACGGCAGCATCCGCGTCGGCATCCACATCGCCGCACCGGCGCTCGGCATCGCCCCGGGCTCGGAACTCGACCAGCTTGCGCGCGAGCGGCTGTCGACCGTGTACTACCCAGGCGACAAGATCACCATGCTGCCGGAGGCGCTGATCCACCACTACACGCTGGGCGAAACCCATGACTGCCCGGCGCTGTCGCTGTACGTGGACGTGGCGTCCGACCTGCGCGTGCTCGGCACCGAGACCAGACTCGAAATGGTGCACATCGCCGCCAATCTGCGCCACGAGTCGCTGGAAGGGCTGTTCAACGACGACACCCTGCGCAATCCGGCGGCGCCCGACTATCCCTATCGCCGCGAACTGGAATGGCTGCGCGACTTCGCTGCCGTGCTGGAAGCCGGACGCGGCAAGGCCGACACGGTGGATCGCGTCGATTACAACTTCAAGCTCGACGGCGAACGCATCAGCATCGTGCCGCGCAAACGCGGCAGCCCGATCGACAAGGTGGTGTCGGAGCTGATGATCTTCGCCAACGCGCACTGGGGCGGCTGGCTGGCGGAAAACCGCGTGCCCGGCATCTATCGCGCGCAGGCCAACGGCAAGACGCGCATGACGACGTCGCCCGATCCGCACGTCGGGCTGGGCGTCGATCAGTACGCGTGGTCGTCGTCGCCGCTGCGGCGCTATGTCGATCTGGTCAACCAGCGCCAGATCATCGCGCTGGTGCAGCAGGCCGACCCGGTGTATCCGCCGCGCAGCGAACAGCTGTTTTCGGTGGTGCGCGAATTCGAGCTGGCCTACGATGCCTACAACGAATTCCAGCGCAAGCTGGAACGCTACTGGATGCTGCGCTGGCTGATCCAGGAAAACATCAGCGAGGTCACTGCCAGCGTGATTCGCGAAGACCTGGTGCGCTTCGACGCGTTGCCGATGGTGACGCGTGCGCCCTCGGTGATGGGCGTCGCGGCGGGCTCGAAAGTGCGGCTGGCGCTATCCGGCATCGACCTGCTCGACATCAGCTTTCACGCCGAACTGCTGGAAACCTTGACGCCGCAGCCTGACAGCAGCGCCGCCGTTCCGTAGAATCCGGTTCACTCTCCCATTTCCGGTCCGCATGGTGTCTGCCCCGCCCCTTCCCCTCGCCGCGCCCTCCAGGCAAGGTACCCGCATCGCGCTGGCACTGCTGGCGTCGGCGGCGGTGCATGGCATGGTGCTGTCGACCCAGTTCGTGCGGGTCAACCCGCGCCTGTTCGAGGACCCCAACCTGCCGATGGAAGTGGTGCTGGTCAACGCCAAAAGCGCGGAATCGCCGCTCAACCCCGATGCCCTGGCGCAGGCGAATCTGGCGGGCGGCGGCAACACCGACGAAGACCGGCGGCTGAAAAGCCCGTTGCCCGCCAGCCCGAAAACACAGACCGGCAGCGAGGAAGCCGCGTTGCAGATGCGGGTGACCGAACTGGAGCAGCAGGCCAAGACGCTGTTGAGTCAGTTGAAGCCTGACGCGCAGCTGCAGAGCCGGACGCAGGCTGCACCGCCGGCGCCCGAGCAGCCGACCATCGACGCCAGCCAGCTCAACCAGCAGGCACGCGAAATGGCGCAGTTGCAGGCGCGCATCTCGCAGCAATGGGACGAGTATCAGAAGCGTCCGAAGCGCGCATTCGTCGGCGCCAACGTCAGGGAATACGCGTTTGCACGCTACGTGGAGGACTGGGTCACCAAGGTCGAGCGCGTCGGCAACGTCAACTATCCCGAGGCTGCGCGCCGCCAGGGCATCTATGGCAGCCTGAAACTCACCGTATCGATCTACGCTGACGGCCGCCTCGAAACGGTCGAGGTGGATCGCTCGTCCGGGTCGAAAGTTCTCGACGCCGCAGCCGTCAAGATTGTCGAACTCGCAACACCCTTTGCGGCCTTTCCCGAGGACATGCGGAAAAAGACCGACATTCTGTCGATTACCCGTACCTGGACCTTCACCCGCTCCGACCAGCTGGTCGGCACCGACTGAGCCGAGCCCGCATCAAATAACCACACCGGATCAACAGCTTGTTGCTTACCCCCTTGGGCGGCAGGCTGTTGCATCGCTCGCCCCAAAATTAAAAAGCCGTTTTGCAGCCGACTTCCCGATGCCTGGAATGCTGATTGCTCAGTATTTCCCTAGAGCCCTTGTGCTCGCTTTCCTTTCATCAGGAGTCGTCATGTCGTTCTCCCTGCGTTCCGCCCTGCTCGGCGCGGCCCTGCTCTCGACCCAGGCCGCTGCGG
>JBAVFD010000109.1:0-2509 GCA_049588075.1 Thiobacillus sp.
CGGTGCATGTCGTCCAGGTTGTTGTTGATGACGGTGCGCAGCGCGCGCGCCTCGTCGAAGCAGGACATTTCGCAACGCGCCGCGCCGACGCAGGACATGGAGGTGCGCAGCGCGGGACCGGCGCCGCCGAGGTCGAAACCCATCTCATTGAGTCCGTCGAAGGCTTTCTGCACATTGTCGGTGCTGATGCCCTGGAACATGATGTCGCCGGACTGGCCGTGAAAAGCGATCAGGCCGGAGCCGCCGCTCTCGACCCAGACGTCGCACAGTTTGCGCAGCAGGTCGGAGCTGTAATGCATGCCTGCCGGCGGCTGCACGCGCAGGGTGTGGAATTCGGCTGCCTCGGGGAACAGCGGCTTGCCGGATTCATCCTTCAGTTCGGTGAAGCGCGGAATCACGCCGCCGCCATAACCGAACACGCCAACCGTGCCGCCTTTCCAGAACCCCTTGCGGGTTTCGTATGAAGTTTCCAGTTGACCGATCAGGTCAACCATCATGTCGTTATCTTGAGCCAGACGCTTGAGGCCGCTGACGAAGCTGGGCCACGGGCCGCTTTCAAGCTGGTCGAGCATGGGGGTGTCGTGGAGCGTACGGGTGGACATGGCAATATCCCTTCAAAAACGAAAGACATGCTTCAGTCTAGTCAATACTTGACCGTTTTTGTCGGGATTACCCAAATGGGTAGGTGGCCAACTTAATCCCTTTTAGAACAATTGCTTATTGCGGAACCTGGGAGTAGCCCATGTAGCGGCTGATGACGGCGGCGCGCCGCTGGTAGGCACGCGAGCTGCGGTGGTTTTCGTACCAGCGCGGGTTGGGCACCATCGCGGCCAGGTGCGCGGCCTGATCGCGGTTGAGTTGGGCGGCAGAGGTTTTGTAATAACGGCGGGCGGCGGCTTCAGCACCGTAAATGCCGTTGCCCCATTCAATGACGTTGAGATACACCTCCAGAATCCGCCGCTTGCTCCAGGTGGCTTCGATCATCAGCGTGATGATGGCTTCCTGGCCTTTGCGGATGAAGCTGCGTTCGCCGGAGAGGAACAGGTTTTTGGCGAGTTGCTGGCTGATGGTGGAGCCGCCGGCGACGAGGCGGCCCTTTTTCAGGTTCTTCTCGACTGCGGCCTGGATGCCTTCGACATCGAAGCCTTCGTGAGAGAGAAATTTCGCGTCTTCGGCGGCGACGATGGCGCGCTTCATATGGATGGAAATGCGTTCATATGGCACCCATTGGTGGCGCAGTTCGGCGTCGGGATTCTTGTCTTGCTGGCGCGCCAGTCCTGTTTCCATGAAGGCAGTGGAGGTGGGATTGTGATCAATCCACCACAGTACATGCGCAAAAATCCACAGCTGATACAGCAGCAACAGCGCGATCGCTGCGACGACGCCCTTGCCGAGCCAGTTCAGTGCAGAGCGCATCATGATGTGCGCAGTGCTGCGATGACGGGCGCGGTGTCGGGACGCACGCCGCGCCATTGATAAAACGCTTCGGCCGCCTGTTCGACCAGCATGCCGAGGCCGTCTGCGGTGGCTGTGCCGTGGGCGCGCGCGAAGCTGAGGAAAGGCGTGTCGCGGCCGTACATCATGTCGTAAGCCAGCGTGTTCGCACTGAAGGCGCGCGGCGACAACGGCGGCAGTTTGCCGGCCAGGCTGGCGGCGGTGGCGTTGATGACGACGTCGAACGGCGCGTCGGTTGCTTCGAATGCGCATGCGCGAACGCCTCGACCAAACAGCACGGCAAGCTCCTGCGCGCGGCTGACCGTGCGATTGGCGATGACCAGCGCGGCAGGCTGCTGGTCGAGCAGCGGTTCGATCACCCCGCGCGCTGCGCCGCCGGCGCCGAGCAGCAGGATGCGTTTGCCGGCGAGCGTGCAGTGCTGGTTGCGGGTGAGGTCGGCCACCAGCCCGGCGCCGTCGGTGTTGTCGCCGAGGATGCCGTCGGCATTGAAGCTCAGCGTGTTCACCGCGCCGGCGCGTTCGGCGCGCGGACTCAGGCGGCTGGCGAGTTTGAAGGCTTCTTCCTTGAATGGCACGGTGACGTTGGCGCCGCGCCCACCCGTCGCGATGAAAGCGGCGACGCTATCCGCAAAGCCGTCGAGCGGCGCGAGAATGGCTTCATATGCCATGTCCTGCCCGGTCTGGCGGGCAAAGGCGGCGTGAATCTGCGGGGATTTTGAATGGGCGACGGGGTGCCCGAAAACGGCGTAGCGGTCAGTCATGGCGCGTATTCTAACTGCGCGCCCTGTTCGCGTGCGGCGCGACAAGGATCAGTTTTGTATCCAGGGCAGGCCGCGCTGTTTCCAGCCGTTCAGCGTGTTGCGGTGGCCGGTGCTTTTGTCGAGGTCGCCCTCAAACCCTTCCAGCACGTTGTAGCAATGGTTCAAACCTGCCGCAGTGCTGGCCATGGCGGCGCGGTGTGAGCGTTGACCACTGCGGCAGATGAAAAACAGCAGGGATTCCGGGTCGATCGCCTGCATCAGCTGGGCGGAAAAATGCGGGTTGCTGACCCAGC
>JBAVFD010000110.1:0-7278 GCA_049588075.1 Thiobacillus sp.
TGGTCTGCCCGGCCTTGGGGTCGCCCGCTGCCTGAACCGGCACAGCCAACGCCATCAGCACGGATGCGCACAGCGTCATCGTGGTGAGTTTCATCTTCCTCGCTCTTTCTGGTTGGGTTGTCATCTCGTCCCTGTCTGACGCAGGGTTTGCACGCAATTATGACCCGGACAGCCCGGTTGATGAACATCCGGACGGCAAAAAATCCTTTTATGACAACGAGTTATAGTATTATTTGCTAATATGCTTCTGGAGCATGCCAGAATGCCTGCGCGCTCTGGTTGTACTGCCTGCTGCCTTCAAGAACGGCAGTGATGTGCTTCCACACGGACTCAATAAGCAAACGCTGAATGTTCCTGCCGCCATACCCACGGCGGCACCGGCTCAGCATCCTGCCACAGCCCGCGCTGGGCAAGCCGTGCCTCACGCTGCGCATGCTTCAATCCTGAATCATTGCGTGAACGCGTCGACGACCAGGCCAACCCGCGCCGCACCAGTTCGGCATTAACCGGTACCGCACTGATCTGAATCCGGGCGATCATCCGGCCATAGGTGTCGGTCGCAACCGTGCTCACCTCCACCCGCTGATGCAGCACCAGCGCGGCCAGCTCGCGGCTGGCTGCATCGCCATACGGCTGGTCTTTTTCCGGCGCGTCGATATCGGCCAGACGAATTTTCAGAAAGGCGCGCGAGTCGGCGCGGGGGTGATCGGGTTTGAACAGGACGGTATCGCCGTCGATCACCACGATGACGACACCGCTCATCGTGTCGGCCGATGCAGCGGCTGCAAACAGCAGGCACAGCGCAAGCAGGACCCTCACCCGGCCAGCATCTCTGCGGCGTGCTGCCGGGTGGTGGCGGTGATCTTGAGCCCGCCCAGCATGCGGGCGAGTTCCTCCACGCGCGCGTCGGCGCCCAGCAATTCGATGTTGGACGTCACCAGGCCGCCATTGGCCTGCTTGGCGACCCGCAAGTGCTGCAAACCGCGCGCGGCCACCTGCGGCAAATGGGTGATGACCAGGACCTGGCGGGTTTCGCCGAGCCTGGCCAGGCGTCGCCCGACCGCTTCGGCGACGCTGCCGCCGATGCCGACATCGACTTCGTCGAAGATCAGCGTCGGCACGCCGGCCACGCCGGACAGCGCGGTTTGAATCGCCAGGCTGATACGCGACAGTTCGCCGCCCGACGCCACCCTGGCGAGCGGCCCCGGCGCCAGGCCGGGATGGCTGGCGACGAGGAAGCTGACATCTTCCAGCCCATGCGCGCGCGGCTCGCTGACCGGTTGCAACTGAATGTCGAGCCGACCGCCCGCCAGCGCGAGTTCGTGCATCGCTGCGGTTACCTGGCTGGACAAGGCCGTTGCGGCTTTGCGGCGCAGCGCGCCGAGTTGCCCGGCGGCAATCTGGTACTGCGCCCAGGCGGCGTCCTCGCCTGCCAGCAGCGCGTCGATGTCATCGCTGGCAGCCAGCTCGGCCAGCCGTGCCTCGAATTGCTGCAGCAACGCGGCCAGCGCGTCGGGCTGCACCCGATGCTTGCGCGCCAGCCGGTGCATGTCGCCCATCAAACGATCCAGTTCGCTCAGCCGTTCAGGGTCGAGATTGAGGTTGTCGGCATAGCGGCGCAGCGCGTGCACGGCCTCGCCCAGATGGGCACTGGCCGAATTCAGCAAGGTGGAAACCTCGCCCAGACTGTCATCCACCGCCTGCATGGCATCCAGCCGCACGCCCATTTCGCCGAGCTGGCTGGATACGGCCGCCTCGCCTTCATCCAGCCCCTGAATCAGCGCCTGGCTGCCCTCGATCAGGGTGGTGACATGCGCCAGCCGCGCGTGTTCGGTTTGAATCTCGTCCCAGCGCGCGAGGTCGCCGCCCAGTGCGCGCAGTTCATCCACGGCCAGGGTCAGGCCTTCGCGTTCGATCTGCCGCGCCTGCCCGTGGGATTCGGCGTCCAGGCGCTGCTGCCTGGCACGTTGCCAGGCGTGCCAGGCCGCGCTCACGGCGTCGACCTGATGCTGTGCTCCGGCATAGACATCGAGCACCTCGCGCTGGATCTGCGGGCGCAGCAGGGCGTGATGCGCATGCTGGCCGTGGATGTCGAGCAGGAATTCGGCGGCGTCCTTCAGTTGCGTCAGCGGCGCGGCGCTGCCGTTGATGAAGGCGCGCGAACGGCCGCCCGCATCGATCACGCGGCGCAGGATCAGGGTGCCGTCATCCGCAGCAAAACCGGCTTCGTCCAGCCAGGCCGCCAGCGCAGGCAGGCCGTCGATGACGAATTCGGCGACGATTTCGGCGCGCGCGGCGCCCTGCCGCACCACCCCGCCCTCGGCGCGGTCGCCCAGTGCCAGCGCCAGCGCATCGACCAGAATCGATTTTCCCGCACCAGTCTCGCCGGTCAGCACGGTCAAGCCCGGCGCGAAATCGAGCTCGACCGATTCGACCAGCAGGTAGTTGCGGATGGAGAGATGCGACAGCATGGGAACGCGTTGCGCGTTAAAGCTTTTTGCCCCAATGCAGCTTTTGCCGCAGGGTGTCGTAGTAACTGTAGGAATGCGGGTGCAGCAGGGTGACCGGGCGGTTGGCGCGGGTGATCCAGACGTAATCGCCGCTGAGCAGATCGAAGTGATGCTGGCCGTCGAAGTGAACCCGCGCGTCGTCGGCATAGGTCAGGTGCAGTTCGATGCGCGAATGGCTGCTGACCACGATGGGACGTGCCGACAGGGTGTGCGGGCAGATCGGCACCAGCGCCACCGCCTCCAGCGTCGGGTGCACGATGGGCCCGCCCGCCGACAGCGCGTACGCCGTGGTGCCGGTGGGGCTGGTGACCACCAGGCCGTCGGCGCGCTGGCTGTAAACGAACTCGCTGTTGATGGCGATTTCCAGGTCGATCAGCCGACCCGACCCGCCCTTGCCGACCACCACGTCGTTGAACGCGGTGGCCTCGAACACCTTTTCGCCGCCACGACGCACCTGGCCGTTGAGCAGGATGCGTTCTTCCGCCACGTACTGGCCGCTGAGAATTTCGGCGACCGCATCGAACATGTCGTCGACCGTGATGTCGGTGAGAAAGCCCAGCCGTCCCTGGTTGATCCCGATCAGCGGCACGCCGAGCGGCGCCAGCTCGCGCGCGATCGACAGCATGGTGCCGTCGCCCCCCAGCACCACCACGGCATCGCTTTGGGCCGCCAGAGCGTGCAAATCGTGGGCGGGGTAATCCTGGATATCCAGGTGCTCGGCGGTCTGGTTGGCAAGCAAAACCGCATGCCCGCGCGCGCGCAAAAAATCTCCCAGTGCGAGCACCGAAGTGTGCATGTCCTGATTGTCGTATTTGCCGACGAGACCGACGGTATGGAAAGGCGTTTTCATGGAGAGGGATTATATAGGGGGAGCGGTGAACGATTAGCAGTGAGCGGAGGGACAGGGCGCGTTACCCTTGCCGCTCCCCCCTATATAATCCCCCTATGCTTACCGACCGCGCCTGCATCCTGCTGAAAACCCTGGTTGAACGGTACATCGCCGACGGCGAACCGGTGGGATCGCGCACTTTATCGAAACATGCCGGGCTGGATCTGTCGCCTGCCAGCATCCGCAACATCATGGCCGACCTCGAGGAGATGGGCTTCGTCGCCAGCCCGCACACCTCGGCCGGACGCATCCCCACGACGCGCGGCTACCGCTTCTTCGTCGACACCTTGCTGACGGTGCGCCCGCTCGACCCGCACTCGGTGAGCCAGCTCGAAACCAGCCTGACGCCGTCCGACCCGCAACGCCTGATGACGGCTGCATCCACCCTGCTGTCCGATCTCAGCCAGTTTGCCGGGCTGGTGATGACGCCGCGCCGCAATCCGGCGTTTCGCCAGATCGAGTTCATCAGCCTGTCTGACAAACGCATCCTGCTCATCATCGTCACCATGGAAGGCGAGGTCGAAAACCGCGTCATCCTCACCGAACAGTCCTACAGCGCATCGGCGCTGACCGAAGCCGCCAATTACTTCAACCAGAACTTTGCCGGCCACCGCTTCGATCAGGTGCGCGGCAAGCTGCGCGACGAACTCGGCCGGGTGCGCGACGACATCACCCGCCTGATGGCCGCCGCGGTGGACGCCGGCAGCCAGGCGTTCGACGCCAGCCAGGACAACGTGGTGGTGTCTGGCAGCCGCAAACTGCTCAACGTGGAAGGCCTCTCCAGCAACATGGGCAACCTGCGCCGACTGTTCGACGCCTTCGAGCAGAAAACCGGCCTGCTGCAGCTGCTCGACCAGTCGCGCAACGCCGCCGGAGTGCAAATCTTCATCGGCGGCGAGTCCGAACTGCTGCCGCTCGACGAATGCAGCCTGGTCACCGCACCCTATTCCGTCGACGGTCAGGTGGTCGGCACGCTCGGCGTCGTCGGCCCCACCCGCATGGCCTACGAGCGCGTGGTACCGATCGTCGACATCACCGCCAAGCTGTTATCGAGCGCACTGTCGCACCACTGATGAGCTATCTCAAAGAGCCCGACTACACCCACGGCCAGCAAGCCCGAACCGGCATCCTGCTGGTCAACCTCGGCACCCCCGAAGCGCCGACGGCTCAAGCACTGCGGACTTATCTGAAAGAGTTTCTGTCCGACCCGCGGGTGGTGGAAATTCCGCGCGCCATCTGGTGGCTGATCCTCAACGGCATCATCCTCAACACCCGGCCGAAGAAATCGGCCAAAAAATACGCCGCGATCTGGACCGCCGACGGTTCGCCGCTGAAGGCGCATACCGAAAAGCAGGCCAAGCTGCTGAAAGGCTGGCTGGGCGGAAAAATCGCCAGCCCCTTGATGGTCGAATACGCCATGCGCTACGGCAATCCGTCGGTGCCGAACACGCTGGCGCGGATGAAGGCGGCGGGCTGCGACCGCATACTGATCCTGCCGGCCTATCCGCAATACGCCGCGTCCAGCACCGCCACCGCGTTCGACGCCGCGTTTGCCTGGCTGCAGCAAACCCGCACCCAGCCGGCGTTGCGCACGGTGAAGCACTACCACGACCACCCCGCCTACATTCAGGCGCTGGCTGCCAACATCCGCGACTACTGGCAGCGGCATGGCCGCCCCGACGTGTTGCTGATGAGCTTTCACGGCGTGCCGCGCTATACCTTGGACAAGGGCGACCCCTACCACTGCGAATGCCAGAAAACCGGGCGCCTGCTGGCTGCCGCGCTCGGACTCGAAGCGCGACAATTCCGGCTCACCTTCCAGTCACGCTTCGGCCGCGCCGAATGGATCCAGCCCTACACCGACAACACGCTGGCCGAACTCGGCCAGGCCGGAACCGCACGCGTCGACGTGGTCGCCCCGGGCTTTACCGCCGACTGTCTGGAAACGCTGGAAGAACTGGCCATGGAAGGCCGCGACACCTTTCTGCAAGCAGGCGGCAAGGAATTCCACTACATCCCCGCGCTCAACGAACACCCGCAATGGGTCGCTGCACTCGGCCAGATTGCACTGGAAAACCTGGGCGGATGGGTAAGTGAAGTCTGGGATCGCGACGCCGACGAAACTGCACGGCAGACCAGCAGGAATCTGGCGCTCAGCCGGGGCGCACGCAGCTAGCTCGCAGGATTCACACTCTAACGACTCACGTGAAATCGCGGCTGGACCGCGCGACGATGTGCGGATTGCATGGCTTTCGCGCTACCTGACGTGACACCAGCAGCAGGTCGCGCTTTGCGCATTCAAACCCGAACATAGGTCCAGCCTTGCTGGAGTCGGGTGACGATTTCGTTAATGGCGGTCGGTGCAGTCTGGGTGTCAGGCAGGAGCATGACCTGTTCGCCATCCTTCCTGAGACGGGCGATCGACTGACCACACGCCACCCAGTGCAAATTGGCGTGGCGCTGCTTCATCTGGGCCATGCGCTCCGCGTACGGGCTATGGCCCGCACGCAGCAGATTGAGGCCGCGGCTGTTGGCGATGACCTCGAGCTGCATCGCCCGCCCCTGCTGCTCCGCCTCATCCAGCAGGCGCTCGGCCTGATCCAGCACCGCCTGCATCTTGGCGGGCGCGGCACTGTCGAGATGCAGCATGACCCGATTCGGATCAGCCTCGCGCGCCAGGCTCACCACCTGATAGCCACTGGCGACGGCCGCAGGCAGCGCTGCCAGGACCCGCGGTTCCAGGCCACGCAGCGCCCAACCGCCACTCAGGCCCACCAGCAGGACGAGACAACCGTAGGCGCAGCGTTGCATCAACTGCCGATGGGGCGCGATGCGTGATTTCCGGTTATCGGCAACCGGCGGCTCGATGTACGCCAGCCGCACCATGCTCTGCAGTCCGCGCAATGTACAGACGCGCTGGGCCACGTCCTGGTCTTCGCGTATCCGGGCGAGCAGCGCCTCGCTCTCAGCCACGTCGAGTTCACCATCGATGAAGGCATTCAGGGTTTCGTCTGATATCACAGCGTTCATTTCACCCTCCTCAGCAGCGGCCGCGCCGTGGGCTGCTGCATCGCAGTATCCAGAAAAATCTTCAGGCCTGCGCGCGCGCGCGACAGGCGGCTCATCACCGTGCCAACCGGAATATCGAGAATGTCGGCCACCTCGGCATAACCGAATTCCTCCAGATCGATCAGCGTCAGCACCTGGCGCTGTCCCAGTGGCAGGCGCGCCACCGCCGACCGCACACAGGCGATCACCTGCTCGCGGTTGCAGCTCGCCTCCGGCGTATCGGCACTGGACTCGAGTTCGTCTTGCCAGTCTTCGACATCGTCGAAGTCGCGCCGGCTGCGCAGATGGTCGAGCCAGCAATGATTCAAGATCGCCACCGTCCAGGCCTTCAGCGAGGCCTCGTTGCGCAACTGGGCGCGCCGCGTCAAGGCCTTGGACAGTGTTTCCTGCACCAGATCGTCGGCCAGCGCCGCATCGTGGCACCAGGCATAAGCGATGCGGTAAAGCACCGGGCGCAGCGCTTCGATGCCGGGACGAAACGGGTCAAACAGGAAGCGACTGATCATGGTCATGTAGGTAAGACGAGGACGGTAGTCCATTTATTCCATAAAAATTAACCGGCTGGAATGGAATAAGTGTTCCAGCCGGCGCGTCTTATAGACAGGCTTGGTATTGATCAAGCCAGTTTATTCGGAGCCATCCTGGAGACCCTATCATGACACGTACCCTCACCCCGATCCTTGCCGCCCTGCTGCTGGCGACCGCTCCCATGGTTCACGCCGCCCCGCTGACCGCGACCGCGTCCCCCTCCGCCGCCGTGGAAGAAAAAGTGGTGTATCACATCAACGACAGCGAAAACGCCATGGTCGC
>JBAVFD010000111.1:0-6210 GCA_049588075.1 Thiobacillus sp.
CGACCGGCGATACGCGCAACGTGGTGGAAGGCCGGGTCGAAAGCCGTCTGGGCGACAACCTCACCGCCTATGCCGGCGCCAACTACGCCCGCGACGCCTACCAGACCGGCAAGACCCTGGAAAGCAAGCAGGTGCTGGCCGGCATGGCCTACGACATGCTCGATCATCGGCTCACCCTGCGCGCCGCCACCGAAGTCGGCCTGGGCGACGCGGAAAGCGTGGACTTCCCCGACCGCCTGCTGCTGGGCGCGGATTACAAGCTGACCGAACAGGCGCTGCTGTTCGCCGAGCAGGAGTTCGCCCGCGGCGAGAACCTGTCGGCCAACATGACCCGCGTCGGCATGCGCGTGCAGCCCTGGACCGGCGGCGAACTGGCCGCCTCGCTCGGCAATCAGGCCAGCCTCGACAGCGGCCGCATCCACGCCGACCTGGGGCTGGTACAGAAATGGCAGATCAACGAATTCTGGCAAACCGATTTCGCCATCGGCCACTCGCAGACGCTGAAAGTCACTGCCCCACCGCTCAACCCCAACGTGCCGCTGGCCTCCGGCTCGCTGCTGGAAGGCGATTACACCTCGGTCAGCGTCGGCGCGAATTACAACGACACCGTATGGGGCGCCAACACGCGTCTGGAATGGCGCGACGGCGACATCGAGAACAAGCTCAATTTCCTCGTCGGCGTACAGCGCACGCTCGACGCCGGGCGCGTGCTGGCCGCCGGATTCAGCTACCTCGACTCGGACGCTCTGCTGCTGCGTTCGCGCAAGTTCGATGCGCGCCTGTCATACGCCTCCCGCCCCTGGGACAGCGAGTGGGTCTGGCTCAACCGCCTCGACTACATCGACGAACTGACCGAAGTGGCCGCCCTCAGCTCGAACGCACGCAAGCTGGTCAACAACAGCAACTGGAACTGGATGCCCAGCCAGCACACCCAGGTCGCGCTGCAATTCGGCGCGAAATACGTGCTCGACACCATCGACAGCAGCCAGTACACCGGCTTCACCAGCCTGCTCGGCAGCGAAATCCGCCGCGACATCGGGCGCGACTGGGACGTCGGCGCCCAGGCCTCGCTGCTCAATTCGTGGAACAGCGCGGTACGCCAGACCTCGGTCGGCGCCTCGCTTGGCTACAACCCGATGAACAACCTGTGGATTGTGGCCGGTTACAATTTCGTCGGCTTCAACGACGCCGACTTCAACAGCGCCGACACCCGCACGCAAGGTCCGTTCATCAGCATCCGCATCAAAGTCGATCAGGACACGCTGGGACTGAATAACCAGGAGGGCGGACTCTTTGGCCGCAAGCAACCATGAACAACATCCTGCTGGCGCACCCGTTTGCCCTGAGCCCTTCGACTAGGCTCAGGACAGGCTTGTCGAAGCCTGTCCTGAGCCTGCCGAAAGGGGGCTGCTCGCATCACGACGAGGCTTCGACAAGCTCAGCCCGAACGGGCTTGCATAAAGCGCCACACTATTTATTGGCCGTCGCGATCACGCTGGCCCTGTCTGCCCTGGCCAGCGTCGCCCACGCCGACAACCGCCCCACCACGGCCGCAGACCTCGCCACCATCGAACGCCTGCAGCGCAGCCTGCAGCAGCGCGAATTTTCCCGCACCGGCAATCCCTACGCACTGGCCAAGGCCGGCGCCTGGCTGGACTTCGCGCTCGACGAATATTACGAGCCGGATCGCAGCGGCATCGTTCAGGATGCCACCGATGAAGCAGCCGTCATCCTCGCCCAGCTGGATGCCCAGCCCGGTTTCGACGCCAGCGCGACTCGTCAGCCTTACGCCAGCGAGCGCGTGCGTGATGATCTGTGGCAACAGGTTGCGACCATGAAACAGCATCCGGATTTCGCCTGCGCCAGCGAAAAAATAGCCGAACTCGAAGTGCAACTTGTCTGGACCGGCCACGAAAAATGGGAGGCCGGCTGGAGCCAGGCCGAACCCTATGCCCGCATCGCGGAAAACCTGGCGATTGAGGCGCAGCACCAACTCGATGCCTGTGCGCAGAAACACGCGCCGACCGCGCCGCGCATCGTCGTCGAGCAGCGCAGCCTCGGCACCGATGCCCTGTTCGCTTTCGGCCGTGCCAGCGTCGACGATCTGGCGCCGGGCGGGCGCCTGAAACTGGACGCGCTGGCCGATGAACTCAAAACCTGGAAGTCGCTGGAACATATCCAGCTCAGCGGTCATACCGACCGCCTCGGTTCGGCTCGCACCAACCAGAAACTGTCGCAGCAGCGCGCCGAAGCGATCAAGCGCTACCTCGTCGGCCGGGGCATTCGCGCCGACATCATCGAGACCACGGGTCGCGGCGAGTCCCAACCCATCGTGCAATGCCGCGCGCAACGCGACTCGCACGCGCTGATCGAATGCCTGCAGCCCAACCGGCGGGTGGAGTTCATCATCAGTGGACAACATAGCTAGCAGACATGAACCGTCCTGCCTTACCAAACATGAGTGCCCACAAGATTCACTTCAGCCTGTCGACTGAGCGACGGGTCTGCCTGGTATTCCTCCCGGCAATGGCCTGCCTCGACATGCCGCTTGCCCATGCCGATTCAAGTGCACCTGCCGGAGGGGACATTCGCGCGTGGCGTGGCGCGATGTCGGGGAAATCACAAGGTGCCGGGCTTGACGTGCCTGAACCGATTCATGTGCATGGCGTTTGTGCAATTGACGTTACGGAAAAATCTGCGCGACCAATTGCTGCTGAATGATGGACATGAAAAGACCTTTCAAAATATTTGCTCTGCTGGTGCCGCTGATCGGATTGAGCGCGTGGGGCGGGAATGCTTATGCTGCTGCATGCGTCTCGCAAGCCACCGGAAACTGGAATACTGCCGCAACATGGAATTGTGGCCATGTACCCGCTGTGGGCGATACTGCCACCATCACGCTGGGGCAGACCGTCACCCTGAACACCAACTCCAATGTATTGGCGTCGCTCACCGTGAACGGAACACTGACGACCTTGGCAGGCAGCAGCGCCGATCTCTATATCGGCGGCAACATTGTCAACAACGGCACCATCAACATGCAGCTCTCGACGAGCACCAACACCATCTACCTGGCGGGGGCTAACGTCACTTCAACTTTTTCCGGCACCGGCACCTGGCTGCTCGACAACCTTGACATGAACGGTACGAATACAATCCCGTGCACCGGAGCATGCAAGGTCGAATTATCCGGCTCGCCCAACCTGCAATTCATCAACGCCACTCTTTTTTCTGCCGCTTCGGCGACCTTTACTTTCAATGCCCTGGGCAATTCGACCGCGACCGTGACGTTGAACCGGGCCGGCAACCAGACCGTGGCCGCAACAGGCGTGACCTATCCCAATCTGGTGCTGGGGGGCAGCGGCAACAAAACCCCAGGCGCCGGAACGATCAACGTGCTGGGCAGCCTGACGGTTAACAGTGGCGTCACCTGGGCAGGCAATACCAACAATCCCGCCACCAACGTCGGCGGCAGCCTCATTATCAACGGCACCTACACTGCGGGTAGCGGCACCACCTCGGTCGCTGGCAACTTCAGCAATAGCGGCACGTTCACTGCCAACACCAGCACGGTAACGTTCAATGGAACGGCAGCCCAGTCCATAGGCGGCAGCGTGGCGACCCCCTTCAACAACCTGACCGTGGCCAATACCGGGGCAGGCAACACCACGCTGTTGATCAACACGTCGGTGGCGGGCAACCTCAGCGTGAACAGCGGCACGCTGTACCTTTCGACCTTCACCGCGAACCGCACCGCAGCCGGCGGCACAATCACGGTGGCCAACGGCGCCACACTGGATATCGGCGGCACCAACGCCTTCCCTGCCAGCTACACGACCCACGCCATTGGCGCCACCAGCACCGTCGCATACAGCGGCGCCAGCCAGAGCGTGGCTGCGGAAGGCGCTCCGGGCTATGGCAATCTCACCTTGAGCGGCAGCGGCACCAAGACCGCGGCAGGCAGTTTCATCACCCGTGGAAGCCTGACCATCAGTGGGGTGACCCTGGCCAGCGGCGCATTCACCCAGACCGTAAACGGCAATGTGAACAACACCGGTACCCAGACAGCCACGACCGGCAGCATCACCTTGAGCGGCGGAGCGGCCAGCCATACCCTGTCCGGCAACGGCGTCTATGCCAACCTGATATTGAACGATGCCTCGGGTGCGACGCTGGCCGGCAGCCCGACCGTGAGCGGCGTGCTGACCCTGACCAGCGGGATTCTCAGCACCGGCGCGAATACCCTGGAAGTGACGTCGAACTGCACCACCGGCATCAGTGCTGGCGGCGCCACAACCTACGTGCAGGGCAATCTGACCCTGCATTACCCGACCAATGCCGGCACGACCACTTGCACCTTCCCGATCGGCAGCGCGGCAGCTTACTCGCCTGCGACCGTCGCCATGTTGAGCGTCTCATCCACGCTGGCGAACAGCAGCCTCACTGCGCGCACCGATGCGGGCGACCATGCGGACACCACCGCGAATCTCTCCGGTGTCGATCCGGCCAAGAGCGTGAACCGCTATTGGACATTGACTCCCGGCGGTTCCCTGAGCTTTGCCAGCTACAACACCACATTCACCTTTGTAGCCGGCGATATCGATGGCGGCGCAATCCCCGCCACTTTCGTCATCTCGCGCAAGAACAGCGGCGCGTGGAGCTATCCGGCCATGGGCGCAGCCAATGCCTTGAATACCACGGCGACCGGAATGACGCAGGCTGGCGGGTTTGGGGGGTTTGTCATCGGCAAGCGCTCGTTTCCTGCCCTCACGATTCTCAAGAGTGTTGCGGTGTACTCCGATCCGGTAAACGGTACGATCAACCCCAAATACATCCCGGGCGCGGACGTGCTTTACACCCTAATCGTAACCAATTTCGGCGCAGGCACGGTGGACAGCGACACGCTGGTTATCGCCGATCCGATCCCGACCAACACGCAACTGTTTGTCGGCGACCTGGGCGGCGGCTCGGGGCCGATTGCGTTCGCAAACGGGACGCCATCCAGCGGCCTGACCTATACGTTCACCAGTCTCGGCAGCGCCACCGATGACGTGGAGTTTTACGACGCCTCAAACGTTCTGATCACCCCGGTCAGCGTCGGCGGCTACGACGCGAACGTCGCCAGAATCGTCATCAAGCCAAAAGGCACGATGGCGGCAAACACCGGATCAGGCGGCCCCAGTTTCAGCCTGCAATTCAGGGTGCAGGTGAAATGAAGCCCATGCCAAACGCTGTCAATTCATCCTCTGGCCGCATGATCCTGCAAGCAGGGTTTGCTGAGCGCCTGCTTGGCAGATGCGGGGCATCGCAGGCACGCACCGCAGCCTTCAAATGGCTTTTCACTGCTCTGCTGTGCCTGGTCACCGCGCAGCCGGCGCAGGCTGCGCTCGTCTGCTCGACTGCCACGCCGACTTCAGGCTCGTACAGCGGGGTGGTCAACGACTACTGGAGCGGCAGCGGTTCGCCTGCCGCCGGCGCCACATCCATCGCGCTGGGAAGCCGTCGCACAGGGGGGGCAGGCAACAGCATCAATGCCGGCGATCTGGTGCTGCTGATCCAGATGCAGGATGCCGACATCAACAGCGGCAACAGCAGCGCCTACGGTTCGGGCAGCGCCTCGGGAGCGGGTTCCACGGCAGTCAACAGCAGCGGATTGTACGAATATGTAGTGGCCACCAATTCCGTCGGTGCCGGCGGCGGCACGCTGACCTTTTCCGCCGCCCTGACCAACAGCTACCGCAGCCGCACCTACACCGCGGGCAGCAACGGTCAAAGCACCTGGCAGGCCATTCGCATCCCGAGCTTTGCCAACGCCACCGCATCCAGCGTGACCACTCCGGTATGGGACGGCACGACAGGCGGGGTGGTCGCGCTGGATGTGGCAAACGCGTTGACGCTGTCCGGCACCACCGCGATCAACGTTGCAGGCCTGGGCTTTCGTGGCGGAGCGGGACGCAGCCTGGCGGGGGGCGCTGGCGCCAACACGGATTACCGGACGCTGGCGACCAACAACGCCAATGGCTCGAAAGCCGAAGGGATTGCGGGCCGTGCCCGCTATCTGAACAATGCCACTGGCTACAACACCGCACCGGTGCTGCAGGATACGGGGACAGAGGGGTATCCCAATGGTTCCTATGCGCGCGGCGCGCCCGGCAACGGCGGCGGCGGCGGCACCGACGGCAATCCAGCCGCGAACGACCAGAACTCGGG
>JBAVFD010000112.1:0-13567 GCA_049588075.1 Thiobacillus sp.
GGCGCAAGCAGGAATTCACCGTGCCGTGCGCGCAGGCGGCGACCACCAAGCACATGATCGAGGCGCTGGGGGTGCCGCACACCGAGGTGGAACTGATCCTGGTGAACGGCGAATCGGCGGATTTCAGCCATCTGTTGCAGGACGGCGACCGGGTGGCGGTGTATCCCCGCTTCGAGGCGATGGACGTGACGCCGCTACTGCGGGTGCGCGAGCAGCCCTTGCGGAATCCCCGTTTCGTGGCCGACGCGCATTTGGGCGGGCTGGCCCACATGCTGCGCATGCTGGGATTCGACACGCTGTACGACAACCATTTTGACGACGATGAAATCGTGGCGATTGCCGAGCGGGACGGCCGCATTGTGCTGACGCGCGACCGCGAGTTGCTCAAGCGGCGCGCGGTGTCGCACGGCTGTTATGTGCATGCGCTGAAATCGGAGGCGCAGTTGCGCGAGATGGTCGAGCGGCTCGACCTCACGCGCAGCGCGCGGCCGTTTACCCTGTGCCTGCATTGCAACGCGCCGCTGCGCCCGGTCGACAAGGCCAGCGTGCTGGATCGCCTGCCGCCCAAGGTGCAGGCCCATTACGAGCGCTTCAGTCTGTGCGATGGATGCGGGCGCGTGTACTGGGAAGGCTCGCACTGGCGCAACATGCGGAAGGTGCTGGATGGATTGTTGCCGGGCGGGAATTCAGGCGGAACCGAACGCGAGGGATGATCCTCCATTTATTTGTTCGTTGCAGGGGGTCTTTGTCTGCCCGGCCAGGATGAGCGGGTAAAATAACGCCATTGAATCAACCCAAATCAGGAGCAAACCCATGAGCGAATACGGATTCGACACCCAGATCAGCGGCCCCTTCAACGCAGCGGTCGACAAGGTCACCGCCGCACTCAAAACCGAAGGCTTCGGCGTGCTGACCGACATCGACGTGCAGGCCACCATGAAGGCCAAGCTCAACGTCGACGGCCGCCCCTACCGCATCCTCGGCGCCTGCAACCCGCCGCTCGCGCATCAGGCCATCAGCGCCGAACCCGATGCGGGCATGCTGCTGCCGTGCAACGTCGTGGTGCGCGAGGAAGTGGACGGCAAGGTGACCGTGTCTTTCCTCGACCCCGGCATCATGGTCAAGCTGGTGAGCAACACGGCAGTGCATGGTGTCGCGACGGAAGCACGTGCGCGGCTGATGCGGGTCAGGGACAGCCTGTCTGCCTGAGCGGTTCAGGCTCGCAAAAAAGCCCGCTTCGGCGGGCTTTTTGTTTCCGGGATCGGATTCGGGATGCCGATGACGGGCGTTGATCGGCTGGCTAGTCCGGAACGACCCCTTCTGCATGGGCCGTATGGATACGGTTCCTGCCCTGTTTCTTGGCTGTGTAGCATGCCATATCGGCCATGTGGAGCAGGTGTGTGATGGATTGTCCGATTTGAACCGGAACGACGCCGACGCTCACCCCGATCGAAAAGCGCGCTGAGCGCCAGTGAAATTCGAATTCTTCTATGGTCGCCCGGATTTTCTCGGCAAGGAGAAGGGCTTTATCGAGGGATGCGTGCTCCATCAGCACAACGAATTCATCGCCACCGATGCGTGCCAAGGTGTCGCGCGACCGCACCAGTCCTGTCAGCAATGCAGCGATCTCGCGCAGCAGTTCGTCGCCGGCAATATGTCCACAGCTGTCGTTGATGATTTTGAACTGATCGAGGTCGAGAAAACACAGGAAGTGCCTGTCTGCCGGGTCGGAGTCCCTTTCCAGCAATTGCTGGAAACGCCGCTCGAATTCACGCCGGTTGAGCAGGTTGGTCAGCCCATCGTGGGATGCCTGATGCGCAAGCTTGTCTTCCAGGCAGCGCTTTTCAGTAATGTCACGGCAGATGATCAGCAGCCGCTGCGCCGCCGAACCCGGCTCCAGGACGGCGCGCTGGTGCACCCAGAATATCGAACCGTCCTTTCTGACTTTTCGGTATTCGATATCGAGTTTCGCTTCCGGGTCGGCGAACAGCTTTTCAACGCAAGCGAATACTGCGCGCTGATCCTCGGGGTGGATCACCTTTGCAGCAGACTCGCCTATCAGCTCATTGGCCTCATATCCGAGCATGCGGGCGCCCGTCAGATTGATGGACAGGAACTCTCCGCTTGCGCTGATGGTGCTGTAGATGTCGGGCGCATTCTCGTACAGGGCCCGGTAACGCGCTTCGGTGATCTTCAGCGCATTTTCCACATTGACGGTATCGGTAATGTTCTTGAATATCCCACGCGTCGATATCACGCCGCCTTCCCTGATGATCGACCCGCAGTCTCCCATGAGGTGGACGGCTTCACCCGTCCTGGTCACAAACTTGAACTCGATGCAGCTCAGGGTTTCACCGTTCATCAACCGTCCGAAACGGTCACTGCAGCAGATCATGCTGTCCGGGTGCAGGATGTCCAGCAGGTTGAGCGAGCGAACTTCCTGCTCGGTATACCCCATGACCTTTCTCCATGTGCGGTTGGTGAAGGTGATGGAGCCATCCGGCGCAACGCACTGGATCAGGTCGCTGGTGTTGTCGAAAACATCGAGAAAGCGCTCCTCGCTTTCTGTCAGTTTCTTCTCGAGCTGACGCCGGGCATGGTCCTGCTCGGCGCGCTCGAGCAGGGTGTCGACCAGGCGGGGAAGGCTGCGCAGGTAGGACTCGTTGCAGCGGACAAACGGGCCCGCACCCGATTCAAGGCAGCGCAAGGCAATCTCTTCGGGACCTGTTCCCTTGACGACGACCAGGGGAATATCCAGCGCCTTCTCGGAAAGCAGGTTGACCAGGTCAACCGCGGAAAAATCCGACAACGCCAGGTCAGTGAATATCAGGTGCCAGTCCAAGGTGTCCAGCGCATGCCGCAGGTCCCGCACCGCATCAACACGGCGGACAAGCAGACGGTTTCCGTGATCGACCAAAGCCTGTTCGATGGCAGCGCCTGATTCAATCGAGCAGGCCATCAACAGCTTGATAACTTTTTCCCGCATACGTCCTTCCCCTGGATTGATTGGTTGTTGTCTTGATCCACCACAGCGATGTATCGGTAGTTTCGGGAAAAACTGATGCTGTTTTCATGTCGAATCCCCCGCCGGCATTTCATTCATGATGTTGACGGCGGGACTTGAGCTTCGGGACGGCGTGCGCTCAGAACCGGATTCCGGACCTTTTCACTCCGAATCCAGTTGCTTCAGCGCTTCCTGCACCAGCACCCACGGAGCCACCACCACCGCCCAGAACGTCGGCTGGCGTGCGTGCCAGTCCTCGGCGTCCTTCATTGCGGCACGGGCGATGCGGCCATCGGTCAGCCAGATCTGCGCTTCGGCTGCGTTGTTTTCGGCAATGAGCAGCGCGGCATCGATCAGGTCCACGCCAATGGCGACCTTGATGACGTCGCCGCGCGCGAAATGGCGCTCGAGCTCCGGCCAGCCGAGCTGGGCGGTTTCCAGGTTGAGCTTGGCACGGAGAATCTCGCGCTCGGTCATGGACGGCTTTTCCCGCCGCCACGTCGCTGGCTCAATGGATGCTTAGGTACTTGCGGCGGACGGCCGCGCGTGGGCGGCGCCACACGCGGCTCACCCTTGACCGGAACGTCGCGCAGGATTCTCGCGCCTTCGGGGCGCTTGCCGGTGCCGGCCGGCTGGAACAGCGGGATCAGGTGTTTTTTGCTGTTGCCGATCAAATCCGCGCGCCCCATTTCCTTGAGCGCCTCGCGCAGGAGCGGCCAGTTTTCCGGGTCGTGATAGCGCAAAAAGGCCTTGTGCAGCCGCCGCGTGCGGCCCTGCTTGACGACGGACACCGCCTCGGCCTTGCCGCCGAGCACCTTCTTCAGCGGATTCTTTTCGGTGTGGTACATCGCCGTCGCCAGCGCCATCGGTGTCGGCAAAAAGGTCTGCACCTGGTCGAGGCGGAAGTCGTGCTTCTTCAGCCACAGCGCCAGGTTGAGCATGTCCTCGTCGGTGGTGCCGGGGTGGGCGGCGATGAAGTAGGGAATCAGGTACTGCTTCTTGCCGACCGCCTTCGACGCCGCCTCGAACATTTCCTTGAAACGGTCGTAGGCACCCATGCCGGGCTTCATCATCTTCGACAGCGGGCCGGCCTCGGTGTGCTCCGGCGCGATCTTCAGATAGCCGCCGACGTGATGCTGCACCAGTTCCTTCACGTATTCGGGCGAGCGCACCGCGAGGTCGTAGCGCAGCCCCGAACTGATGAGGATCTTCTTGATGCCGGGCAGCGCACGGGCGCGGCGGTACATGTGGATCAGCGGTGTGTGGTCGGTGTTGAGGTTGTCGCAGATGTCGGGAAATACGCAGGACAGCCGCCGGCAGGCGTGCTCGATCTTCTTGGACTTGCACGCCATGCGGTACATGTTGGCGGTGGGGCCGCCGAGGTCGGAAATGACGCCGGTGAAGCCGGGCGTCTTGTCGCGGATGGCTTCGATTTCCTTGATGACCGAATCCTCCGAGCGGCTCTGGATGATGCGGCCTTCGTGCTCGGTGATCGAGCAGAAGGTGCAGCCGCCGAAGCAGCCGCGCATGATGTTGACCGAGAAGCGGATCATCTCCCACGCCGGAATCTTGGCCTCGCCGTAGCTCGGGTGCGGCGCGCGCGCGTAGGGCAGGTCGTACACCGCATCCATTTCCGGCGTGGTGAGCGGGATCGGTGGCGGATTCAGCCAGACGTCGCGTTCGCCGTGCGCCTGGCGCATCGCGCGCGCATTGCCGGGATTGGATTCGAGGTGGAACACGCGCGAGGCGTGCGCGTACAGCGTCGGATTGTTCTTCACCTGGTCGTAGTCGGGCAGGCGGATCACCGTGCGCTCGCGGACCTCCTGCTTTGCCGCGAGGCGTTCGGCCCTGGGCACGATGCGGACGGGCGCGGTTTTAATTAAAGCGGTGCCTTCGGGCGTCTGCGCGGTGGGGCCGTCCGGCGTCATGGCGTAGGGGTCGACGTGGGCGTCGATGGCGCCGGGGGTGTCGAGTTCGGTCGACAGCACTTCGATCCAGTTCGAGCCGCCTTCGATTCCCGCCTCCGGCGTGGGCGGCTTCCAGTCGTGCGCCACCATGAAGCCGGTGCCGCGCACGTCGCGGATGTCGCCGATCTTCTCGCCCCTGGCGAGGCGATGGGTGACGTCCAGCAAGGCGCGCTCGGCGTTGCCGAAAATCAGCAGGTCGGCCTTGGAATCCGGCAGCACCGAGCGGCGCACGGTGTCGGACCAGTAGTCGTAGTGCGCGATGCGGCGCAAGGACGCCTCGATCGAGCCGATGATGACCGGGGTGCCGGGAAAGGCCTCGCGGCAGCGCTGCGCATACACGGTGACGGCGCGGTCGGGGCGCTTGTTGGGCGCGGCGTTGGGCGTGTAGGCGTCGTCGGAGCGGATCTTGCGGTCCGACGTGTAGCGGTTGACCATCGAATCCATGTTGCCTGCCGTCACGCCGAAATACAGCGTGGGCTGGCCGAGCGCGCGGAAGGCCTCGGCCGAATGCCAGTCGGGCTGGCTGATGATGCCGACGCGGTAGCCCTGCGCTTCCAGCAGCCGTCCGACCAGCGCCATGCCGAAGCTGGGATGGTCGATGTAGGCGTCGCCCGTCACCAGGATCACATCGCACGCATCCCAGCCGAGCGCGGCCATCTCGGCGCGCGACATCGGCAGGAAGGGGGCGGTGCCGAAGCGGGCGGCCCAGTGTTTGCGATGGGAGAACAGGGCAGCTGTCATGGGGCGATTTTACCGGTCAGGCGGAACAAAAAGGACAGGAGGACAAGTGGGGTATTCCCCGCCTGGCCTCCTGTCCGCCTTGTGGAATGTCGAGGTCGTGAGTTCGACTCAGCGTACTGCCAGCAGTTCCACGTCGAACACCAGCGTCGCGTTGGGCGGAATCACCCCGCCCGCGCCGCGTTCGCCGTAGCCCAGCTGCGGCGGGATGGTGAGCTTGCGCTTGCCGCCGACCTTCATCCCGGCCACGCCCTGATCCCAGCCGGCGATGACGCGACCCGCGCCGAGCTTGAAGTCGAAGGGGTCGTTGCGGTCGACGCTGGAGTCGAACTTGGTGCCGTTGGTGAGCCAGCCGGTGTAATGCACGACCACGGTCTGGCCTGCGGTCGCGGTGTCGCCGGTGCCGACCACGAGGTCTTCGATGATGAGTTCAGACATGATATTTCCCGAGTAAAAGAGTCGGGATTTTACCTCAGCGCCATTCGGCAGGGAGATACCCGGCTGCCGGATCGACCTCGATCGGGATTTCAGTGACGCTGCTGGCGTCGGGCGGGGCGTCAACCAGCACGATGGCGGGGAAGGCGAGCACGGCGGCGACCATCAAGAGTTGTATGACCAGGAAGGGAATCGCGCCCCAGTAGATGTCGCTGGTGCGGATGGATTTGGGCGCAACGCTCTTCAGGTAAAACAGCGCGAAACCGAACGGCGGATGCATGAACGCGGTCTGCATGTTGACCGCGAGCATCACGCCGAACCAGATCGGGTCGATGCCGAGTTTGTGGGCGACCGGCGCCAGCAGCGGCACGGCGATGAAGGCGATCTCGAAAAAGTCGAGGAAGAACGCCAGCACGAACACCATCAGGTTGACCGCGACGAGGAAGCCGAGCACGCCGCCGGGCAACTGGTTGAACAGGTGTTCGACCCACAGGTCGCCGTTCAGGCCGCGAAACACCAAGGTGAAAATCGTCGAGCCGATGAGGATGAAAACGACGAAGGTGGTGAGCTTGGTGGTGCTGTCCACCGCCTGCGTCAGTTGCAGCCGGGTCAGCCGCCCGCGAACCAGTGCCAGCAGCAGCGCGCCCGCCGCGCCCATCGCGCCGCCTTCGGTCGGGGTGGCGATGCCGAGGAAGATGGTGCCGAGCACGAGGAAGATCAGCACCAGCGGCGGCACCAGGGTGGTGAGCACGCGCCACGCCAGCGCCGACCCGGTGAGGGTGCGCGCGCTGGCGGGCATTGCGGGCGCGGCGGCGGGTTTGACCAGGGTGACCCCGAACACATACAGCAGATACAGGCCGACCAGCGCGAGTCCCGGCAGCAGCGCGCCCTTGTACATGTCGCCGACCGATGCGCCGAGCTGATCCGCCAGCACGATCAGCACCAAGGAAGGCGGAATGATCTGTGCCAGCGTGCCCGACGCGGCGATCACGCCCGAGGCCAGCCGTTTGTCGTAGCCGTAGCGCAGCATCACCGGCAGCGAAATCAGCCCCATCGCAATGACCGAAGCGGCGACCACGCCGGTGGTGGCGGCGAGCAGCGCGCCGACCAGAACCACCGCGTAGGCCAGTCCGCCGCGCACCGCGCCGAACAGCTGGCCGATGGTGTCGAGCAGGTCTTCGGCCATGCCCGAGCGTTCGAGGATCAGTCCCATCAAGGCGAAGAATGGGATCGCCAGCAGGGTGGGGTTGGCGACGATGCCGTAGACGCGCTCGGGCAGCGCCGAGAGCAGCGAGAAATCGAACAGTCCGCTGGCCAGCCCGATTCCGGCGAACAGCAGGCCATTGGCGGCGAGGGAAAACGCCACCGGATAACCCAGCAGCAGAAACGCCACCAAGCCGAGGAACATGAAGGGCGCCAGGTTCTGCAGCAGACCGGCTTCCATCAGACTTCCTCCGCCGGGGTTTCTTGTTCCAGCACCAGCGCGCCGGTCAGCACGCCGATGCGCTTGATGATTTCGGCGACGCCCTGCAGCGCGAGCAGACCGAAGCCGACGGGCAACAGCAGCTTCACCGGCCAGCGCGCCAGCCCGCCCGCATCGGGCGACATTTCATGGGTGGTCCACGCGTCCATGAACATCGGCCACGCCAGCCAGGCCAGCAGACCCGCCATCGGCAGCAGGAAAAACAGCCCGCCGATCAGGTCGATCACCGCCCGACCCCTGGCGCCCAGCCGCCCGTAGAAAATGTCGATCCGCACATGGCCGTTGTGCTTCAGCGTGTAGCCCGCCGCCAGCAAAAATACCGCGCCGAACAGATACCACTGAATCTCCAGCCAGGCGTTCGAGCTTGTGCCCAGCGCCCAACGTGCGAGCGCATTGCCCGCCGAAACCAGCGTGGCGACCAGCACCAGCCAGATCACGAGGCGGCCGATGCGTTCGGTGAGCGCGTCGATGACGCGCGACAGGGCGAGGAGGGTGTTCACAGTGCGCCGGATTCCTTCAGGAGGGTTGCGAGCCGCCGGGCGATGGCCTCGTAACCCGCCGCGTTGGGGTGGACGGGGTCGGATTTGAGGGCATTGTCCTTCAATACGGCATTGAGGATGTCGCCGTCGTAAGGCAGCTTGAAGTCGTCCGCGAGCTGCGCGTAGAAAGCCGGCGCACCACCGAAGATCCTGGGCTCGGGCACCCCGATCAGCACCACCTGAGTGCCGCTCTTGCGCAGCGTCTGCAGCATCAGGCGCAGATTGTTTTCGGTTTCGCCCGCAGGCAATCGCCGCAACATGTCGTTGCCGCCCAGGCACAGCAGCACCAGCCGGGGATGGTGTTCGGCCAGCAGCGCGGGCAGGCGCTGCAAGCCCGCGGTCGTGGTTTCGCCCGGTACGCCCGCGTTCACCACGGCGTGATGGGCCAACAGTTCGAGCCTGGCCGGATACGCCTCGTCGCGCTCGGCCCCGGTGCCGTAAGTGAGGCTGTCGCCAAAGGCGAGGATGACGTCGTGAGAATCGAGTTTGGACAGCGTCGGCCCGCGGTCGCACGCGGCGAGCAGGATGAGGGCGAACAGCGCGAAGAGGGAACGTTGAATCAATTGCATGTCAGCAGTTTGCCGGGTGGAGGGCATTCATTATGATGGCCTCCCGCAATCATGGGCGGTAATCCAGGCTCTCTGGAGCAACCCCCTTATGGCCAGGATCAGGTTTTTCCATGCACGCTACCTGGGAATGAAGTCCCATCCCATGCCCATTACGGCGATTGCCATGGTCGCGGTCGCCAGCCAGCCCAGCGCCCGATGGCGCCGGGTAAGGACGAACTGACCCAATACATCCTGCCGGGTGGCCATCACCATCATCGCCACCATGATGGGAACGGCGATGATGCCGTTGGCGATGGCGCTCCAGATCAGCGCCTGGATGGCCCCGACAGGGGCGAAATCCAGCAGGGTACCAATCATCGTGGCGGCGATCAGCACGCCGTAAAATCCTCGCGCTTCGGTCAGCCGGTGATCCAGTCCGGCGCGCCATTTGAACAGGTCTGCCACCGCGTAGGCAGCAGAGCCCGCCAGCACAGGTACGGCCAGCATGCCGGTGCCGATAATGCCGAGCGAGAACATCAGGAATGCAAAATCGCCTGCAATGGGCCTGAGCGCCTCGGCGGCCTGACGGGTGGTCTGGATGTCCGTGATGCCGTGCTGATTGAGCGTCAGTGCAGTGGCCAGCATGATGCAAAACGCGATGAAGTTGGAAAAACCCATGCCGAACGTCGTATCCAGCTTGATGCGGTAGAGATGTTCGCGCATGAAGGCTATGCCGGGATCGCCCGTATCCGTGTGCGACAGGCGTTGGCGTATTTCGGCTTCCTGGGTGGCCTGCCAGAAAAACAGATAGGGGCTGATGGTCGTGCCCAGCACCGCCACGACCATCATCCAGTATGACTTGCCGCTGTGCAGGTTGGGCCAGAGCGTGCCGGGCAGTACGCTGTTCCAGCGGGTGTGCAGGGCAAGGATGACGGCCACATAGGCAAGCAGCGCCAGGGTCAGCCACTTGAACACCCGCACCATGCGTTCATAGGACAACAGAACGGGCAGCACCGCGCACAGCAAGCCGAACAGGATCGCCTGACCATGCTCGGGACCGCCGATCATGAGGTAAGAAGCCTCGCTCATGGCGGAGATGTCTGCTCCGATATTGAGCGTGTTGGCCACCACCAGCAGGCCGATCAGGGCACTTGCCATCCAGCGCGGAAACACCCGCAACAGGCTGGCCGCCAGTCCTTGTCCGGTGACCCAGCCGATGCGCGCGCTGATCATCTGCACGCCGATCATCAGCGGGGTGGTAAATATCACGCTCCAGAGCAGCCCCGCACCATATTGCGCGCCCGCCTGGGAATAGGTGGCGATGCCGCTGGGATCGTCGTCTGCTGCGCCGGTAATCAGACCGGGGCCGAGCTTGTCGGCAAAGGTTTGTGCTTGGCGGAACAGGGTCATGGCGATGGCGGGCGGTAATAGTCGATTCCGGGTTGTTGTTCAGAAAGAAATGTGGCGCCACGCCTTCCTTACTGACTGTCTGGGTGGATAACCGTGTCGGCACCACGCGGATAGACTTAATTCCCCGCCAGCGTCATCCGGTCGATCAGAATCGACCCCACCTGCTTGCTGCCGCGCCGTTCGATGTCGCTGCCAATCGCGACAATGCCCTTGAACATCTCGGCCAGATTGCCGGCGATGGTGATTTCCTCGACCGGGTATTGAATCTCGCCGTTTTCGACCCAGAAACCCGCCGCGCCGCGCGAGTAATCGCCGGTGACCATGTTGGCGCCGTGGCCGAGCAGTTCGGTGACGAACAGGCCGCTGCCCATTTCGCGCAGCAACCCGGCGAGGTCGAGGTCGCCGTGCGAGACGATCAGGTTGTGGCTGCCGCCGGCGTTGCCGGTAGTCGTCATCCCGAGTTTCTTCGCCGAATAGGTGGAGAGGAAATAGCCTTCGGCCACGCCGTTTTTCACCACGTCGCGTTCGATGCAGGCGACGCCTTCGCTGTCGAACGGCGCGCTGCCGAGGCCGCCGCGCAGCAGGGGCTGTTCGCGGATGCTGATATGCGGCGCGAACACGGTTTTGCCGAGACTGTCGAGCAGGAACGAGGATTTGCGATACAGGCTGCTGCCCGACACGGCGGCGACGTAGTTGCCGATGAGGCCGGTGGCGACCTGCGCTTCGAACAGCACGGGGCAGGTGCGGGTGTCGAGCTTGCGGCCGTTCAGCCGCCGTACGGTGCGCTCGCCGGCGATGCGGCCGACTATTTCGGGGGCGTCGAGGTCGTTGCCGTCGCGCGCGCTGCTGTACCAGTAGTCGCGCTGCATGCCGCCGGAGTCTTCGCCGATCACCGCGACCGAGATGCCGTGGCGCGAGCCGGCGTAGCCGTTGCAGAAGCCGAGGCTGTTGGCAAAGATGAAGTGCGAGGTGTGGGTGGAGACGCCCGCGCCTTCGGAATTGGTCAGCCGCTTGTCGACCGCCAGAGCGGCGGCTTCGCACGCCTGCGCGCGCGCGGCGGCTTCTTCCACCGTCAGCGCCCAGGGGTGGTAGAGGTCGAGGTCGGGCACATGGGTCGCCAGCCTGTCGGCGTCCGGCAAACCGGCGCAGTCGTCTTCGGCGGTGTAGCGGGCGATCGTCAGCGCCTTGTCAACTGCGCTTTTCAGCGCGGCTTCGGACAAGTCCGAGGTCGAGGCGTGGCCGCGCCGCTGGCCGACGTAGACCGTCACCCCGGCGCCCTTGTCCTTGTTGTATTCGATGGTTTCGATTTCGCCCTGGCGCACCGAGACGTTCTGCCCGATGCCCTCGGAGATTTCGGTGTCGGCGGCGGTCGCGCCGCTTTTCATCGCGTGCCCGATGACGGTCTGGGACAGGGCAATGAGCTGGTCGCGGGTGTAGCTGAATTGGGAGCGGGACATGTCGGGTCGCAAAAAATGAAGGGTGATGCGAATACGTTTTGGGGAGGCAGAAACTACAATGACGATCATAACAGCAACCGAAAGCCCCACTGTGCGACTGATTGATCCCGATGCCGAGCTGGAGTTCGACCCCGACGAGGTGTACGACGGCCCCAGCCGCAGCCAGCAAAAACGCGAAGTCGAAGCCCTGCAAGCGCTCGGCGAAGCCCTCGTCGCGCTGCCCGCCGCGCAATTCAAGCGCATCGAACTGCCGGAAAATCTGCGCATGGCCGTGGCCGACTGCCGCAAGATCACCCAGAACGGCGCGCTGCGGCGGCAAAAGCAATACATCGGCAAGCTGATGCGCGGCATCGACCCGGCGCCGATCCAGGCGCAGCTGGATGTGTTCAACGGCGTGTCGGCGGCGGAAAACGCCAGGCTGCACCAGGCCGAAAAGTGGCGCGACAAACTCATCGCCGAGAACGAAGCGCTGACGCTGTTCCTGAACGCGCATCCGGAAGCCGATGCCACCCATTTGCGGCAACTGATTCGCAATGCGCGCGACGAGGCGGCGCGCAACAAGCCGCCCCGGGCTTTCCGCGAGATATTCCGGGTGATCCGCGAGGTGATGCAAAAAACGGATTAATCCACGAAGGATCGCGAAGACGCATGAAGTAAGGACAAGGCGTTTCTTCGTCGCGGATAAAAACAGGGAGAAAACGGTATGTGGGGCCGTGTCGTCAAAATTGCATTGAGCTTGCCGTTTTTGATCGCCGCCGGGCTGTTTGGCGCATACCTGTTTGCCGGTTTTTTTCTGGTCAACCCGCTGGCGCAAAAGCTGTTGCCCTGGGTGGGTGAGCACAAGCTCGCCAGCCGGTTGAGCGCGCAGCAGGTCAAGTTCAATCCGCTTACCCTCGAAGCCACCGTGACCGGCCTCAAGCTGGCCGAGAAGAACGGCGCGCCGCTGGCCGATTTCGACCGTCTGTACGTCAATCTGGACGCCACGGGCCTGTTTCGCTGGGCCTGGCGGATTCAGGACATCCAGCTCGACAAGCCACGCGCCACGGTGCTGGTGCGTTCGGGCGGGCGGCTCAACTGGCAGGACCTGATCGACAGGGTGAACGAAGACAAGGAGCCGCCCTCGGACACGATGGCACGCGTGCTGGTCGGCCATATCCGCGTTGCCGGCGGCGACATCGATTACACCGACGCCAACCGCGTCGGCCAGCCGTTCAGGGTGGTGCTCGCGCCGCTCGGCGTCGAACTTGACGGCCTGTCCACCCTGCCCGAGGATCGCGGCGATTACCTGGTCGCCGCCAGGCTGCCGGAACAGGGCGGCACGCTCAAATGGAAAGGCGACGTCGGTTTGAACCCGGTGGCATCCGCCGGCCAGATCGGGCTGGAAGGTGTGCGCCTGGGCAATCTGCTGCGCGTGATCAAAAGTCCGCGCAATTTCGAGTTGCCCTCCGGCGTGCTTGCGGCGGGGCTGAACTACCGCTTTGCCATGGTTAAAGACCAGGCAGGGGTTCGAAGTCAGGCCGGGGTGCGCGACAAGACCGTCAAGGACGTGCCCTCGCTGCAGGTGAGCGGCGCCAGCACCACCTTGAACGGCTGGCCGACGCGGTTGGCATCGGTGTAATCGATGTCGCCGCCCGCCACGCGGATATGCTCGACCAGCACGCGTGCAATCGTGTCCGAAGGCGGCTCCTTGTCTTCGTTCACCTTGTCGATCAGGTCCTGCCAGTTGAGCCGCCCGCCCGAACGCACCAGCACCGTGGCGCGTGGCTTGTCGAGCTGGATGTCCTGGATCCGCCAGGCCCAACGAAACAGACCGGTGGTGTCGAGATTGACGTAGAGCCGGTCGAAACTGGCCAGCGGTGCGCCGTTCCGTTCGGCCAGCTTGAGGCCGGTCACGGTGGCTTCGAGGGTGAGCGGATTGAACTTGACCTGCTGCGCGGAGAGCCGGCTGGCGAGTTTGGCCTCACCCAGCCAGGGTAGCAGTTGCTG